>NZ_BAAAFX010000006.1:0-444140 GCF_039523755.1 Tatumella terrea | reverse complement strand
TGAATGCCAGAAGGACCGCCGCTAAGCCATTTTATTCGCTGATAGCCCGGAATACCGGGCCGCAGAGAATTGCCAGGCGTAGCCCGGATTGGTGCATGATCCCATTCAGGAGCCTTAAGCGTTGCGTCTCACGGTACAGAAAGTTATCTGTTAAAGACGCTGTAAGGAAAGCTATTCCGGGACGGGTTTAGTCAGCTATCGCGAGTGTACGCGATGACATCCGGTGACTCACTGAGCCTGCTGACGAGGCCGGGGACGTCCGGCATCATGGAGTAAAATGCCGGCGGATAACCGGCATGGTACGGGTACAGAGCTGCTGGTCCCATCATCAGCCCAATGGCCCGCCTTCGATGGTTTCACACATTCCGGCCAGCACATTGACGCCATCTTCACGGGTGAGTGCCTGATACCAGGCTTCGGTGACCTGAGGGTCTTTGGCGTGGGTGACATCACAGCGCTTACGGGCTTTCAGGATCAGGTCTTTGACGCGCTCATTCCGGCGCTGCTGATAACGTAACAGACTGTCTTCCAGACTCAGTGAATGCGATGCCAGTACCGAGGCCAGTACCACGGCATCTTCCATGGCTGCACAGCCCCCCTGGCCGATATCCGGCGTCGTGCTGTGTGCAGCATCGCCCAGCAGTGCCACGCGACCTTTAACAAACTCCATGAAAGGTTCTATATCGTGGATCTCCACCCGGTTGGTGGTTTGCGGGTCAATAGCATCGATCAGCCGTTGCACCGGTGGTGCCCATCCGCGGAAGTAGCCTTTCAGGTCTTCTCTGACCGTACTGCGATCTTCCTTTAAGCCCTTCGGCAGCGGAACATCAAAAAAGAAGTAGAAGCGGTTATCACTGACCGGCATCAGGGACACGCGTTTACCTTCACCGACATACGTTGTCCATTGATCCGCGGGCGCAATCGACTCATCGATGCTCACCAGTCCGTTCCAGTTCACATAACCGGCATAGCGACGCTCGGTAGGGAACCCCCGCACATATTCGCGTACCACGGAGTGAGTGCCGTCGGCGGCGATAAGAAAATCTCCTCTGGCATGACTCTGGTCATCAAACCAGACGCTGACACCTTCTGCGTCCTGTTCTATCCGGCAAACACGCTTACCAAAGTGGATTTTTTCTGCAGGGTAACTTTCAATCAGCAACTGCTGAAGCTCGGCCCGGGCGACCGGATAGGGGGATTCACCGACACGCGACACCAGAGGCGCCATACTGAAACGGGTCATATCGTTCCCGCTGATATAATCACGGTAAGCCATCCAGGCCATATTGCCGCCCAGTGCTTTTACCGAATCACGCAGGCCAAGGTAATTGAGGCATTTTACCCCGTTTGGCCAGACAGAGATGGCGGCACCCACTGGCCTGATCTCTTTGACGGCTTCATAGACGTCAGCATCATAACCACACCGGCCAAGCGCCAGGGCTGTACTCATCCCGCCAATACCGGCGCCAATAATTATTGCTTTCATTCTTCTCTCCTTTTCCGGACAGGGGAATGGCTGCAACTTTTGTACCAACCCGGGGGATAGGGTGATTTATTCACGAGGTGTATATAAAGCAAGTAAAATCAATGGTTTGAATAAAAGAGTATATAACGGTGAGATGCACGCAGAAAGTGCAATGATCGCGGATGGGCGGGAAGATGCACTACGAGCAGGCATTATGAATCGATGGTTTCATCTGCCTGCCTGAAGCGTGACGCCCGGGGTAAAAAACCGCAAAGCGTGCGGGGGAGTTTAGCGATAAGAAAGGGTCATAATGCCCCGTGAATGGGTGGTATTTAGCCAGTTCATCTGACTGGTACCGAAATCCGGTGGAAGCGTGGCGGTCGTCAGCCTATGCCACGTTTGAGTCGCCGCGGTCCGGATGGCCTTCGGGCAATTAAATACGCTTTTATAGGAGTCGTAACCACATGCAGACTGATAAATATACCCTGTAAAGTTAATGGTTCCGTCTCTGGAATAACTACTGAAACAGGAAAGTAATAGAACTACATTGATCCCAAAGCTGAATATTTTCATTTATTACTCCGTGCATAAAATGTATTGGCATACAGTCATCGAAGAAATTAATAAATTGAATTCAGATAATGATAACTCTCAACTAATAGCAGAACCGTGCTGCCAGTCACCGTGAATAAAGAAGACAACCTGAAAATAAAGGGCAGAGGTATCAAAACAATTACTGCTTACAGTCAAGGGTATCAATGATAGATTTTTCCTTTGAAAACCTCTTCTTTGATTAATTTATTAGCCTTTACTTTTTTTATCAACTGTTTATTTCCAAATTTAAAGTGAAATAAAAAATACCAATATAAATCAGTCGATTAATGCCCCCCCCCCCCGGGACTGGTTCTGTGGTCATCCACGAACAGCTGCTCAGTGAGTCAGAAAATGAACCGCGTTTGTAATTATAATGTAAATAATGGCAACAAAATTATTACATCTTTCTTTGTGTGTTCATCTTCCCGCCATCGGGCGTGCAGCCCGGGACGTTAACTGGCGATAGTTTCTGTAGCAGGGAGAACTTGCTCAAATAACCCCCCGGGAAACTCTATTCAGAATTCGCAGATTGTATTTATGCATTGTCTTATTAGAATAAAAAGCAGCATAAAGTTCTTCGGTCAATACAATATTATGGACAGGGACAAGATAATAGCGGGTGATGAGATTCACTTATCGTTATTGAAATAAATTACCTCAGGGCGTGAATAACGACTGTTCCTGAAAAGGATAATATACGTTCTGCGTAGCCGGTGTCTTTAATGACTTCGAACTTCATAAAATACACCGAGCATGAAATCAATCCGAAGAAAATCGCGCAGAGGGACGTATACCTTTGTACCACGTTAGGTTTTATCCGAAAGACAGTGCCTGTAAGAGGTCTTTTTAGTTACAACATACATTAGGGGTTTTGTAAATAACAGAGCTGTCAGAAAGTGCAGTGTACAAATCAGTCAAACCCCGACGGCAATCGTCAACAGGCCTAAGGGATCAGGCCTGCTGATCGCGCCAGTTCAGCCATAATCGCATATCGAACTCCAGCTGATGATAATCCGGTTCCATATGACAACATAGCTGATAAAACGCTTTATTGTGTTCTTTCTCTTTAAGATGCGCCAGTTCATGAACCACGATCATGCGAAGAAAGGCTTCCGGTGCATCACGGAACAAGGTCGCAATCCGGATTTCGTTATTTGCCTTCAGTTTTCCGCCCTGAACCCGTGAGACAAAGGTATTTGTGCCTAAGGTTCCGGTGATCGGGTTTTGTTTATTATCGTAATACACCTTCGAAAGCGAAGATGCGTTCCGTACATAGCGCTGTTTATAGCCATCGACATACTGATACAAAGACTTATCGCTCTGTATATCATGCCGGTCGGGGTATTTGCTGGTCAGCCAGCGACCCAGTTTTCCCTGGTCAGCGATGGCCTGGATCTGGCGGAGAATGTCAGGGGGATATCCCTGAAGATACTTTAATGGCTTCATAAATACTGGATAACAAGAGGTCTGGCCGACATCATACCATATAAGGGCCGGGAAGTTTGACAGAACCGAACGTGGAATTTTCTGAACCAGGAAGCCATTAAGCCTGGTGGCGAAAGGATCTTCCTGTTGTTCGTATCGGGTTACAGGGTGAATCATCACCCATGCACCAGGCGTTCAGCAATAGCGATTCAAAGACGTTTCACCTGATAACGACGCTCTTCAGCTATTTCCAGCCTGCAATCGGGTGTTGCTACGCGAAAAATACAGGGGCATTACCCTGAACAGCATTCAGATTTTACGTAGCGACAGCAAAAGAACAGGGGAGTTAACCGTCAGATTTCCGGTGAGACAATGCACATCCATCGAACTCGTGACACATTCCCCGGACATAATTCTGTGAATAAGTACAATCAACGAAGCCTGTGCGAGTCCTGTGACAATTTCGTGTGTTTTATATTCAAAAGGACAAAGAAGGAGGGAATACCGTATGGATACAGTTGAAGAAATGAACAATACATATTTTTATGCAGGTCGTTCAAACCTGACTGCCAGTCAGTTACAGTTCATTATTTTCTGTGAAAATACCGCTAATCAGTTGGATGTGAACGATTTTGGTGCCTTAGTCTCTATCGTGGCTGGGTTGAATATTTTACCTACACGAGCAAAGCCTCGTAATGCGATTGAGGGTACTTCATTAGCCTCCCGCAGTTCACGTAAAATCTTTGGTACGACTAAATTTCCGCGTGGGATACTTTTGCCTTCGGTGATCGGTGGATATCCGCCATCGACATTGAAGATAAAAATGGTTGCTAAGATCAGCTCATTTACAGGTCGTGCTATACCTGTGATGGGATGGGGGATTCTGGCGTCTGATGTGTCACAGATTGTCTATAACACCGTCAGGGATTACAACCGTATTGCCCGGGGAGATGACAAAATATGGTAAGTGAGACACCTGAACAACAAATTTATGACCTGGTAAAAAGTCACGATGGTCTTTATCTTTTTAAGCAGAGAGTATTGTCACCCGCAACGGATCTGGATTCAGATCTGCATCTGGACGATGATGAGGCGTTAGCGCTGATGGAGGATTATTTTTTGACGCTGGGGATCGAACGTGGGAATTTTTCAATCAGAACCTATTATCCGCCAGAACCGTCGCTGACCCATCTGCTAAATCCGTTCCGGAAAAAAGAAATTCCTCGAGTGCCTGATTTGACGATAGAGATGTTAATCGCGTCTGCCAAAGCGGGTCACTGGCTATACGACTAACGGATTAACGGGCACTACGCGTGTAATGGAGACCGGTGGCCGGGATGATTTTTTACAGCCGCCGGGAGTAATATCACTCTTAATACAGCAACGTTTCGATCTGAAACCCGGTGTTGCTACGTAAAAAATGCAGGGATAATCCTCCGGAAATTTCCCGGAATTTACGTAGCGACACCGGAAGAAAAGGGGAGTTAAAAGCGGATTTTCCTTGAGATGTTGTTTCCTGCTATAACCGTTGAGTATTGGTACACAATGAGCTGATCCGACCTCAGGCGCGGCGGGATAATTTTCGTTATTAAAACGGTACCTCATGTAACACCAGGAGAATGCTGGAAATCTCTGTTCACTGTTACGAGTCTGTGCAACGCCTCTCAAACCCTGGTTGTTACAATTGATACCATCAGTCCTTATTTTTAAAACAGGGACTCAAAAAGTAATGAAAAGAGGATTTGCTCTGACAATCGTGGCACTGGCATGTCTTATGGCCCACGTACAGGCTTCTGATAAAATTTCAGGTAATGAGATACTTACCGTACAAAAAGGCGGGGTGCCCGATAAAGTCTACACCGGGGATAAACCAGCACTGCGGATAGCCACTTATAATATCGGTAAGAATGAAGCCTCCGACAACGTCACTGATTTTACGGCACTTAATACAGCGATTAAAAAAATCAACGCTGACATTATTGCGGTACTGGAAGTCGATAACAAAACTCAGCGTAGTCAGAAAATCGATCAGTTAAAGCTACTTGCCGATGCCAATAAAATGCATTACGTGTTTGGTAAGGCACTGGATTTTGACGGTGGTGAATATGGTCTGGGGTTGCTATCAAAATATAAAATTCTGCATTCACAGGTGATTAAGTTGCCATCGGGCGATGCCGAACAGCGCGTTGTATTACTGGTGCAAGTAGAGATACCCGGGTTCGATTCTGCACCGATAATCATGGTAACGCATCTCGACTGGCAAAAAGATCCTGCCATTCGTACCGGACAGGCTCGTTACCTGTTAGACCTAAGTATCGGTGATGCGCCTTCTGATTTTAAAAATATTTCCTCTGCGATAAAGATTCTGGCCGGTGATTTTAACTCCACACGTGAAGAGCAGCCGTTAAAAGAGATAGGTTATTTTTTTAACAGAGTTTCTAAGCCCGGGACCGACACCCGCAGTTGGCCGGCAATCAATCCCGCGATCGATATCGACCATATTTTTACTTTCAAAGGGCAGAAATGGGACACCAGAGCCCTCGAAATTCCACATAACTCACCAGAGTTCAGCTGGTCAGCTGCCAGTGATCATTTACCGGTAATTGCCGATATTCAACTTACAGAACAGTAACACGAATATGGGTTTCCTGTTGGAAGCCCATGTTCAGATTGCCGGACGATATAAGCCAGGCTATCAACGTCAATATCAGGCCAGTCAGGATACCTGAACTATAAAATAATAAAGGTTCGCATAATGTATATTATGTTAAATATGATATTATAATCACTGGACCCACACAACCTTGAATACCCGCACATGAATCCTGTTGTTTCATCTGGCCTCACCTTCCTGGTTGCGGCCATCATCTTTACTCGTTACTTTACTCAATATAACTTTTGTCTGCTGACGCAGATCATCCTGTTCTCTGGTGAATAATGAAATTAGCCGTCATCTCCGCCGGCCGCCGTCGAAAGATAGCCAACAACCTGAGCCACTTCCGGAAATGCATCGTTTATTTACTGCTGGACTTTGATACGTGTCCAGCCTTTACGATACATACAGTCTTTCACCAAAATACCTCGCTGACCCGCATTTTGGTCACTCGTTGAGTAGCTGGTATCGGTCGTTTTATATTTTTTATTTTTAGAGGTGTATTTACCCGTGATTTGATTATCAGGTGGTAAATCCCTGAGCGCCTGAGCTTTACATTCAGTTTCAGCCATCTCTGCCTGCTGCCTGTCGGTTCCGGGTTTAACCCACTGATACCCAACGCACCCCGTCAGGCTTATCAGGATCAACGTCATCACAAAGGTCTTTTTCATAGTGTCCAGTCAAAAGTTAAATGAGGTTAACAGAAAATTCAGTGTCATCAGGCTTCTGTACATAAAATACCCGCCCACTCAGCATGGAGCATGGCGGGATAATACATTATGTCTGAAGATGAAAGTCTGACGCAGCATGCAATGTCAGACATATCTCTTACACATCGCTGTAAATTCTCAACCGTTAAAAGAGTCTCCTGAAGAATTTGAGTAAAGCTGCTCTCTGTCTATCCTCAAATCCATGTGCTTACCCGATTAACTGCTGCCATTCACACCCGCCGCTAAGCCATGACATTGTGATGATAATAGTTTTTGTCAGCATCAATTGAGCGTCACCGCCGAAAATATGATGTCAGATTGATCATTCATTCCCGGTCAGCCACGATTACCGCAGAAAGGCAGGTAAATCACCGGTGACGCTACGCGAAAAATCGGCACCTTACCCCCTGCTCTTTCATCAGATTTCACGTAGCGACGCCATTATTTTTGAGTGATATTTCGCCGGTTTATCTCCATCATCGAGGGAGACCCGGAGTGTCAGATCCTGTTCCCGGAGACTTGCTGGCAATCATTCATTTCTCAATGAAAACAGTGAAGCGGCACTTGAGGTGATTCCGGATCACAGGAAACTCTTTGCCGGCCGGGAGTAGAATTTTTTCAGGTTCCGAAGTAATACGCCCCTCTGACTCAGTATCAGAATGATTCCGGGGTGTGTTGCTGTTTATCAGCAGAACTCTATGCCGGAGGTTCGATTGGATGTGCGGAACGCCTCTTCGCTTTTACGATAATTAACAACCCGATCCCCCCAATCCTAATCATTCTTCCTTTCGAAAATCATCATCTTTTGCATAATCTGCGCACAGGCTAATGGCAAAAGGAACGTCGGGCAAAATATCGTTATCAAATGTGGGGCCATAGCCGGAGTTAGTATTATGTTCGGCCACACTGGTTCCCTGACCATTCACATTCAGACCAAGAGGATGCCCCGGCATTCCCATAAAAAAGTGCATAACCTCCTGTTCCCCACTACTGTACCCGTAATCATAGGTAGCGACTTGTGTTTTTGGCCACATCGAAAGGCAATGTGTTCCATCAGCATTGAAGTTAAAATTATCAATTGCCAGTAAATAGTTGATGGCATCTTTTTCACATGTAGTGTCATTCAGTAAAACCGTCATCAGCCCCGGATGCTGAAAGATGACATAGCCAATGATAATGGTTATTGTCAGCATCAATTGATCGTCACCACTGAAAATATGTTGTCAAATTCATCATTTATTCCTGGTCAGCCACAATTGCCGCAAACAGGCAGGTAAATCACTGGTATCGCTACGCGAAAAACAGCCATAAGCCCCCTGCTCTTTTCACCAGATTTCACATAGCGACGCCATCATTTTTGTGTGATATTTCACCTTTTTTTGTCGGTGCAGAGAAAGACTCTGAGGTTCATCGTCCGGGCCGGGAGTGTCTTCCGGTCATTTTCGTCTATACTTCAGTGTTACCGGGAAGACAGGAGGATAATTTATGGCCGGGGGCTGGTCTGATGACGGCGCCGTTAATAAGCAAATTGATGCCACCATTGAAGATGCTGTCGCTCGCGCAAGAGATCATCTGGGTCAGGGTGAAAGCGCAGAATTCTGTGATGAATGCGGTGAGCCCATCCCTGAAGCCCGACGGCGGGCGCTGGCCGGTGTCCGCTATTGTGTTAATTGCCAGGCGAAGGAAGATAAAAAGAATGCCATCGTGAGTGGTTATAACCGGCGCGGCAGTAAAGATAGCCAACTGCGTTAAACACTCACGGAGTCTGATGACCCTGCATATCCTGGTGTCCGGGTTAGGGGAAGAACTACGTATCACGGAAGTTAAGCCGTGGGCTTTTCGTGACGATATCCGGACTAAAACGTATCCGGATGGCACCACCGAAGAAATTTACATGATTTATCTTATATTTGACTGTATTAGTACAAACAGGAACATTACCTTTAATGAGGAATTTCAGGAAATTACCTGGGTGTCATCTGAAGCTATGAAAAGTATGGATTTGAATGAAGCGACCCGGATCACTTTTGCCCGGAAAGGACTTATTTAGCGAGCTATTCATGGTCTTTATGGTAGAAGTTTATCTGTTGATTATTCAGATTATTAATCCGGGAAAGCGTTCGATAGACTGTTGGCCGTGAGACTGGAAATAACGCCGCCAGATCGCTTATTGAGTACTATCCGGCTCCATGCATCCGGTACAATTCTTTCTGTTGTTTGTCCGATGGTTTTGGCTGCTTCCCATGCAGCCGCCCTTTCCCTCTGGCTATATTCCTGCTACGAAGGCGTATCAAATCTCCTTCAAACTTAGCAAAAGTGGCCAGCATGTTGAAGAATATTTTCCCTATGAGGGCATGCCATCGTGCGGGAATTTCCGGACAGTGATGCTGAAGGACCCGCGACCGTCATCGATGGAGTACAATGCCTGAACACGTTATCGCGGGAGAACTTTATTGATGCATCTTCCTCCCGATAAAAAGAGGATTATCTGATACTTATCCGTGTATCCTTTCAATAATTCGTGCATGAAAAATTAAGGTGGTACCCGTGTCCGAATATGAAAAATATCCTGACCTTTTAGCCAATGCTGTTCAGAATCCGACGGAAGAGGCATCTTTGTTACTCAATCCTACCGATCATGGCTGGCTGAATGATGCTGATTTTAAGACGCTGGTAGATCGTCGCGTAAAACTGTTGCTCAAATCTCAGGTGTATAGCAAAACTTATCCCAATGGTGAAATCTGGCAGGTGTTCCCGGAGGGTACAAAGCGGATGCATTTTGATCGGTTCGGTAACCAGGTCGATGGTGAAAGAATTCCTCAGTAACCTTTAAAACGGTGTGGCGCCTGCTCAGTCGGACAAGCACATTAAGAATAGTAAGTTTGCATTCTTTAAAAGGTTTTGTCTTAGTTCAAATAAATCTCGCTCAGGGGTTCTACACCGGAACCGCCGAAATTCCGGCCAGTAATGCGAATAAACCTGTCACTTACCTGTCCAGATCTGCTCCGGATTTATAGTTAAAGGTTAAAATTGATTAACACTCTCCTTCATCACCCAAGCCATAAGTGCATTCCATTGGGTCAATCCAATGATAATCCCGCTGATACAGATGTATTGTTTCACCATTATTCAGCAAAAGACTGGCTGTTCCGCTGGAGTATAAGTTCCAGCTGGCGCTGGTGCCGTCACGCCAGACCAGCTGACCGGAAGTGAAGCAAGGGGTATAACGATCTTTAGTCACTACAAACCCTTCAACAGGCTGGGCTTCGTTAAAAAAACTCAGTATTTGTTCACGGGTGGGCTGGAATTTACTGCAATCCTCTTT
Source organism: Tatumella terrea (assembly GCF_039523755.1). NCBI lineage: Bacteria > Pseudomonadati > Pseudomonadota > Gammaproteobacteria > Enterobacterales > Erwiniaceae > Tatumella > Tatumella terrea. Next base: position 433,968 of record NZ_BAAAFX010000006.1, on the reverse strand, counting down.
AATGGTTGCATCTTCTGATGACCACTCAAGCGTTTGCCCGGTTTCGATTTCAGTCAGTGTTTTTACTTTTCCTTCCTGACTACACGCAGTAATAATAAAAACAACTATTAATGGCGATAAAAATGTCAGAGGATTTTTTTTTATCGTTACCATTTTGCTGTACTCGCCTCTGATGGTGTTTCATTCCCCAGGCCCGGAGATCGTCCGCAATCGCTCTGGCATCCGGGACTGAACGGGCCAATCGGTCCAGCTTTGGTACAACCAGTGTGTCTCCCTGGTTCACTTCTCCAGACCGGGTCGCTGGCGATATGAGCCTGTAAGTCCCTTCTCGGTGTAAATCAGGTCGTGAGAAACGCCCTGACTGGTCAGGGCTTCCTGTTGCGCAGCCAGATCCTGGCTTACGGTACGTCCATAGCCTATGCGTATTTCAATTGTCATATGTACGATTCAGGAGCCATGAAAGAGATTGATAACGTACTGTCTCTATGAGATGACTTTATGCCTGATTTTCTGCAGATACCAGACACATTTTTGAATGTCCGCGGAGCGATCCCCTTACGGATATGATTAATCGGGGTCAGGATGACAATGCGTGGTAAATATGCACTGTTTGGTTACCGCTCGTGGTCATCTTCGCTGTATTCACAGCCTGAACAGCCGGCCGCTCACATTGTTCACAGGGATTGTAACCCCAGGTTTGTTGTCACAGAGCTGATTATTTGGCTCAACGAACATAAAATTATCTGGCGCGGTTATACCAGGTTTCAGGAGCTTGTGAGCCGGGTTCTTTCTGAAGAAAGACAGTGACAGGTGCGTATACTGGCGGAACAACTCGATAATGCAACTATTGCTGACCTGAACAAACCATTTTGCTGAACGGGCATTATAACTTCCAGAGCAGCAATGAACTTATCGCTCCGGATACGCTGGTAGCCGGACTGAAACTGACTTAACGGAAATTTCGGCGGTTCCGGCATAGAGCCCTTAGTAGTGAATTTCTTCCTCTTATCGATAGGGTTTCATCCGGCATCTAATAACCACCTGAATCTTCTGACAAACAGGAGGTGGACGCCTTAATATCATGATCGTGTTTCTTCTATTAAGGTTTGCACCCTGTTTATCTATAAACTCTACTGTATGTTGTAACTAAATTGAAGTAAAAAAAACCGACAACCCGCAGGTCATCGGTTCAGAACGTCCGGTTATGCGCTTAAGCGGCGACCGGTTTGCTGTACGCTGCTCAGCAGAACCTTAACGTCATCCAGCGTGACTACCGGGTTCAGTAAGGTCAGTTTCAGACAGGTGATACCGTCGGCTTCCGTCACACCCACATTGGCGCTGCCACTGGCCAGCAGTTCGTCTCCGATGCGCTGGTTCAGTAAGGCAATACCGCCCGGCACATCGTCTGACGGACGATAACGGAATAAGATACTGGCCAGTTGTGGCTGCATAACCAGTTCCAGATCGGACTGCTCTGCCACATACTCCCCTGCCTCGCGAGCCAGAGTTACGCCGTTATCGATGATTTCGGCATATTTCTTCCGGCCCAGCGCTTCCAGTCCCATCCACAGTTTCAGTGCGTCAAAACGACGGGTTGTCTGCAGTGATTTAGAGACGAGGTTAGGCACCCCCTGCTCTTCATCGAATCCGGAGTTCAGATAAGCCGCCTGATAACGCATCAGTTCATAGTGACGGGCATCCTTCAGCAGGAATGCGCCACAGCTGATGGTCTGGAAGTACTGTTTATGGAAATCCAGGGTCACAGAATCAGCTTTTTCCAGGCCATCCAGGAAGTGACGATATTTCTCAGACAGTAATAACGCCCCGCCCCAGGCGGCATCCACATGAACCCAAATCTGCTGCTCTGCTGCCAGCGCAGTGATTTCGTTTAATGGATCGATGGCACCGGCATCGGTCGTTCCGGCTGTCGCGACGATGGCCATAACCTGCTCACCCTTCGCTTTCGCTTCGGTCAGTTTTTCGGCCAGGTCATTCATATCCATCCGGGAGAACGCGTCTGTTTTAATCTGCGTCACCGAGCGATAGCCCAGCCCCATCAGCGCCATATTCTTCTGAACAGAAAAATGCGCATGCTCCGAGCAGAATACTTTGATTTTGCTCAGGTCGCCGGTCAGCCCCTGCTGCTGGACGGAATGGCCCTGGCGCGCAAAAAAGGCATCGCGGGCCAGCATCAGCCCCATCAGATTACTCTGGGTTCCCCCGCTGGTGAACACGCCCGCATCACCGGCCGGATAACCGACAGAGGCGCGCAGCCATTCGATCAGCTTCATCTCGATAAGCGTCGCTGAAGGGCTCTGATCCCAGGAGTCCATGCTCTGGTTAGTGGCATTAATCAGCACTTCGGCGGCCTGGCTGATCACCAGGCTCGGGCAATGCAGATGCGCCACACACTGCGGGTGATGGACAGACAGGCTGTCTTTCAGGAAATATTCAACCGCACGGCCAATCGCCGCCTCATTTCCCAGCCCCTGCTCAGTAAAGTTCAGCGAAATACGGTCACGTAGCTGCTCAACCGTTTTCCCCTGATACATCTCAGGCTGTTTCAGCCACTCAACGACAGCGGCGGTACTTTGTTCAATAGCCGCCTGGTAGGCGGCAATACTTTCAGCCGACCCGGAAAGGATCGGATTGATATCAGACATTAACTGACTCCGTTATACAGGCTGAACACCGGCGTCCAGCAGAGCCTGTTCGAATTTCTGCAGGAAAATACCCAGCTCTTCTTTGGTGATCAGCAGGGATGGCAGCAGACGCAGAACACAACCGTCACGCCCGCCACGCTCCAGGATCAGACCATTTTCAAAACATTTTTTCTGCAACAGTGCAGAAAGCTGTCCGTCGGCCGGGTAAGAGCCCATCGCATCCTGTGATTTTGACGGGTCAACAATTTCGATACCGATCATCAGGCCCGGGCCACGCACCTGGCCGATCACCGGATAACGTTTCTGCAGGGCACGCAGTTCGCCGGACAGCCATTCACCGTGCTCAGCGACCTGCTCTGCGATATTTTCCTGTTTCAGGATCTTCAGCGTGGTCAGACCGGTGGCCATCGCCATCTGGTTACCACGGAATGTGCCGGTGTGGTGTCCCGGAGACCAGACATCAATCTGCTTTTTGATGCCCAGTACCGCCAGTGGCAGACTGCCGCCGACAGCTTTAGACATGACAATGATGTCCGGCTCAATGCCTGCGTGTTCAAAGGCAAAGAACTTACCGGTACGCGCGAATCCGGCCTGTACTTCGTCGAGGATCAGTAAAATACCGTGTTCTTCGGTCACTTTACGCAGGCGCTGTAAGAATTCGACCGGTGCCGGGTTGACTCCGCCCTCACCCTGAACGGCTTCAAGGATCACGGCCGCAGGTTTACGCACGCCGCTTTCAACGTCGTTGATCAGGTTTTCAAAGTAGTAAGAGATCGCTTTAACACCGGCTTCGCCGCCCAGTCCGAACGGACAGCGGTAAAGATGCGGATACGGCATAAACTGCACTTCCGGCATCAGTCCATCCACCGCTTCTTTCGGTGACAGGTTCGCGGTTACGGACAGTGCACCGTGGGTCATCCCGTGGTAACCGCCGGAGAAGCTGATAATACCGCTACGGCCGGTCGCTTTTTTCGCAAGCTTCAGTGCGGCTTCAACAGCATCGGCACCGGAAGGTCCGGTGAACTGTAAGCAGTATTCTTTCCCTTCACCCGGTAATAACGATAACAGGTAAGCCGAGAATTCGTCTTTTAACGGGGTGGTCAGGTCAAGTGTATGTAACGGTAATCCGCTGGTGATAACACTCTGGATGCTCTCAAGCACTTCCGGATGATTATGACCCAGCGCCAGGGTACCGGCACCGGCCAGACAGTCGAGATATTCTTTACCCTCAACATCCGTGATCCACGCACCTTTGGCTTTAGCGATCGCCAGCGGCAATTTACGCGGATAACTTCTGACGTTTGATTCAAACTCAGACTGTCTGTTTAAGAAGTTTTCATTGCTTTGTGGTAATGAATGCGCATTCAAAGTATTCATACGGACTTTATCCGTCATCATATCACTCCTACAACCCGGAAAAGCTCTGTGCCGGATTGGATAAAAGGTTAAAAAAACAGGGTCTATAAAGCGCGGCTAATATAAGTTTTTTCAGTGGACGTTACAACTGTTTTTACTTTTCCGGTTTTTCGGACTTTTCCTTTATAAATCAACGTAAAATCAGGATTTCCTGTCTTACAGAGTGATCAGTTTTGTAACTAAACCCCGGCCCATTGATGAAGGGTTAATCGCTAACGGGAAATTACCCACTCTTTGGTTACGGGTATTCACTGTCAACCGACGGAACCGGACCACTTCGGGAGGACTTCCTTTGCGGCGGGTGGCATAACATTCTGAAGACTTTCTGAAGGGGGAAAAATGCCTGGTATCCCCCGGCGAACAGGCTGCCCGGCTCAGGATATCCGGGCAGAGATGGCGGGATAATCTGCCGATAACCCGTTCCGGCACGCCACAGCGCAGTCGTGACCAGAGGATGACGGTAGCCTGCCAGTGAATTCCGCGGCAGAAGCCTATTACTATAATCCCCTCTTGCACGCACAATGACCGAAGCCTTTGTGTTAACTTATCAGTCTCGTAAAGCCAGATTTCAACAGGACGACTATGATTAAGAAAAGTAGCGAGGGCAAAGCTGCTCAGTGTACAAACATGTCAGAGATCAGAACTGAAATTGATCGTATTGACCGTGAGGTAATCTCATTACTGGGTGAGCGATATGAATTTGTTAACGCAGCATCCCAATTCAAAAAGTCGCCAGATCAGGTCAAAGCTCAGTCCCGCTTTGACGCTATGTTGAAAGAACGCAGAGCCTGGGCAGAACAGCAGGGGCTAAGCCCGGATCTTATAGAAAAAATCTATAGGGATCTTGTTACCTGGTTTATTTCAGAAGAAATGAAACACTGGGAAGAAGCGCAATCAAATTTAACATAAGGTCATCTTACGTACAGCGTTAAGACGGCCTCAGAGCGATTCTGAGGCCAATGCCATGAACTCCGTCTTGCTGCCACCTGAAAAAAGGTCAGAATCGCTCCTGTGCCGAGTTGGGCTAAATGCACGCCCCTGTTTAACCCGACTACCACGCCATGTAAGGTAACTATCTGGACGCCAGGGCGAAGCACTCCGCATCGAATGTATAGGCTTTTTTCATCTCAGATCCCCTTTGAATGACGGGCGGTGACCGACGGTTATCGCCGGTCTCCGGACACAGTATTTCTGTTATCTTCTGAGTATTGCTTTAATAAAGGCGATATTCTGGTCGCTAATCGGCGGATTAGCGTGTCCCGGCCCCCTCTTTCGTGGCTGTTTTCAGCCCGTCGGGAAGGACGACGGGTTAGCACATTTCGAAAGCAACATCGCGCTGCCCAGGCCGCCGGCGGCCGCAATCGCACACACCCCATCACTGAGTTCAGAACGTTGCAGTTCATAAAACAGACGACAAATAAGAATGGCCCCCGACGCACCGATAGGATGGCCTCTGGCCAGTGCCCCGCCCCCGCAGTTAGTCTGCTGCACATTCAGCCCGCTTTCCTGAACACAGACCATCGCCTGTGAAGCATAGGCTTCCATCATCTCAGTGACACAGTCTCCGGGGGCGACCTGCGGGAATTTAGCGAACAGTTGCCGCAGTGCGACCACCGGAGCATAGCCTGGCAGACGGCTGTCTGCACCGGCGCTGACGAAACCGCGTATGGTCAGCCCCTCCCTGGCTTTCAGTCGGCCAGCGATAGCCCCGGAAACCACCAGACAGAAAGCCGCACCGTCCGCTTCCACCGCCGTCGACACCAGACTGACCGACCCGGAAAGTACAGGCGAACGGGCCGCCAGCCGCTCACTCATCCGGCGGGGGTAACCATCACTGACGACCCCTGCCACCGGCACAATTTCCTGCCGCAGCCTGTCCTGCGCTGCCATCGCCTTTCGGTGACTGTCAATCGCCCAGCCATCCTGGGCCTGCCGGGTCAGAGAATATTTCACTGCCAGGGCATCTGCCGCGTCCGTCATATCCGGATCGGTCGCGGGATCCGGGCTGAACGGCGGCCGGGTGTAAAAACGTGCCGGACGCCCGTCGGCATAAGTCTCCCCGCGGAGCGGACGTCGCGAATAACTTTCCGCGCCACCAGCAATCACGATCTGCGCCGCCCCCGAATCCACCAGCGCAGAAGCCAGTGCGACAGCATCCAGCCCCCCTGCACACTGGGTATCGATAGTGATTCCGGAAACCCCCGGCATCCCGGCGGCCAGTGCGGTGACCCGGGCGGGATTCCCGCCGGCCCCCAGTGCATTAGCCAGAATAAGCTGATCCACCTCTCCGGCAGCAATGCCGTTCTGAGCTAACAGTGCGGAGATCACCGGCGCGGCCAGCTGATGAACCTTCAGCGACTCAAACGCGCCACCCCGCGGGACCACCGCGCTACGCAGGGCTGCAATAATCATGCTCACGTTTTAAGATAGTCCTCAAGACGTTTCAGGTCGGCTTTACCTGCTGACAGCAACGGAAATTCCGGCAGAAACCAGAACCGGCGCGGCACCATACCGCTACCGAGTTGTTCAGTGATAAGCCTGCGCAAGGTCTTCTCCTGTAGCGGATCCGGATGTCCCTGAATAAACGCATGTAAGATATGGCCACGGCTGGCATCCGGAGCGGCAATCACCGCACATACCCCGCTGTCGGAATACTGGCTAAGCAACGCTTCGACCGCTTCCGGGTACACATTCTTATCGGCGATAGTCACCATGCGGCTGCGACGACCGCACAGCCATAAATGCCCGGACGGATCCAGAAACCCCAGTTCACCGACCGTCATAAAATCCCCGTCTGTCCGGGTTTCTTCACTGCCGCCGGCGGCATATCCGGAAAACAGATACGGGCTGCTCACCCAGACCTCACCTACTCCCTGATGAGCGTTTCGGATCGCTATAGTTACGCCGGGATACGTTTTACCCACCGATCCTTCCGGTGTCCCGGCATCCGCCAGAGTAATAAAACTGGTCTCAGAGGCCCCGTAAAACTCATGGATCGTCGCCGCCGGACAATAACGACCGGCACGTTCACGGGTCTTCGCATCGAGTTTACCGCCCCCGCAGAGGATCAGCCGCACCGACGGCAGAGTTTCGCCGCTACCGGTCAGCAAACGCAGTTGGGTCGGGGTAATATACAGCACCGTGGTGCCGGCAGCCTGTAATTGCATGGCCTGAGCACGCGGACGCATACCGGTGACAAAATCACATTCCATCCCGAGATGTAGCGATTCACAGACACCGTACAGCGCCAGTGAATGATTCAGTCCGCCAAAGATGGCACTGCGATCCGCGGCGGTCAGGCCAAAAATCTGCCGGTTAAGTTCAAAGGTTTTCTGCCATGTCATATAGGGCCGACGGATCACTTTGGGGATACCGCTGCTGCCGCAGGTCGTGCATTCGATATGCCCGCTATCATGACCGGTTTCAATCCAGGGTGACTGACTGACCGCACGAAACGTCCGGCCGGCGCTATAAGCCGTTACCACACGCTGCAAGGCATCGGCCACTTCGCCGTCAGCATTATCCAGCGCCACGCCCTGATAGCGAAGACGTGCCATCGTCGTCATCATTCGCCCTCCCCGTCGGCAAAGCCATGCAGAGTGCAGTACTCTTCAGCCGGCGCACGGGAGGTCCGGAAGCTATTCACCGCCGCTGTGATATCCGGCCGGCCCAGAGCGATACCGCAGACCACCGTTTCCTCGTCAGGTAACGCCATCAGACGATGAATGGCACGGCCATAATTTGCCAATGCCCCGATACCGCAGGTCCCGTAACCCAGTTCCTGAGCAGCAAGAAAGAAACTCATCAGTGCCATGCCAAGATCCATAAAGCAACCGGCGCCCATCTGCCGGTGCAGTGTTACCACAATCCCGACCGGAGCATCAAAGAAACGATAATTTGCCGCAAACTGACGCCGGCGTCCCTCTGTATCGCGTTTCTGAATATCCAGCGCCTGATAAAGCGCATAGCCCGCATCCCGTTGACGTTGTTTAAGAAACTCAGGCATCGGCCGGGGGAAATAGCTATACAGCTCCTCTTCAGGCGGCTGCTGTGCAATCAGCGTAAGCTGAGCCGTCATCTCTGCCAGCGGCTGCCCGGTATAGACATGGAACATCCCGGGTTGCAGATTGGCGCCGCTGGGGGCACGACGGGCCGCCTGCAACAGATGCCTGATATCGCTGAGCGGTACAGGATCATCAAGAAAGGCACGACAGGAATGGCGATGAGTCAGTAATTCTGACAACGGATTACGGGGATTGCGCATCGGAAATACAACCTGAAAAAGAGACAACGTAAATGAGCGGCAGTCACCGCAGGACGGTAATCTGACGACGTAGGCCGAGTATAGCTGTAAACTATTTTTATGACTACAGCCTTACAAGTTATGCTGGCCGAAAAGGCCGCCCGGCGCCTGGCAGAATTGCCGGTTCTCACCTGCGGGTAAGCGTCGTACTGGCCGTATCATCGACAGCAGAATAACAAGGCAAACTGCACAACTATCGCCCGGTTATCAGGTCACACTGAGGCCGGATAATCCCCGGTGACCGACCTTCCCTCTGAGCGGGGCTTGCGTAAATCGGCCAGCCATCACATAATCGTCAACTGATTTTTTTAATATAGGTTTACAACTCTGTGTGGTATCTCGCGATCGTTACCTTCCTCTGGGGATCCTCATTCAGTCTGACCGGCCATTTTCTGGCTGGCCAGGTTGACAGCTATTTCGCCGTATTCTTTCGGACGCTGGCAGGCACCCTGATCTTTGTTCCTTTTATGGTATGGCGTAATCTGCCGACGCGGTTAATTGCCGGGTTATGGTTCGCCGGTGCCCTTCAGTTCGGCGTCACTTATGCGCTCTCTTATCAGAGCTACACAATGCTGACGGTGCCGGAGATGTTGCTGTTTACCACCCAGACACCGCTCTACATCAGCCTGCTGAATAATGCACTGGAACGACGGTTTAATCCCTGGACGCTGGTCGCTGCGTTGTTTGCGGTCTCCGGCGGTATTGTCATTCACTACCATCCGCTCACCGGGCATTTCTGGAAAGGGTTCTGGCTGTTACAGCTGGCGAACCTGACGTTTGCCGCCGGACAGGTGATCTGTCGTCGCCTGCTGCTGAAATATAAGCCGGATGTTCCGTTGCCTAAGCTGTTTGGTCACTTCTTCCTGGGCGCGTTGATCATTACCGCCCCGCTCTATTACTTCTTCGGTCAGCAGGGCCATCTGCCACAAACCGGTGCCCAATGGACGGTGCTGGTTTATCTGAGTGTCGTGGCGACAGCGCTGGGCAGTTACTGGCTGGCAAAAGGCAGTACGCTGGTCTCGGTCGCGACGCTGTCGGTATTCAATGAACTGCATGTGCCGGTCGGACTGATTATTAATATGCTGTTATGGGGGAATGATGTTCCTGTGCTGAGGCTGATCGCAGGCTGCTGTCTGATTGCCATCGCTATCGGTATTAATTACCGTCATCCGTCACGTTCCCCGCAGCGCCCGGCACAACAGGAAGCCACAAACTAAGACTCACCGTCTTTTCCTGCCCTCCCTCCGGCACAACGCTACCTGCGTGCCGGAGGGATACGATATAAACCCCTGTTATTCCCCGCCAGTTGTTGCGGCATAAGGTATAGCCAGTGACTCAGGGGGGCGCCTGGAAAGCGGAAGCGTATCCTACATGAAACCTGTTTTTTTGAGCTGGCATGATGGGCTGCTGTGAGCGAGGAGCAAACGTTGAAAGGTTAAAATAGGCCAAGCAAAATTGCTACCTCCTAACGCATAATTGACCTCGGGATTACAAGAGAAATATAATCGGCAGAAAGTAGTTGAACCGATTCTACAATGCTATTTTATATGTTTAGCACTTTCAAAATGCTAATCCGTTGAGGTGATAAAATGACTGAAAAGGCAACGTTACGTGCAGAGTGCCCTGAATGCGCGGGAGAAAGAAACTGTATAGTAATCGGAGAAATAAAGCGGATTTGGGAGAGTGGTGACGGACGAAATTTTATACAATGGGGTACGGAATATCGTCTGTTACAATGCAAAGGATGTGACACGGTGTTTTATCATTCAAAATCGTGGGACAGTGAAGATATAGAATACGATTATGATGAAGAAGGTCAAACTGTTATCACTTCTAACTATAGATATGAAACCTATCCGAGAACACTTGAACACCGACCGCAATGGATTGAAAATATAGCAGCCATCGATTACCAACTTTACCTCTTACTTAATGAAGTGTATCAGGCCTATTATAATGAATCTTATATTTTAGCCTCCATTGGTTTAAGGACTGCCTTTGACCGCACTTCAGAGATTCTGAACATATTACCTGCATTACCTTTAGGGAGGAAAGTTGAAAAGCTTGCAGAGGATGGTTATATCGGTGAAACTGAGAAAAGTCAGTTACTTATAGTCACTGATGCAGGTAATGCTGCTGCACATCGCGCTTGGTCACCGACAAAAAGCGAGTTTAAATCCCTTTTAACAATAACAGAGGATTTTATTCGTCGGTCTGTACTTCGTGATGATGGCATTATTAAACTTGCCGGGAGAATCCCAGCTAAACAAAAAAGTATCGATAAAGACACTAATGCAGTCAATGTACTTCCCGAACTATTAGTACATTCTTATAAAAAAGATGAGTAACAATGCACACTTTCTCTGATAATCTAAGCCGAGAATGCGATATCGTGTGGCGAAATCAATATCCGTTCATTTGGCACCATTTTCGGTAATTCTAACGTTTGACATAATGACCATGGATTTCCATTGATGTGACAAATTATGACTGCTTATGGATCAGAGTAAACCTGTGTCCTAGTAAAGTCTGCTGTGAGCGAGGAGTAGATATTAGTGCAAAATATTAATATGAAATTCATAATGCCAAATGCACTTTAAATAAATCTTACAATTTACACATATGGAAGATGTAGAAAAAAGATAGCAATGGGGGTATTTTCTTCACATCTTCCAGTGTTATAAGCTTTGATTGGATGGTTAATTTAAGCTTTAACCCGCCTGACAAGAGTTTTACTGCAACCTATACTTAGAAGATGACGTCGAAGATTTTTATCAATATGACCATCCAAAGTAGTAATTAAAAAATCTATATCTTCAATAACTTTAAGAACATCCGTACTAGAAATTTTAGTGAGACTAACCTTTGGTCTATCACAATTATGAATGCAATCGTGTCTTCTCTGGATTAGTGAAGTATATCTGTTAGAGAGTTTTTCTAGCATAGATTTACGTTTTTTTTCTTTATCGGATTTGGATAGTTTTTTGTAATCTGTGGGACTGATCCCCATTAGCCGATGCTTCGCGGATTTGTTTATTAACCAGTCCTCCATCATCGACTTGGATAATATCTTATTTCTTTCATCCATAATATGGTTAAATAACTCTTTAATTTTATCAATTGAAAGCACGTTATCTTTTTCAATCAAATCACGCGCTGCATTTCTCCATTTCCAATTCGATGTTGTATTCTGAGCATTCACAATAGAGTTTATAGGCAACTTCAATGATTTTACCCTTGGGCTCAATTGAACTTTATCATCAATACTTTTTGCAATTAGAATTTTTGATAAAATATCTGCAAATGCATCACAAAAATATGCATCTAGTGCTCCAATCGCAATCATCCAAGAAGCTCTATATATATCATCCCTCAATGTTGATGCTGGTAATGAATCAGCATGAACCCTAAGAACATTTGCTCTATCAATATCTTGATTGAAATGGCTTAATGCTGTGCTTGGCATATAACTCCTATAATATAAATGAGAGACACTATAGTTTGAATTGAAAAAATTAAAAACACCACCATAATAATGGTTATTTTTTTATTGTTCCACTTGTAAATTCTATGCTACCTAACATTTGCGTATTTGCAACTTAAACAGTTTTCAATGTCCGCTCCTGCCATATAGCAAACCATCCAACTGTAAACTCAGGGTCATTACTGCCCTGCCTTTACCCTGGGTATGATTTGCCGCCTGGTACTAAACTCACGCGCAATGGTGCTGATACTGATCACGGCGTGGGTCCATGCAATCACCGTAGTTTTCTGTGCTTCCTTAAGAATGTTGCGGATGTCCTGACCTGTATCCGTAACAGTTGGGGGAATGCGTCACCGGCCGTGACTGCCAGTGAGGTGAAGACGCTGCGTAAAACCTTAGCCCGGTAACACGGGATGGTTCTTCCACAGCAGGCCCCGGTAACGGGGCCTGTATCATTCGCAGAAATAGCGATTAACCGTGCAGCAGATCGCGTTTAATACTGTCGGTTGCCCGCAGGGAAAGCGCCACCATACTCAGCGTCGAGTTCACTGTCCCGGCCGCTGCCATCGCCCCGCCGGAGGCAATATACAGGTTCTGGTGATCGTGGGTACGCATCCAGCTATCCACTACGGAATCTTTCGGATCATGCCCCCCGATAGTCCCGCCCATAATATGGTTATTCGGGTTAAAATACGGCGTCATTTCAATTTCTGTCGCACCGAACAGATTGGCAATCTGCATCAGGTGCTGGCGGGAAGAGACCGCTGCTTTACGCACATAATCCCCCACATCATAGGTGACATGCGGATACGGGATCCCCAGGCTGTCTTTACGCTGAGTACTCAGGGTCAGACGGTTGTCCGGGTTGGCCAGGACGTCATGGTTAACATAGATATCCATACCGCAGGCCGCACGGCGACGGATTTCCGCATCCAGTTTTTTACCCACCAGCCCCATCTGCAGTGCTTTCACTCCCGCTTTATGGTTCTGTGAGGTATTGTTCATCCCGATCTGAATCGCGGCATGCTCACTACGGAAGTCTCCATCACGGAAGTTAGTGATGGAACTCATCTGTACGGAACCCCCACCGGTCCAGATAGGCTCTGAGGCCTGGAAACTCATCAGGATCCCCGGGTGATCCATCATATTTCTGCCGACCATGTCCGAGCTGTTGGCAATACCGTTCGGGTTACGATCATTGGCGGCCAGTAATAACAGTTTCGGTGTTTCGATACCGTTACCGGCCAGTACGAAAGTCCGCGCCGTCACGCGATGCGAGTTCTTATCCGGATCGTAATAGTGCAGAGCCGTAATGTTATTATGCTCATCGGTTTCAAACCGGTAGACCACCGCATTCGGCAGAATTTTTGCACCGGCTTTTTCTGCTTTAACAATACTATGGATACCATTGAACATGGCACCGATAGGACAGATAGGCATACAGTTGTTATTACCACAGCACTGCGGACGTCCGTCATATGGGCGGCTGTTACGGCCCTGGGGGACCGGCGTATTTTCATACCCGGCGGTGGCGACCACCTCGGTGAAGCGGCGATCGGCGGGACCATAAGGCATCGGTTCCATCGGGAACGGCTTCTTACGCGGTGCGACATATTTCAGCGTTGTGTCATTCGGGCCATTGACCCCAATCAACACTTCGGCACGGTAGTAATAATCTTCTAACTCATCATAGGTCACGACCCAGTCACGCCCGACCCCATAGGTGGTATGTAACTGAAGATCATGCGGCAGGAAACGCCAGCATGACGCCGCCCAGTGCCAGGTGGTTCCCCCCACCCCTTTGATCATTCCCTGACGGAAGGCAGAGGCATCCGGACCGGAGACTTCCGGATAATTATTGTAAGGGTTTAACTGCGGATGTACCGCCCAGGGCTCGGCCGGATAAGGCGTCGCATAATCGGATTCTGATTTATTCACCGGCGGCATATTACGCCAGTTTTCGACCACTTCTCCCCTTTCCCAGCGCGGACCGGCATCCAGTACCAGTACCGAAAGACCGGCTTCCGCCAGCTCTTTGGCTACCGTACCACCACAAATCCCCGCGCCTACCACTACCACATCAGCGCTATATTGCTCAGACATAACCACCTCGAAATACTACAAATTCGTAAAATGACGGCACGTTCAACGACGTTTGCGTGACAGCCGTACCACAATAAGGACAATGATCAGTAGCACGATAATGCCGCCGATCACCGAACCGGCCGCGGCATAGCGTGCAAGGAACGGTTGCGCTCCGCCTTCGCGCAGGGTCTTAACCTCTGCTGCAGTGACAGACAGCTGCGGATTACCGAACTGCTTAAAGATGTAGTTGCTGAGTTTCGCCACCTGGTCATCATTCAGGGACTGTACATCCGAGCCCGGACCAAATGCCGGCATCAGCACTTCTTTGCCGTTCACTTCACGCTGCACACCAAACAGGATGGCCGACACCAGGTTATTCGGGGTATTTCCGCCGGTCGCCGTGTTATGGAACAGCGACGGATAGAAGCCATCGGCCGTGCCGGTACCGGAGGTCTGGTGACAGCTGGCACAGGTGGTGTCATACAGGGCTTTACCGGTAATATCTGCCGGAAGAGCGGAGCCCATCGGCTGCGTTCCGCGAACATCCGAATCCCCTGCCATCCCCGCCGGGCTGCCGAAATCGCCGGTCGCTTTCGCCTGACCCGGATGACTCACCGCCGGCAGACTTTGCAGATAGGTCACGATGGCACTGATATCATCATCGCTCAGATGCTGAAGACTGTTGGTGACCGCCTCCGCCATCGGACCGGCCGCCTGTGCTTTACCTTCCACATGACCGGTTTTCAGGTAAGTCATCAGCTGATCACGCTGCCAGCTGCCGATACCACTCAGCGGGTCGGATGTCAGATTAGGCGCATACCAGCTGCCCAGTGCGGCACCGCTGAGTTCGGCACTGCCGGTTTCTGTGCCCATCATAATATTGCGCGGGGTGTGACACTCGCCGCAGTGCTCCAGGTTATTCACCAGGTACTTACCGCGGTTCCAGGCGGCGCTCTGTGACGGATCCGGCTGGAAAGGTTTTTGTTTCAGGAATAGCAGGTTCCATCCCCACATCGCCTGGCGCAGGTTAAACGGAAAGCCCAGGGAGGTGATGCGGTTAGGTTGTTCGACGGGCTGAACACCGTGGGTAAAATAATAATACAGGGCATGCACATCCTGATCGGTCAGACCGGCATAGGAGGTGTAAGGCATGGCCGGATACAGATGGCTGCCATCGGCACGAATACCGTGACGTACCGCATTTTCAAACTGCGCTTCGGTATAGTTACCGATACCGTAGGTTTTCGACGGTGTAATATTGGTGGAATAAATTACCCCCATCGGTGAATGGATGGCGTATCCCCCGGCGAAGGTCTTTTTAGTCTGTGGATCCGTATGGCAGGCCGCACAGTCTGCCGCGACCGCCAGATACTGCCCCTGTTTCAGCAAGGCATCGGCACTGTTTTCGACCGCAGGTTGATGAACCGGTACTTCTTCAGCAGCATAGACCGGCAACGCCCCTGTCACGCCACAGCCAAGGCAGAGCGCCAGCAGCTTTCGGCGAAAGTTCCCCGTGGCGCGTTTCCTTATCGACTTTTGATATTTCACATTCACTCCGCATAAAATTCTGCCTTCAACCAGACTGTTACGGGTAACAGTTGCAGACTGATCCGTGACAGACAGAGATCAACCCCGGTTCAGGTTGTCAGGCCGGAAAGGTTTTTTGTTTTATTTAAAAGTTCAGCAGGCGATCAACCGGGGGAGGATCTGCAGTCCAGTAATCCGGGCCATTATGGGCATAGGTCGGGATCACCATTCCGTCACGCGGTACCTGATACATCAGCGCATTCTGGTAGCCGTACACTTTCGCGTGATGGCTGTTATCGGTAACTCCCAGATACCAGCCCCTGATCACAGACATCATCAGATCATGCAGGGGCTGGCCCTGTAACTGAGTATCCAGGGCTTCCACATCCTGCGGTTGCTTATCGGCTATCCACTGGTTCAGGGTGGCCAACCGGGTCACAAAGGCAGGGTCCTGCTCGCTGAAAGCCATATACAGACGCTCACCTAAGGTCACATCCAGGCTCTGATGACCGGTCAGAAAACGGGAAGTCTTCAGAAACTGATTCAGTGTTGCGCTATCCGGCTGAGGGGTAGCGGGTGCAGCACTGGCACTATTGGCCAGAGTTGTTCCGGCGATGGCAGAGCCGATAGCAAAGCTGGCTACCAGCCCCCCGGTCTGACCGAAAAGACGGCGACGACGTAACCCTTCCTCACTCAGAGTCTGCTCTGTGGCGGGATTTTTTTTATTGTCCATAAATTTCCTTGATGCTTATTGTATGATTCAACAGCGCCAACAATACTCACGCATCACCATACTATCCTTAGGGACAAGTAAAAATCTCAAAAAGTAACGATATACTTACAAATACATAAATTAAATTACATTTAAAGTTAACGAAAAAACATCAATGTGAATTTTAAGTTACCTGTTATGGGTGGTTGAATTTTACACACATCAATAATCTACTGATAATCAAGGAAATAAAAACATCTCACAGGCCGTTGTTATTTCCTGTCTTTTTATCGAGACGTGGTTAATTATTCAGCATATCTGCTGGATGATATTTCCGATAACAACTGCACGCAAAATAAACACATAATTAATGCTTAACACTTTTGACTCATCACAGTTACCCCCCTTTTGATTACTGACACCTGCCGGCGCGGCGATCGGGGCGTACCCTATTTATTATTGATGCCTGACCCGCAATCACTGGGGGGATGCCCGGGAGTATGTCTGATCGGGAGGGTGAGAAACGGAAGCCACTGCCATTGTGCTGGTCGTTAGGGAGCGTTGTGCAGAGTTTATCTCACGCCCCGGGTTTACCGCGGCTAATCGTCTACAGTATTTCCACCAGCGTTTTTGTGCAGGTAACAGAACACTATTGAGGCAATGGAACAATACCTTTCATCGTACATCGCGCCTGCCGTCACTTCTTTTACGCGGGGAGCGACAGGGATAAGTGATGGCCGCAGTCTTCAGCAACCGGCGTCACGGATACCGGTAATAACGCACACGTCCCGGTGGAGAATCCGATCTGTGTGTCTGTTTAATCTCTGTCCATGTAAACGATAATTACGGTAACCCGCGATAACCTCAGTTTCCTGCCACAGACCCTACGTGAGATATCACGGTGATTTCATGCTTTGCTGAGATTAATAGCATCCCGGCATCTGTGCAGAATCCTTCCGCTCGGCCGGGAGGCCTTTAGCGGCAGGATCAGAGCATTCTTGTCAGCAAAGGACAGTATTTCGTCAAAAGGCGTTCATAGATTAGTCAATAATGCCCTGTGCACCCGTATAAATGAGGTTTTTACGGCATACTGTATATATATACAGTATTCATATTGATTGAGGTAGTGACCTGTACCGGGGATCACGAAATCCATCGGTGAAGACAGTGCACACCCCATAAGGGCCGGGCCGGACGATTGGCTAAAGGTGACTTCAAGGCAGTCTATTACCCCGGGCGGCAGCGGATACCGATCATCGCCGCCAGGGCTGCAATGGGCGATATAAGCGTATGAAACCCGCAGCAGCGTCTGCGGTCAGAGAATCCGGTCAGGAATCACAAAGGACGTCAGTGCAGGTAATGCAGACAGATGACCGGCGCAGCGCGGGACACTCCCCGGGAAAGTCGCTGGCTATGTCCGGTCAGAAACCTCTGCCCGCCTCTGCGCCGGTAATGTTTTGCCTGAAGGTTCAGGACGGTCCAGGGAAATGACCGGCACCGTGCGGGGCACTACCGGGAGAATCGCAGGCTATTTCCGGTCAGAAACCTCTGCCCGCTTCTGCGTCGCAAATGTTTTGGTGGAGGGTTCTGGACAGACCAGACAGATGATCGCCACCGTGCGGGACACTCCCCGGGAAAGTCGCAGGCTATTCCGGTCAGCATACTTTGCCCGCCTCTGCGTCATAAGTGTTTTTGTGGAAGGTTCGGGACAGACCAGGGAAATAACCGGCACTGTACGGGACACTACAGGGAAAATCGCAGGCTATTTCCGGTCAGAAACCTCTGCCCGCCTCTGCGCCGGTAATTTTTTGCCGGGCCTGTGACCTAATCGGCGGCAAAAAAATCCGGCCAGAGACCGTAATATAGCCGCTGGCCGGACAGGATGCCCTGCTTCAGATAACAGAGCATTTACCGCAGAAAGGGTCAGGCAATCGTGTGAGCCAGGGTACCAATCTTGCTGATTTCGACCGAGATATGGTCGCCCGGGAACATAAACAGTTGCGGGGTACGCGATTTACCCACACCGCCCGGAGAGCCGGTGATGATCACATCGCCTGGCGCCAGAGGAGTGAAACAGGTCACGTAAGCAATAATGTCCTGCACGGTATGGATCATATTGGCCGTGGAGTCATGCTGTACCTGCTGATCATTCAGGAAGGTTTTGATATCCAGCTGCTGCGGGTCCGGGATCTCATCGGTGGTGGTCATCGACGGACCAAAACCGCCGGTGGCCGGCCAGTTTTTACCGGCGGTGAACCAGGTAAACTGCATATCACGTACCGTAGCATCCATAAAGCAGCTGTAGCCTGCCACATACTGCAGGGCCTCACTGGCCGGAACCTGATGTGCATTTTTTCCGATAATCACGGCCAGCTCGCCTTCATAGTCGAACTGCTCACTGCTGGCAGGTTTCTGCAGCGGTGTGTTATGTGCGGAGAGCGTATCGGCAAAACGGACAAACAGCGTCGGTGCCGGGTTAGTTTCGCCAAACTCTTTACGCTTTTCGGAATAGTTCATCCCGACACAGAGAATTTTCCCCGGATTTTCGATCACCGGTAAAAAAGTAATTTCGTCTGCCTGGTAATCTGCAGGTTTATCAGATAGCGCAGAAATTTCGGCTAAGGCGCCGGCAGTCAGTACTGCTTTAAGATCGCTGTAATCCACATATTTACCAGCATCAATGATACCGTCTTCCCGGATGAGACCGAAACTGTGCTGGTCATTATTATTAATTTTAAAACTGCATAACTGCATAGTAATTTAGTTTTCTTATGATTGTGAGGGTCCCCATATTATTACGATTGTGACGCAGCAGATCCAGCAGGAAAATGCTTTCAGTTGAACATATTACGTCTAATCCGCCCGGCCTTACCGGCAATGATGACCACATCCCACTGATAAATATAATTATTTTTTAAATAATCAACAATAGTTGATCCCCCTGAAAAACCGGCCCGCTGATAACATTAACTACTGAAAAATGAAGAAATTAAAATAAAACTCCCCGGTAAAGCGCGGTTTTGACGGCAACAAAAAGTTTAATCCGCTACCGATTAACCGTCCCTGATAATAATTAGCCACCCGCCCTGTTATTGTTAACTTTTCGTTAAATAAAAGCGGTGATTGCGATGCATCCCGAAGGACTTCGGGCGCCCGTAAACCTCTGCCAGCGGACGAAGGTACAACGGCCCCGGGCCCGGGGTCCGTCATACACCGGTTATCAGCCTGCGGTCTGGTCCTGCAACACAGGCGGTAATACGCCGGAAGAGACCTCTGACAGGCAACCGAACAAGGGATCCCACTGACAGATATCCAGCGTGACGATCAGGTTCTCCCTGCTGAACGGATCATCTTCAATCCATTGTCTGACCTGCTGTTCACTCTCCGCCCTGAAAATCAGTAACCCGGCGCGCAGCACTGACCCTTTTACCGGCCCCGATGCCAGCAGATGCCCCCGGGTGATCAGCCCGCGAAGGTAGCTGACATGCTCAGCAACATACTGCCCCCACTCCTCACCGTCCGGGTGCTCCATTCTGACTACAAAAATCATAATTACCTCCTCAATGACAGGATCCACAGTGTAATAAACTCAAACCAGTGGTTAAAATAGCCATTATTTGTTTTCACAAACCACCAGGAGTTGTTAATGCCGGATAAACTGACCGGAATGCAGGTCTTTGTTGATGTCGTTAAGACTGGTTCATTTGTTGCTGCAGCCGGTGTCCGCGGTCTGTCCCCGCAGATGGTGGCCCGGCATATCACCGCCCTGGAACAGCAGCTCGGGGTTACGTTACTGTCCCGTACCACCCGGAAACAGAGCCTGACCGCCGCGGGGGCCGACTACTTCCGGCGCTGTGAAATTATCCTCGGAGCGGTCGAGGATGCTGAAAGACAGGTGAAATTCGACGTCACTCAGCCCGCCGGAACCTTAAGGATTAACAGCCCGGTGACCTTTGGCCGCTATTCTCTGATACCGTTTATCGCCGATTTTATGCGCCGTTACCCGCAGATCCGTATCGAACTGACGCTGTCTGATACGGTGATCTCACCGCTGGACAACGGTATGGATGCGGTGATCCGCATCGGTGAGCCGGATCCGTTACTCAGGCTGGTGGCAAAACCGCTGACCCCGTACCGGCTGATCCTTGCCGCGGCCCCGTCATATCTCGATCACTACGGGGCCCCGCTGTCTCCGGCACAGTTACCGCAGCACCGTTGCCTGGGCTTTTCGCCGTGGCTGGCCGGCGAGATACAGGAATGGACACTGACCGATGGCCGTCAGATCTGGCACACTGACGTCAGTCCGCCACTGGTGATCAATGACTGGGGAGCCCTGGCAGAGGCCGCCACCGAAGGACAGGGTATTCTGGCCGGCCACCGGCAAGCATTAGCGGGCTATTTCCGGCGTCAGCAACTGCGGCCCGTGCTGCCGGGCTATCACTTTCCGGACCAGAAAATGCATCTGCTCTACCCGGCGCGCCGTGGCACCGAGGCCAGACTCCGGTTACTGGTGACTGAACTCAGCCAGTGGTTCCCGCCAGCAGACGGTGCGTAATTGCTCACGCAGCCAGCGGTGGGCGGGATCTTTATCCGAGCGTGGATGCCACATCTGCGATACCGTGATCCCCGGGACTTTCACCGGAAGTTCGAACCGGCGCAGGGTCCCTTCACCCGGCAATGCGGAAATTCCGGGGTAATTCTGTAAAAAGGAGGCCGGTACCTGGGCGATAAGTTCCGAGCCAGTGACCACCGCCAGTGCCGGCGCGAAGCCCGGCACCACGGCGACCACTTCCCGTTGAAAGCCGAGTTCGGCCAGTGCACTGTCTATCGGCCCGCTGTATTTCCCCCGTCTGGATGAGGCAATATGCGGCCAGCGGATATAGTCCTCCAGCGTGATCCGGGGGAGCTGTGCCAGCGGATGATGGCTGTTGACCACCCCGACAAACCGGTCACGGAACAGGGCCTGCAGGCGGATTTCCGGTCCCGTCTCTCCCGCCACGCCGATTTCAATATCCACCTGTCCCTCACGCAGCTGACTGACATTTTTTTCCGGCTTTGGAATAAAGCATAAGCGTACGCCCGGGGCCTGTTGCGCGACCACCGCAATCAATGCCGCCCCGAATGCACTGATAAAGCCGTCATTGGCCCGCAGAATAAAGGTTCGCTCCAGTTCCGGCAGGCATAGCGCCGTGGTGTCCGGCCGCAGCAACTCTCTGGCGGAAGAAACCGTTTTCCGGGTGCGCTCACGGATCTCCTCGGCATAGGGCGTGAGCACCATCTCCCGTCCGGCCCTGACCAGTAACGGGTCGCCGGTCACCGACCGTAAACGGCTCAGTGTACGGCTCATTGCGGAGGCACTCAGCCCGAGCCGGCGGGCGGCACCGGCCACCGAACGGGTCGTCAGCAGCATATCCAGAGCGGTTAACAGATTAAAATCAGCCTCGGCCATCGTGCGTTTTCCTGTCGAATTTTCAATCATGGCGTTGTGTGCACTATATAACTGCAAACAATGCACCTTCCGCCTGCTATCCTGAGAGAGTATATTCCCCACCTCTACAAATCAATGCGCAGACCGGATTGCATTTCCGGTCGCAACAGAAGTAACCGCGGAGACATTTAGCATGCTTTTTTCTGATATGCCGGGCGATGAAGGGCTGCCCGGACGACAACGCCGGCTGGCAATGATTGCGGTGATGATGACCACGGCGATGACCGTCTTTGATGCATCGATGGTCAATGTTGCCCTGCCACAAATTGCCCGCGCGATGAATGTCCGGGCCTCTGAGATTATCTGGGTATCCAACGGCTATCTGTTAGCCGCCGCCATGACACTGGCTATTTTCGCCGCGCTGGCCCCGCGGGTGGGCTACCGTGTTCAGTATCCCTGCGGCCTGCTGGTATTTACACTGTCTTCGCTGGGATGTGCCTTATCCGATACCCCGCACACGCTGATAGCAATGCGCATTCTGCAGGGGATCGGCGCCGCCGCGACCCTGAGTATCGGGCCGGCCGTGCTGCGTTCGGTGTTCCCTAACCGGTTACTGGGCCGTATTCTCGGTATGAATGCGCTGCTGGTTGCCTCAGGAACCGCCATTGCGCCCTTACTGGGCGGTACCCTGCTTTCAGCGTTCAGCTGGCAGTGGCTGTTTGCCATTAACCTGCCGCCGGGTATTCTGGCAATTATTCTGGCCATGCGTGTACTGCCTGAGCGGGCAAAAAAAATTACCGAGCCTTTCGACATCCCGGGCGCTTTCCTGTCGGCCATTGTGCCCGGCAGCCTGATCATGGCTGCGGACAGTTTCGCACTGCACGGCGGGCAGTCATTAACCGCAGATAACGTACTGCATGCCGCCGGTTTCCTGGCACTGGCACTGGCCGCCGGGACCGCGTTTATCTATTGTGAACGCCGGGCCAGTAAACCGTTATTACCGCTGTCTATCTTCTCATCATCCCGTTTTTCACTGGCGGCCCTAACCTCGATGGCGTCATTTATCAGTCAGGGGATCACGTTTATCGCACTGCCGTTCCTGTTCCAGAACGTGTACGGCTACAGCGCGTTTATCTCAGCATTACTGTTTACCCCCTGGCCTCTCGGCATCATCCTGGCCGCCCCTCATGCCGGGCGTCTGTCTGACCGCTTTCCGCCGGCGCTGATCTCCACCACCGGACTCTGTATTTTTGTGACGGGTCTGGCCCTGCTGGCTACCCTGCCGGAACATGCCAGTGTCCTCAATATCTGTCTGCGCAGCCTGGTGTGCGGTATCGGTTTTGGTTGTTTCCAGAGCCCGAACAACCGCGAAATGCTATCCAACGTGGCGCGGGAAAACAGCAGCTATGCCTCAGGAACACTGGCCATTATGCGGATGTTCGGGCAATGCATGGGCAGTGCCGCCATCGGTGTGATCCTCGCACTGTTCAGCCAGCAGGATCTGCACAGTGAAAGCCATGCCGTGCATATTGCTCTGTGGGTTGCCGTCACGTCCTGTCTGATTGCGATTATTGTCAGCGTCAGCCGCATTCGTCGTCCCTGATACTTCACCCCCGGGAGGACCCGGGGGTGACCGGTACGGGTCCCGGGGTTCCGCGCGTGACCTGTCCGGTCAGCAGCCTTCCGTACTTCCTTCCGGCAGATGATGTGCAATAAAACGCTGCAGGATCCCGGTCGCCTCCGGGGTTTCCGTCATCTGCGCCAGAATGGCATCGGTATCCCTTCCTTCCTGGCCGAAGACCGTCCGGTTCCTCTCTGTCATCGCCCTGGCGGCCGCGACCGGGAATTCCGGATGAAACTGGGTGGAAACCGCATATTTCCCGTAACGGATGATCTGATGGGGGTCGATAGCCGACCGGCCAAGTACCTCAGCCCCTGCCGGCAGCCGGGTCACCGATTGCATATGTGTCAGATGCGCCGGGAAGGTGGCGGGTAAATTCTGCAGCAGAGGATCGGCCGCTGCGGCGGCGGTCAGGCTGACCGGTAAACATCCGGTTTCGCGGATACAGTCAAGATACCCCACCTCGCCACCCAGGGCATGAGCCATCAGCTGATGTCCGTAGCAGACCCCCATCAGCGGCATCTCTGCGATTATCGCCTGGCGTATCCATTCGGCAGTGGCCTCACTCCACGGCAGCCGATCCGTCACCATCGCCCAGGAACCGGTAATAACGGCCAGCCGCGCGGGGTCCGGTGGCGGTAACGCTTCCCCTTCAAATACCCGTACCACCTGGATGGCAGATAACGGCAGGCCCATGGCCTGGCTGAACCACTGTGGTAAATCCCCGTACTGCTGACGGATAGCTTCCGGGGGTGTCCCGGTCTGAATAATGATCACTGCTGACTGTGCCATAAAATTCCCTGTGTCATGGTTATTTCTGCGGATAGTAATAGCCGGAAACCGTGGCTATCACAACCACCTTATTACCCGGGCAATGCGCCGCCGGGCAGCCACCCCGGAATGACGTGACACTGTCACACAACCCAGTTCCTCCCTGCCGGGCAATGGGCGGTCAGACAAGCCCCGTATTCCGTGCAGTACAGGCCGCAACCCGGGGTCACATTCCGGGCGCTGACTGTTTTATCGCCGCCTCCGGGGGCATTTTCCTGCAGGGACTTTCCCCGTACCGGTAATCGTTCTATGATTAAGCCGAATTTTTATTATTTGGGCGTGTTATGAAAACGATTGTTGAAGGGTTTCTGAACTTCCAGAAAGAAGTTTATCCGGAGCGTAAAGCGCTGTTCCATAGCCTGGCGGCCAGCCAGAATCCAAAAGCTCTGTTTATCTCCTGTTCAGACAGCCGTCTGGTTCCTGAGCTGGTGACTCAGCAGGAACCGGGCCAGTTATTTGTCATTCGTAATGCAGGCAACATTGTGCCGTCCTTCGGTCCGGAACCGGGCGGTGTGTCTGCCACCATCGAGTATGCTGTGGTCGCGCTGGGTGTCCGCGATATCATTATCTGCGGTCATTCGAATTGCGGTGCGATGGGGGCTATCGCCAAATGTCAGGATATGCACACCATGCCAGCCGTCGAGCACTGGCTGCGTTATGCCGATGCGGCAAAAGCCGTGGTGGACAAAAACGACTACCCGGATGAAGAGCATAAAGTCAGTGCGATGGTTCGGGAAAACGTGATCGCGCAGCTGAATAATATTAAAACTCACCCGTCCGTGGCTGTGGCCCTGCGCAATGAAAAAATCCGCCTGCATGGCTGGGTTTATGATATTGAAAGTGGTGAAGTTCAGGCACTGGATCGCGGCGGCAAAAAGTTTGTGTCGCTGGCCGAAAATCCGGGTACCTGTTTCGAATAAGTTTTACCGGCATTCGCCGTTTGTCACTGCGGGCCTCCGGGTCCGCAGTGTACACCCGGAAGTCATCTGCGTCAGACAGGTTCGGTGCAGTGGCCCTGCAAACAGGCCGCACCGATGACCGGACGGGCCGGCAGAGAAAAATAGTGGTTCATTTAGGGAGAATGCGATGAGTACACCGGTTGACAGATCTGCTCTTGATACACTTTTCCATCAGGCACGTACCCACAGTTACTGGCAGGATAAACCGGTAACGGATGATATTCTGCAAAGACTGTATGAACTCACCCGTCTGGGTCCCACGTCGGCTAACTGTTCCCCGGCCCGATTCGTGTTTGTGAGATCCGAGGCCGGCAAACAGGCACTGAAACCCGCCCTCTCTTCCGGGAATATCGAAAAAACGATGGCTGCACCGGTCACCGTGATCGTGGCCTCTGATATGGCATTCTATGAGAAGTTACCTGGCCTGTTCCCTCATGCCGACGCCCGCAGCTGGTTTACCAGCAGTGAAAGCCTCGCACGGGAAACTGCCTTTCGTAACAGCAGTCTGCAGGCCGGATATCTGGTGGTGGCTGCGCGCTCGCTGGGGCTGGATGTCGGTCCGATGTCAGGGTTTGATGCGGAGAAAATTAACGAAGTTTTCTTTCACGGCAGTGACTGGCAGGTCAATCTGCTGATCAATATTGGCTACGGAGATGACTCGAAACTGCATGGCCGCTTACCGCGTCTGGATTTCGACGACGCCTGCCGTTTTGCCTGATAAAAACCACCCGGAGAGCGAAGTGAATCCGCTGTCCGGGAGATCCTCCGGCCACAATACGCACAGCTCATTCCAGTAGGATAACCGCAACAGCCGTTGCTGTTTACTTCTGTTCATCATTTGTCCAGGCCGGATCCAGATATCCCGGGCCAATGCCGTATAACCCCATGATCGGGATCATCGACTCGAGCAGCAAATGACTGTCTCTTGCTCTTTCCGCCGCCGGACTCCGTGTTGCCAGACCGGAGAGTCGTTTTAACTTCTGCCATAAAACCGATGCCATGATAGTTTCCCCGCTGTGTTCTGATAACACCAGTACAGCCTGAAAATCGCCTTAAGGGAAATATCAAATTTATCGCTGTTATGAACTAAAATCGCATTACTACCCGCCCCCCTGGCCATTCAGCGGGGGCGTAATCCTTCGGTGATCACCTGCTGAATACTGTCCAGGGTTTGTTCAAAAAACACCGCATCCTGTAACGTTTTTCCGGTGATCGCCTCTACCTGGGTCGCAAAATCGGCATAGTGCTGAGTGACCGACCACAACATAAAAATCAGATGCCAGGGGTCGATAGCGGTCAGTTGCTGACGTTCGATCCACAGGCGGATCAGCGCGGCTTTTTCGTCCACCAGCGCCCTCACCGGCCCGGTCAGTTCTTCTTTCAGTACCGGTGCGCCCTGCAGCATTTCCAGGCAAAACAATCGCGAAGCGCGGGGATGGTCCCGCGAAACTTCCAGCTTCAGGCGGATATACTGACGGATAGCCTCCAGCGGCTGCTGATCGGCCTGCAATGCCCGCAGGGGGGCCAGCCAGACCGCCAGCAGATCCTGCAGTACCGCCAGATAGAGCTGCTTTTTAGAGGGGAAGTAGTAGAGCAGATTGGTTTTAGAGATCCCGGCGGCTACCGCGACCTGTTCCAGCCGCGTGCCATGCAGGCCAAACTGAGAAAACAGCATCAGAGCCGCATCGGTAATGGCAGAACGTTTTTCCGCGGTCGTCCGGCGGCGGCGCCCGGAATTTTTTTCTACAGCGTTCACTCAGACCTCGTAATTTCTGACTTTTCCGCATCATAACAGAATCCCCCGGTGCCCTCCCATCGCAGGGCTGCCCTTTTTTTGCACAGTCGCCTGAAAAACGTGCATCCTTTTTTACCAAATGGTCCACTTTAACCCTCTTCTGTTTGCATTATTTTTACATCTCTTTGTTTTAATTAATCTTTAAAACATGGCATACGCCTTGCATTAACTTTTACGCGACGACAGTACGGAGTTGCAGGATGCACCGCCGCCAGTAGGTTAAACCCGTGATCATCTTTCAGACGAGGTGTGGCATGAAGATAGGCGTATTTATCCCGATTGGTAATAATGGCTGGCTGATTTCTGAAAATGCTCCCCAGTATCTGCCGGATTTTGAACTGAACAAAACCATCGTGCAGAAGGCCGAGCATTATCAGTTTGATTTCGCGCTTTCAATGATCAAATTACGCGGCTTTGGCGGCAAGACCGAATTCTGGGATTACAACCTGGAATCGTTCACCCTGATGGCCGGCCTCGCGGCCGTAACCTCCCGCATTGAACTGTATGCAACCGCCGCCACGCTGACCCTGCCTCCGGCCATCGTCGCCCGGATGGCCACCACCATCGACAGCATTTCCGGCGGCCGCTTTGGCGTCAATCTGGTGACCGGGTGGCAAAAACCGGAATATGACCAGATGGGCCTGTGGCCTGGTGAAGAGTATTTCTCCCGCCGTTATGACTATCTGACCGAATACGTCACGGTATTACGTGACCTGTGGGGCACCGGTCAGTCCGATTTTAAAGGCGATTTTCTGACCATGAATGACTGCCGGATGAAGCCTCAGCCGCAGAAACCGATGAAGGTGATCTGTGCCGGTCAGAGCGATGCCGGTATGGCCTTCTCCGCCCGCCATGCTGAATATAACTTCTGCTTTGGTAAAGGCGTGAATACCCCCACCGCCTTTGCACCGACGGCTCAGCGGATGCGTAGTGCCGCAGAGGCCGCCGGCCGCGAGGTGGGATCCTATGTGCTGTTTATGATCATCGCCGATGAGACCGACGACGCCGCACGCGCCAAATGGGAGCACTATAAGGCCGGGGCCGATCAGGAGGCCCTGGCATGGCTGACCACCCAGAGCCAGCAGGACACCCGTTCCGGCCAGGACACCAATGTCCGGCAAATGGCAGATCCGACATCCGCCGTCAATATCAATATGGGCACACTGGTCGGTTCCTACGCCACCGTCGCCCGACTGCTGGATGAAGTGGCCACCGTGCCCGGCACTGAAGGCATTTTGCTGACATTCGACGATTTTGTGCAGGGTATCGAAAATTTTGGCCGGGAAATCCAGCCGTTGATGACCAGCCGCAGCGGTGCTGTTAATGCCATGCAGGAGGTAGCCTGATGAATACTGTGAACTGTACAACCACCCGTCATCTGAATAATGTCGTGCTTACCGCCGAACCGGAAGCGATCGCCTTTCCGCCGGAGCAGACCGCATTGATTGTGGTCGATATGCAGAACGCCTATGCCACGCCGGGCGGTTATCTGGACCTGGCCGGATTTGATGTGTCTGCCACCCGCCCGGTGATCGCCAATATTAAAACGGCCGTGGCCGCCGCCCGACAGGCGGGTATTAAAATCATCTGGCTGCAGAATGGCTGGGATGATCAGTATGCGGAGGCCGGTGATGCCGGTTCGCCCAACTTCCATAAATCCAATGCACTGAAGACCATGCGCCGTCAGCCCGAATTGCAGGGCAGGTTACTGGCCAAAGGCGGCTGGGATTATGCGCTGGTGGATGAACTGGTCCCGCAACCGGAGGATATTCTGATCCCCAAAATCCGCTACAGTGGCTTTTACAACACCCCGCTCGACAGCATGTTGCGCAGCCGGGGGATCCGCCACCTGATCTTTACCGGCATTGCCACCAATGTCTGTGTGGAGTCGACCCTGCGCGACGGCTTCTTCCTGGAGTATTTCGGCATCGTCCTGAAGGATGCTACCTACCAGGCCGGTCCCCCATCGGCCCATGACGCTGCCCTTTTTAATATCCGTACCTTCTTTGGCTGGGTGTCAGATGTCAGCAGCCTGTGCTCTGCGCTGGGACAGACCTCCGCCGCCGGACTGACCGGCACCGCTGCCTGAGCGTTTTTTTTACTGTAAAAATGAGGAAACTACGATGCCAAAAACTGTCATTACCCCTGCCGGTACCGGTACCCCTCTGGCACCGTTCGTGCCGGGCACCCTGGCGGATGGCGTGGTCTATGTCTCAGGGACCCTTCCGTTTGATGAACATAATAATGTTGTCCATGTCGGGGATGCAGCGGCCCAGACCCGGCATGTGCTGACCATCATTAAAAGCGTGATTGAAACCGCCGGCGGCAGTATGGATGACGTGACTTTTAATTCCATTTTCATTACCGACTGGCAGAACTATGCCGCGGTCAATGAAGTTTATGCGGAGTTCTTCCCCGGCGAAAAGCCGGCCCGCTACTGCATTCAGTGTGGTCTGGTAAAACCCGATGCACTGGTCGAGATTGCGACTATCGCGCATATCAGTCACTAAGAGGCCACGCCTATGCAGATTGAAATCAGCGGGCTGAGTTCCCCCGGGGCCCCGGTGCTTGTACTCTCTGCAGGACTGGGGGGGCTGGGCAGTTTCTGGGCCCCCCAGCGGGCCAGCCTGCAGGCCCGCTACCGGCTGGTGACCTATGATCATTACGGTACCGGTAATAATCCGGCCACGCTGCCGGAGCCGTACAGCCTGCAGGAGATGGGCCGGGAACTGGCGGATGCGCTGACGGCCCACGGTATTCAACGTTTCAGCCTGCTGGGGCATGCCCTTGGCGGACTGATCGGTATGCAGCTGGCGGCGGACTATCCTGAACGGGTGATAAGCCTGGTGGTGGTGAACGGGTGGCTGACCCTGAATGCCCATACCCGGCGTTGTTTCCGGGTCCGTCAGGATCTGCTGCTGAACAGTGGCGTGGAAGCCTTTGTCCGTGCTCAGCCCCTGTTTCTTTACCCTGCAGACTGGCTGGCCGCACATCAGGAACAGGCAGAGGCCGCCGATAGCCATCATCTGCAACATTTTCAGGGAACCGGTAATCTGCTGCGACGGCTGTCGGCATTGATGGCCGCAGACTTTAGTGCAATGGCCGCCGCGCTGACACTGCCGGTGTTACTAATATACAGCCAGGATGATCTGCTGGTGCCCTGGGACTGCTCCCTTGAACTGGAGGCCGCCTTACCGCAGGCAGAGTGTATCGCCATGGCGCGGGGCGGTCATGCCATGAGTGTGACCTGCAGCGAAGAGTTCAACCAACGACTGCTGCCCTGGCTGCAGCAGCATGCCACCGTCTGACCGGGCCTGACCGGAGCAGGTGATAGCCACCGGAGAAATCACTATGACGATCCCCCCTATCGAACAACAACAGTTCCGGAATGCGATGTCCCGGCTGGGTGCCGCCGTTAATATTATTACCACCGACGGTCCGGCAGGCCGTGCCGGATTTACCGCCTCGGCGGTATGCAGTGTGACCGATACCCCGCCGACACTGCTGGTCTGTCTGAACCGGTCGGCCTCGGTCTGGCCGGTGTTTCAGCAAAATGATGTGCTGTGTGTGAACACGCTGGCCAGTGACCATGAAACACTTTCCGGGTTATTTGGCGGCAAAACCCCGATGGAAGATCGCTTCCGGGCCGCGCAATGGTCTGTACTGACCACGGGTTCGCCGGTGCTGGCCGGGGCCGTGGTCTCCTTCGACTGTAAAATTACCCATAGCGTGGCGGTGGGTACGCATGAAATTTTGTTCTGCGAGGTGCTGGCACTGGCCGGTGACCCGCTGACCCACGGCCTGGTCTGGTTTGACCGGCGCTACCACCCGCTTATCCGGCAGGATGCCTGTTAACATTGCCCGTTTTCGGGGTTCATTGCTTTTCCACTCTCACGGAGTACAGCGTCTATGAACTGGTTTCCTGTTTGGCGAAAAAAAACGGCATTACCCGAAGGTGGCGTGATCGCCCCCGATGAAACCCTGCCGGCCGGCCCGACCCTGATCCTCGGGTTACAGCACGCGGTGGCGATGTTTGGTGCCACGGTGCTGATGCCCCTGCTGATGGGGCTGGACCCGAACCTGAGTATCCTGATGTCCGGCATCGGTACGCTGTTATTCTTTGTGATCACCCGTGGCCGGGTGCCCGCGTATCTCGGGTCCAGTGCCTCATTTGTCGGTGTGGTGATAGCCGTCACCGGATTTACCGGTCAGGGGCTGAATCCGCATCTGGGCCTGGCGCTGGGGGGGATTATTGCCTGTGGTGCCGTCTATGCCGTTATCGGGCTTATCGTGATGAAAACCGGCGCGGGCTGGATAGAAAAGTTGATGCCGCCGGCCGTCACCGGTGCCGTGGTCATGGCAATCGGCCTTAATCTGGCACCGGTCGCTATCCATAGTGTGTCCGGATCCGGGTTTGATAGCTGGGTGGCGGTGATCACGGTGGTTTGTATCGGCCTGGTGGCGGTTTTTACCCGCGGAATTGTACAGCGGTTATTACTGCTGACCGGCCTCTGCCTGGCCTGGGCCATCTATGCCCTGCTGACCAACGGTCTGGGGCTGGGGAAACCGGTGGACTTCTCCGCGCTGGCCTCAGCACCATGGTTCGGGCTACCGGCGACCACGGCACCGGTATTCGACCTTCAGGCGATGATTATGATTGCGCCAGTGGCGATCATCCTGGTGGCCGAAAACCTCGGTCATCTGAAAGCGGTCGCCGGTATGACCGGTAATGATATGACCCCCTGGACCGGGCGCGCCTTTTTTGCTGACGGTCTGGCGACACTGTTATCCGGCGCAGTCGGGGGCTGTGGCGTTACCACCTACGCCGAAAATATCGGCGTGATGGCGATCACTAAAGTCTATTCCACGCTGGCCTTTGTCGCGGCGGCCGTGATCGCCCTGTTACTCGGTTTTTCACCGAAGTTCGGGGCCTTAATCCACACCATTCCCGCACCGGTGATTGGGGGAGCCTCGGTGGTCGTTTTCGGTCTGATTGCGGTTTCCGGGGCACGTATCTGGGTACAGCATCAGGTCGACCTGAGTCGTAATAACCATCTGATCATGGTCGCAGTGACGCTGGTGCTGGGTGCCGGTAACTTCTCCCTGAATATCGGCAGCTTTACCCTGAGCGGTATCGGTACGGCGACCTTTGGTGCCATCCTGCTCAATGCTTTCTTAAGTTATCCGCGTAAAAAAACCGGGCAAGATACCAGCCTGCCCGGCCGTGCCCGATAACCTTCACTTCCACGCCGTTTCTTACCGCTTCACCCCGGGGCGGTAAGAAATTTTCGGTGACGTTAATTAAAATTTAGTTAACTTTCTGCGATAGTATCCTGCACAGACCCCTTCTATCTTACTGAGGACACGATGTTCGATATCACCAGCTATAGCTTTTTTGTGTTATCTGTTTTTCTGCTGTCAGTCATCCCCGGCCCGGATATGGCTTATGTGATCGGACAAAGTGTGGTCAATGGCCGACGTGCCGGACTCTTTTCTGCCAGCGGCGTAGCGCTGGGGAGCTGTACCCATGCGCTGGCCAGTACCCTGGGACTGACCGCGGTGATCGCCGCGTCACCACTGATGTTTTCGATAGTGAAATTTCTCGGTGCTTTGTATCTGGTCTTCCTCGGGGCAAAGATGATCCTGTCGACCTTCAGGAAACAGGCCTCATCCCCTGCAGAAAAAGTGGCTCCGGTGAACGGCATTGCCGCCGGCAGTTTGCTGTGTAAGGGCTTTATCACCACACTGACCAACCCTAAAGTATTACTTTTCTTTATCTCTTTCTTCCCGCAGTTTGTTACACCGCATGGCGCGCATCAGACGGCGTCTTTCCTGATCCTCGGTATGACTTATGCCCTGGTCGCCTTTATGGTCGATATCTCCTGCGCACTGCTGGCCGGCGGAGCTTCTGATAAATTTGCGGGAAATCAGCGTTTACAGCGGGTGATGGACAGGATAGTGGGGACCGCCTTTATCGGTTTAGGGATCCGCCTGGCGCTGACACGCCGTTAGGAGCATTCCCGGAAGCCGATGCCGGAGAGTTAACAGGGGAATGCCACGCATTCCCTTTTTTATACCGGTTTCATGCCAGAGATGAACAATAACGGATGGCCGGGCGTTATATTATAAGCCATGGCATAAAGCCGCCATCAACTTAGTATCATCCATGCTCATCCCCTCAACCGTTCATATCGACGGGTAACCTCTGCGATGAATACGTTGTCGCGACCGAAACCGCGTGTCAGGACAGGACTGAAACGAGTGTCAGTCCGTGCTGGCGGTACAGCCCTGACCCGGCCCTGCCTCCGGCACGCAGGACAGTCTTTTCATCACAATTGATGCAAAACCGCACAGCACATCCAGAGGTGCAGAAACAGTGCTAATCTGAACTGTCGCTTACTCGTCGTCCGGCAAATCAAAACACTGCTGAATAAAGTCCGTCGCCTCTGCGACCCCTTCACCGGAGATCGTATGCGGAACGCCTGGCTGATAGAACGAGGTGACCTCCACCCCGGCCGCGGTCAGTTGTTGCTCTGCATGGCGGCTTTCGGTCCACGGGATCACCTGATCGTCCTGGCCGTGGATCAGTAACACTTTACTGCCCGGGGCCGGGTGCAGAGGCGGCGGAGAGGCGAGACGTCCTGAAAATGCGATCACACCGGCCAGCGGAAATGCCGCCCTCGCCAGAGCATCCAGTGCCATGATACTGCCCTGAGAAAAACCGGTCAGGACCACTTCATCCTCCGGCGTGATACCGTACTGACTGAAAATCTTTTGCAGGGCCGCATCGAACGACGTTCTGGCTTCGGCAATCCGCGCCGGACGGTTTTCATCGGTTACCCCGTTGACACTGAACCACTGGTAGCCGGACCCCATATCACAAGGAAAAGGGGCATCGGGTGCGATGCAGGTCAGTCCCGGAAAAGACTCCGCCCAGAAATCTCCCAATCCCTGCAGGTCCGCACCATTACTGCCTACTCCGTGTAACAGAATTACAATTTGCTTGCTCATAGTTGTCCTCTCACAGTCCCGGCCCGTATCAGCCAGGCCCGGCTGGCACACTGCCCGTCGGAGTCAGTGTGTCATTCAAATAAAATCGATGTCAGTTGTTTTGCAGGTACCGGATGACGGAACCCGGGCCCCGGAAGCCCCGGTGCAGACCGGACCTGCGGCAGATAAACAGAAAATACGGCACTTCCGGAAGCCCCCGCCCGCGTTGGTTCCAGTGCAGACCAGCCGCCCGGTGATAAGCACGGGTCGGCCCGGGTAAAATCGCCGGGCAACACGTATTGCCGTGCCGTTACCGCCAGTGTAGCAAAAACTTCGGTGAATGTTGTCCGTCAGTGGCTTCGGTATACTGCCCCTGCCCGGTCATCCCGGGAACGGCTTTAGAAAGCGTCTTTCCGCCCGATCAGACAGGGAGTAATACCGCTAACCGAAGCGGGCCGGGGATAACTGAGTTTACCCCCGGGACACAGCTCCTGTCACAGCCACGTATTTCGGGAAGCCACATTGGTCAATGGCTGATGCCATTATTCTATGGAAAGTCTGGTAACCGTATCCGATAGGGCCCCGGGTAACCGTAGCGGTCCGGGCATGAATATGTTTGCCCCCGCCACAGAGCCTCAAACAGCCCCGCGCATCGGGAAGCCGCACTAGCTAATGGCTAATGCCGTTATTCGATGGAGCCCCTGGAAACCTGGGGGCCGGGAACGACTGTATTTGCCCCCGGCGACAGAGCCTCTGACAGCCCCGCACATCGAGGCCACGTGAGAGGCGGCACCGGCCGGGGACTGATGCCTTCTTTGGCGGGGTTTGCCCGTGGCCAGCGCCGCCGGGCGTGGCAGTATCAGAAGCCTTCCAGCACTATCTTACCGCGTGACCGTCCGCTTTCTATCCTGCGGTGTGCTTCCCGCAGGCTGGCGGCAGTAATTTTACCCGCATGTTCAGCCAGGGTGGTCCGCAAGGTTCCGTTATCGATCAGTGATGCAATATCATTCAGGATCTCGTGCTGACGGATCATATCTTCCGTGGTATACAGCGAACGGGTAAACATCAGTTCCCAGTGCAGAGAAATCGCCTTACGTTTCAGTGGCATGGCATCCAGCGTTTTTGGATCATCGATTAATCCCAACCGCCCCTGCGGGGTCAGTATTTCAATCAGCTGGTCATAATAATCATCGGTATGGGTCAGGCTGGCCACATAATCGACCGAACTGATACCTTTTGCCGCCAGTTGTTCACTGAACGGCTGCCGGTGGTCGATAACATGATCGGCACCCAGCGATTCAACCCACTGACGGGTTTCCGGGCGTGAAGCCGTGCCGATCACCGTCAGGCCGGTCAGCCGGCTGGCCAGCTGTGTCAGAATGGAGCCCACACCCCCGCCTGCACCGACGATCAACAGGCTTTTTCCCTGGCCCCCTCCGACCTGTAAGCGGTCAAATAACAATTCCCAGGCGGTCAGGGAGGTCAGCGGAAGTGCGGCGGCTTCTGCCGCACTCAGGGTGGCGGGTTTACGGCCGGTAATACGTTCATCCACCAGGTGATACTCCGCATAGGTGCCCGGACGGATTAGTGACCCCGCATAGAAAACTTCATCTCCGGGGCTGAATAGTGTGACACTGTCACCTACGGCTTCCACCACCCCGCAGGCATCCCAGCCCAGTACTTTGGGTGAGGACGGATTATCGCCGTGACGTACTTTCGTATCGACAGGGTTTACCGAGATGGCCTTAATTTTCACCAGCAGGTCATGACCGGAGGGCTGTGGTTTTTCCAGTTCCGTGTCATACAGCGATTGCGGATCGGTTAACGGTAAACCTGCCTGCTGATATACGATAGCTTTCATTTCTGCACTCCTCAGGTTGAATACGGGTCACAGCCTGTGCTGTCTGCCTCCATTCTGGTCGACGGCCGGCAGCAGAAACAGTACCTTTGCAGAGTAAGACTTTCACAATTTTTGTGAAAACGGCTACGATTACCGTCAGAAACCGGGGCAATCCGGCCCGTCAGCATGGCACGATAACGGAGGCAGCGATGGTTCGTCCTGAAGATCTCAGGTTATTTCTGCGGGTGGCTGCGCTGGGCAGTTTCTCCCGCGCGGCACGTGAGGCTGGCCTGTTACCAGGCCAGGTCAGTGCGGCTATCCAGCGGCTGGAAACCCGGCTCAATACCCGGCTGTTTGCACGTTCCACCCGCAGCTTACGTCTGAGTGCGGAGGGAGAAAAATATTTGCCGTATGCGGAAGAAATTCTGTCGGTGATGCAGGCGGGTGAAGAGATCCTGCATCCCCGTGACAACGAATTACGGGGCACCCTGCGCCTTGCCCTGCCTTCAGATTGTGGCCGTAACCTGCTGTTGCCCTGGATCAGTGATTTTTGCAGCAGTCACCGCGAACTGACGTTACAGCTGTCCCTGTCTGATCAGATGAGTGATATTTTCCGCGACCCGGTCGATATCGCTATTCGTTACGGTATTCCGGATAATCGCCACTACATCGCACAACCCCTGACGGAAGAGAATCGCCGGGTGGTGGTGGCCTCGCCGGATTATCTGGCGCGCTGTGGTCAGCCCCGGGTCCCTGAGCAGTTAGTGGATCACGTGTGCCTGCTCTACAGCCTGAAGGGCCATATTTATGATAAATGGGCGTTTCCGCTAGCCGCAGGCATGCAGCGCATCGCGCTGACCAGTCAGTGGCTATGTGATGATGCCGATGTGGTGCGCCGCTGGGCGGTAGCAGGTCACGGTATCGCCTATAAGTCGTGGATTGATGTCAGTGAAGACGTGCTTGCCGGACGACTTAAGCTGTTGCTTACTGATATTCCGGGAGAGTCCGCCCCGCTGTATCTGGTGTGTCCGCACCGTAAAGAATTTTCCCCGGCCATCCGTTTTTTACGCCATGAACTGAGCCGGCATCTGCAGGAAATCACCGGCAGACTGCCGGAGGCGCTGAAGCAGGCTTCTGCCTCCTGATATCATTAATTCACCTTGATCGTCCGGCGATCCTCGCCTAAGGTCTGTTGATTAACCGCCCCCGGGGTTCCCCGTCGCTGGCCCGCCTCCTGCGTGAAGCCGATTGCCACCGCTGAGGCACGCCATTTTCACCGGCCGGATCCTATGCCTGGGTTATCTGTCTGGCGTTTTCCGCCGGGGCAGTCTATCCCGGCCGGAAGTTTTTACGGCCCGGCAACGGGCCTGTTGCGGAGCGACGCCGGAAATCATGACCTTCCGGTTCACTGAGAGAATAAACTGATGAATGACACCGCCATTACCCCGTTTGATGCCACCACCTTTTTTCACCGTTTTTCCCACGGCACCTTTGATACCGGAGAAACCCGGCTGCATTATGTCGCCGGGGGTGAGGGAGAGCCACTGCTGCTGGTGCCTGGCTGGCCGCAAAGCTGGTACTGCTGGCGCTATGTGATGCCCCTGCTGGCGGATGCCGGACGACGGGTAATTGCGGTCGATTTACGGGGGATGGGGGACTCATCGGTCGGTACCCGGGGCTATGATACCGGGACGCTGGCCGCCGACCTCGCGGCCCTGATCGCCAGTCTGGGAGAGGCTCCGGCAGATATCGTGGCCCATGATGTCGGCAGCTGGGTCAGTTATGCGCTGGCCTGCGATCATCCGGCGCGGGTCAGGCGTCTGGCGCTGTTTGATGCGTTGATCCCGGGGCTGCCGGTGCCTGCCGGTAGCGATCCGGCCCCGTCTCCGGCGAAACAGGCCGCCGCCAGCTGGCATTTCAGTTTTAACCTGTTGGCCGATTTACCGGAAATATTGCTGACGGGACGTGAAGCGCAGTTTCTGGACTGGTTATTCGATAATAAAACCCGTAACCCGCTGGCTATCGATGCCCGGGACCGCCAGGAGTATCTGCGGGTCAACAGACGGCCGGGAGCACTGCGCGCGGCTCTCAGTTATTATCGCGAGGCTTTCAGCGAAACTGAGTTAACGCGCACACAGCAGCGTTCACAACAAACACTGACTCTGCCGGTGCTGGCCGGCGGCGCAGCACAGGGCGCCGGTCATAAACTACAT
Source organism: Tatumella terrea (assembly GCF_039523755.1). NCBI lineage: Bacteria > Pseudomonadati > Pseudomonadota > Gammaproteobacteria > Enterobacterales > Erwiniaceae > Tatumella > Tatumella terrea. Next base: position 396,101 of record NZ_BAAAFX010000006.1, on the reverse strand, counting down.
CTCAGCCTGCAGGGCCGCTGTGAACGGCTGGAAGCCGCACTGATTGAGTGCGGGCACTATATTCCTGAAGAAGCCCCGACGGCACTCGTCCGTGCCCTGTTCGATTTCTATGCCCGGTATCCCCGTGGATAATCCGACTTCTGCTCTGTTCTCTTAGCCCCTCCCCTGCGAAGGGTTAAGAGACCGGCTTAGGGATCGTTGAGTGCAGAAGCCCGGGCATTCCGGTGCAGCTACTTATCTCCGTAAATCATGCCGGGACTGATGCATTCCCGGTGCTTAATCCATGCAGGGGCTTATGCATTCCCGATAGTTATACAACCGTGCCGCCAATTCCCCGTGAAGTGGCTGTGGTGCGTCCCGCGGGCCATGCACTCCGGCGGCCCGGTGGATAACAAAGCCTGCCACCCTCTGCCCCTGCGCCGAAGGTTTTATCACCAGGAAGGAAGTCCCGGCTTACTGATCACCTACCAGGCGGGGATTCTGATATGCGTAACAGTAAAAATAGTCAGCTTCTGTGCGCTCAGCACCTTCAATTTTGTTATACAGAGCCAGCGCAGGCGCGTTATTTTTCAGGCAGTTCCAGGTCAGAGTTTTTCCGGCCCCGGTACTTTCAACTAAAGAGGTCATTAACCGGTAGCCAAACCCTCGCCTCTGAAATTGCCTGAAGATCACCAGCAGCGAAATTTTTATGATTTCGTTTTCTGCCTTCCGGTGAATAATACCTGCTTTCACGTCATCAATGATAACCCAGCGAAAATCCTCACGCCGGAGAGCACGGCTGAACCCCTGTTTCTGAAATTCTTCATCCCAGCCAAAAAGCTCCTGTATAAAAGGCTGCATATGCTCTTTATAGACCTCAAACAGATCCATGTGCGGATCCACTTTCTGATATTTTACAGGCATTACGCGGGTCCTCACTCAACTCCGGAAGTGATTAAAATTTGTTCTTATAAGCATCACAGATAACAGGTGCCGCGGCTTTCCAGCCTGATTTTCTTCAGTGATAGCCTGCAGATCACTGCAAATTAATAAAACTCCATACCTTCATACGGTTCAGCCAGGCAAGCGCTCAGACGGCTTTTCAGGTCACCATCGTGGATTTCGAGCTTGTGCCCGTCAGGGTCCAAAAAATAGACGGACTTTCCTTCACTCTTATTTATCTTCCACTCCGTTATCCCGAGGGATCTTAGCCGCTCAGCAAACACATCAAACGCTTCGCCGGAGACGCTAAAGGCATAATGTGTGCCGTCATTTCCTGCTGCGGGTTTATCCAGTGCGAGGCATAACCAAAATCCCCCTGAAGAAAGGTAAGCACCGCTGGCCCATTTCGCTTCGGGGGTAAAACCCAGTGTGCCAACGTAAAAATCGAAACTTATATTCAGATCACTCACCGCAAGGGTGATGTGATTAATACCGGACAACATATAACGCTCCTTCAGAGGAAGTGAGAATTCAAAGCCCCCTGTCCGGAGGCCCCGTTCGGACAGCTGATATCGCCGTCCCGGCTTAGGCAGATCTGGCCGGGTCGCGTTCCCTGTGATGGCGATGGCTCTGTTTGTAAATTCAGAGACCAGGCTAAAACAGAGGGGTAAGGTGTGTCATTACGCAGAGTCACACACCTTATCGCCACTCCTTCTGTCCGGGCCACAGGCCCGAAAGCAGCGATCCGCAACCGTATCAGCCTCCTGCCGGGGTAAGCCTTTAGTACCCCCCAGCTTCCCCCGGGTCAGGAGCCGTTTATCAGCCAGACGGCTTAATGATCGGTCGAGCGGGTCAGTAATTCCCAGTCATCGATTTCCTGGCCTAATGCCGCCAGTTTCTGACGGACTAAGTCCAGGGCATCACTGCCTAATAACAGATGCGCAGGCGGCGTCTGGCTGTCGATTAATGTCAGTATGGCATGCGCCGCTTTCACCGGGTCGCCCAACTGCTTACCGCTTTTTTCCTCACGAGCCTGACGAATGGGATCAAATGACGCGTCATAGTCCGCGAGACTGCGGGCACTACGCACCATCGAGCGGCCTGCCCAGTCGGTACGGAACGAGCCTGGCGCGACCGCCGTCACCCGGATATTGAAAGGCGCAACTTCTTTGCTTAGGGTCTCTGAGATCCCTTCCAGAGCAAATTTACTGCCGCAGTAGAAGCTGATGCCGGGCATCGTAATAAAGCTACCCATTGACGTAATATTGATAATATGACCGCGGCGGCGCTGGCGCATAGCGGGCAGTACGGCTTTGATCATCGCCACGGCACCGAACACATTGACATCAAACTGGTGGCGCATCTCTGCGAGCGAGGATTCTTCCATAATGCCCTCATGACCATAACCGGCATTATTGACCAGCACGTCCACCGGACCAATGGCGGATTCCACCCCGGCCACCGCCTCATTAATACGCCCGAAATCGGTGATTTCCAGCAGCCTGCCGTAAGCGTGGGTATGCAGTGCTTCGAAAGCCTCCAGTGCCTGCTGGCTGCGCACGGTGCCAATGACCCGATGGCCCGCCGCGAGGGCTTCCTGTGCCAGTGCCCGGCCAAAGCCGCTACTGACGCCGGTGATCAGAATCGTTTTTGCAGTTGTCATCATGATACTCCGTTGAACAGTACAGCTTGCAGGATATTCTGTGTTCTGCCACATTATCAGGCCGTATCTTCTCTTTTTATTGCCTGATTTTATGAGGGGCTGTCATGTCCGGCATTATTTCCCTGACTAAATCCCTCGCGCCGCTGGAGGGGTATAACCTCACGGCGTTACCTGATGTACGGATTTTACGTGCCGACTGCCCCCTTTCAAAAACACCGGTGCTCTACGACCCGGGGATAGTGATTGTCTGTCAGGGCAGTAAACGCGGCTACTTCGGCCGACAGACCTATGTGTATGATGAACTGCACTACCTGGCGGTGTCGGTGCCGGTACCGTTTAAGATGGAAACCCGCGCATCTGCAGACCATCCGTTACTGGCAATTTATATGCACCTGGATTTTCAGCTGGCCGCTGAACTGATATTGCAGATTGAACAGCAGGGTGCCTATCCTGCCGCCGCCGCGCCGCAAAGCATGATGTCCAGCCCGATGGACGCGACGGTAAATACTGCCGTACTGCGGTTACTGGAGGTGCTGAATCATCCTTCTGAAGCGGCAATCCTCGGGCCGGGCCGGGTGCGGGAACTCTATTTCCGGGTGCTGACGGGGGCTCAGGGCAATGCCATGCGCGCCGCGCTGACCCTGGCGGGACAATTCGGTAAAATCGGTAAAGTGCTGCAGCATATCCACGCCTCCTATGCCGGGGCACTAACCCTCACGCAACTGGCGCAGGATGCCGGGATGAGTGTGCCGACGTTTCACAGTCATTTCAAAGCCATTACTCAAATGCCGCCGATGCAGTATGTTAAATCGGTCCGGCTTCACCAGGCACGGATGCTGATGGTGCGTCAGCAAATCACTGCTGCAGCCGCAAGTTATGCGGTCGGCTATGAAAGTCCGTCACAATTTAATCGTGAATTCAAACGCTTGTTTGGCCTGCCCCCGGCAGAAGAGATTAGACGTATGAAGCAGCACTTCGCCGTTCCGCCGGAGCAACCGGCTACGATATTTGTTTCTTCGCATTAAGGCAGAGGTTGCAAACCCCTGCCTTAGTGCTCCCTGTGCTCAGGGCTCCTGCAGCCGCGCCAGCATACTGCCCCTGCAAACGTAAATAATCGCGCACAATAACAGACTGAGCAGCATCGTACAGATAAAGACCCCGGCACCGGTCAACGCCAGCATGACCCCGCCGATTAATGGCCCGGCAGCAATGCCTAATGTCGACAGCATTGATGCGCCGAGATAAGCCCCCCGATATTCTGAAGGTGCCAGCTGATCGAGCAAAATGTTCAGATTCGGCATCAGGATCGCTTCTCCGACACTGAACACCGCGGTCACCATCAACCAGGGCCAGATATCCGGCGTACGTACACAAAAGAAACAGAGTTGTGACACCGCAAATATGGCTCCGCCCAAAAGAATACGTTTCGGCAGCGGTATATTTGTCAGAAATCGCGTCATAAAGGTCTGGAAAAACAGCACCGTACAGGCGTTCGTGACCAGGATCAGGGTGATCAGCCTGACCGCGGCATTACTGTTAAATCGCAGGATATACTGTGGCAGTATGGCTTCGTAGTGCATGAACACGATACTGCACAAAATACTGCACAGCAGCGCGGCAATGTAGATTTTATCCCTGGCAATAATCCCTGTGACGGTATGGAGTTTAATCGTCACGCCGCTGTCCTGTTGTGAGCCCTTCTGTAATTTACCCGCAGGGATAAACAGCAGCACATAGACGAAGAACGGAACATACGACAGTCCGGTGATCAGGAATGTCCCTTTCTGAGAGGTCAGTCCAAAGGCAATCCCGACCAGCGGGCCAAAAACGGCCGCGATATTGATCAGGTAATAGCGCAGTTGCAGGGCAAGTGCACGACGACGGCGATCCCCCAGTAAATCACTCATCAGTGCCCGCAACGGCGGGTCGACCCATGCAAACGAGACGCCGATGATCATCAGGCCGATAATAAACAGCACGATGCCGTTTGCCTGAGCAAGCAGGATATATCCCAGCGCAGAAAACGCACAGCCCAGCATCAGGATAACCCGCCGCCCGAGCCGGTCCGAAATATGCCCACCGTACATACCGAGCACCGCCGAGAACAGTGCGCTGCTGGTCATTGCCAGACCGATGGCGATCGGCGACATATGATAATTCCGTGTCATGATCACTGCGATAAACGGCCAGGCCATAAAATAGCTGAAACGGATCACCAGCGTGAAAAAGAGCAGCGAGTGAACAGCCAGCGGAAATGATTTCAGCGTCCGGAATAATCCAGGGGCCGGCCCCTCTTCAGCCGCAGAACTGGTTGTCATAATTTATCCTTTTTATAATTTTAATTTGCCAGAGTACGGCCACGAATAACCCACTCAATATTAATAAGATTATTCCCCATCGCCCGCAATACAAATATAAGTGTCCGGTTTGATTCACCCGATAATACGGTAAAGGTTACTGTTGGAAGAGCAATGTAGGGGAAGCGATCAGGTCGCCATTAAAATTCGGTGATTACTGCTGTTATAAACAGTAGTCCGTTCCCGGAGAGAGTCTGGCAGGGAGACTCATTCCCGTCTGAACGTCTGTACGCTGATAATCTCTCCGGTGCCAGCCCGGGCTACCGGGTTGTGGGTTGTGGGTTGTGGGTTGTGGGTTGTGGTTTGTGGGTTGCGGGTTGCGGGTTGCGGGTTGCGGGTTGCGGGTTGCGGGTTGCGGGTTGCGGGTTGCGGGTTGCGGGTTGCGGGTTGCGGGTTGCGGGAAAAATATTGCTGCCAGCCGGTAAGGTCAGGCTAATCATTTAACCGCCGTTGCTTCTGTTGAAACCGGCGAATACCGGTATCCGGCAGTGACTGATGTCGGCAAGATATCGTTGTCTGTACGTCAGCCGGTTGTCATTCCCGGCGAGGGTCCTGGAAAAGTCTGCCTCATGCGCAGAAAGATCTGCCCGCGGCAGTTGTGACCCGATACGTTTTTCCATGCGGGCACTATTTTCTGTTGCAGAGTAAAAAAGGTTTAGCTCATAGTGGTGATTTGCTTCATCAGCCTCTGAAGGAGAGCCATCATCATGACTTTGACCACCGGCGTACATCACATTGGTTTAACGGTAGCTGACCCCGAAGAAAGCGCTGAATTTTTCACCCGCCTGCTGGGCTGGGTGGTAGTAAAACGACGGGACGATTATCCGGCTATCTTTGTAAAAGATAATGAGATAATGATTACGCTGTGGAAAGCACAGACTGAAGCGCCCGTTAACTTTAACCGTAAAACAAACATCGGACTGCATCATCTGGCGTTAAGGGTTAACAGCAGAGAGGAACTGTTGCGGATTCATACGGTATTAAAGGAAAATAATATCGAAATAGAATTTGAACCCACGCTCCTGGGCGAAGGGCCAGCAATGCATATGATGTGCTATGAACCCGGCGGGATACGTATCGAGTTTTACTGTGCGGAGTGATTTACCGGTCTCCCTCATCCCCGTGACTTCCAAAACATCCCTACCTGCCATTTAATCACCCTGTCAGCTCGGGGTATCAGTGACCGTGACGCGACCTTATTCCTGTTCCCGGTTTATCCGGTTATCCGCTTCAATTACTGTTGCCCCTCTCTTCTGAGCCCACATCCCTTCGCTCCTCCTCCGTTACCGGGCGCAGTGGCGAAACCACGCCAGGAGTAAGAACTATGCCGGGGGTAGATGAATTCCGGGGCGCTCTTTATACTAACCACTCTTACCGCCTGCCCGCCGGCAGACGGTGATTAGCCCACGGCTCAGACGGGATACCCCTGCTATGAAATCATCACGCACTCTTAACGATAATCGCCAGCGGGTCATCGAGGTCGGCAGAAAAATTATCAGCCGCAAAGGATTCTCTGCCGTCGGCCTGAATGAGATCCTGACTACCGCCGGGATCCCCAAAGGATCGTTTTATTATTACTTCGCCTCCAAAGAAGCGTTCGGCACTCAGATGCTGGAAGACTACTTCGCGCGCTATCTGGAGACGATGGAAGCACTGCTCAGCTCTGTCCCCGATGCCACACAGGCCATGATGAACTACTGGCACAGCTGGACCGCTACCGACGATGGCCCGACTCCCAAAGGATATCAGTGCCTGGCGGTAAAACTGGGCGCCGAGGTCAGCGATTTATCCGAACCGATGCGCCTGGCGCTGGAACAAGGCACCACCCGTATTGTGCAACGGCTGGCCGGGCAGCTTGAACGGATGGCGGCGGAAAACAGCTTCGTCCCCCCGCCGGAAGGTTGCCTGGTGTTTGCCGGGGCCTTGTATCAGTTGTGGCTGGGGGCCAGTCTGATGGGAAAAATGACCGGCAGCCTTTCTCCGTTAGCCTCGGCGATGCCCCTGACAAAACGCTTATTGCAGCTATAATCATTTTATTAATATGTGCGTTTCAGGGAGGCTTCTCTTATCAGTGACTCAGTTTTACTTTACCATCCAGACGACTGGTCTAATTTCAGGTCCGGTGAAAAACTGTTTAACTGTATTTCAGGTTTCCACACTGATGACGGCTGCCCTTTTAATATCCAGACGACAGGTCTGATTTAATCTCCGGAGACAGATATGCAACAAACAGCTCACACAAACCGCCGCTGGGTACTGGCCTCGCGTCCTGTCGGCATTCCGACGGCGGAAAACTTCCGCCTCGAAAATGCCGAACTGCCTGAACCGGCTGAAGGACAGATGCTGCTGCGTGCCGTGTATCTGTCTCTCGACCCTTATATGCGCGGCCGCATGAGTGATGCGCCTTCTTACGCAGCACCTGTTGCCATCGGTGATGTGATGGTCGGTGCCACCATCAGTCGTGTAGTGAGTTCGCTGCATCCGGAATTTAAAAAAGATGACTGGGTACTGGCTTACGGTGGCTGGCAGGACTATGCCCTGTCCGACGGTAAAGGCGTCATTAACCTGGGCGCGCATCCGCAGCAGCCATCCCTATCGCTGGGGGTGACCGGCATGCCCGGTTTTACCGCTTATATGGGGCTGACCGATATCGGGCAGCCTGTTGCCGGGGAAACGCTGGTCGTCGCCGCGGCGACCGGTCCCGTCGGCAGTACCGTCGGACAGATAGCGAAGTTAAAGGGTTGTCGTGTGGTGGGCGTCGCCGGAAGTGAAGATAAATGCCGCGATGCCGTTGAACACGCCGGATTTGATCTCTGCCTGAATCACAAAGATCCTGACTTTGCAGAGCAGCTGAAAGCTGCCTGCCCGGACGGGATTGATATCTACTTTGAAAACGTTGGCGGTGCGGTCTTTGAGGCTGTGCTACCGCTACTCAACCCGAAAGCACGTATCCCCCTGTGTGGCACGGTGGCGCATTATAACGACACCGGTACCACGCCCGGCGGGGATCGCCTGCCGGCTTTTATCGGTACGCTGCTTAAAAAACGTATTCGTCTGCAGGGTTTTATCATTTTTGATGATTATGCCCCGCATTTCCCGGCGTTCCGCACGCTGATGACGGACTGGATCCGTCAGGGAAAAATTCATTATCGCGAACAGGTTATCGATGGCCTGGAGTATGCCCCGGGGGCACTCAGCGGAATGTTACAGGGTCACAACTTCGGTAAGCTGGTGATCCGGCTGGCGGATGATTAAACCTGCATACGATGACTGAACCCGCTTAAAAGGATAAACGATGAAAATTCTGATTGTACTGACTTCGCACGATAAACTGGGTAACACCGGCGAAAAAACCGGATTCTGGCTGGAAGAGCTGGCCGCGCCCTATTATGTCTTCAAAGATGCCGGTGCGGATCTGACGCTGGCCTCGCCTCTCGGCGGACAACCACCTCTGGATCCGAAAAGTAATCAGCCTGATTTTCAGACCGACGACACCCATCGCTTTGAAAGTGACGAGGCCGCAAAAACCGCTCTGGCGAACACTGTCGCGCTGAAGTCGGTCAACGTCGACGAATTCGATGCTATTTTCTACCCGGGGGGGCACGGCCCGTTATGGGACCTGGCTACCGATAAAGACTCCATTAGCGCGATCGAACAGACCCTGGCGAAGGGACGTCCGGTCGCAGCGGTCTGCCATGCCCCGGGCGTACTGCGTGACGTCAAAAAGCCGGACGGTGAACCCCTGGTTCGTGGTCTGCGTACCACCGGGTTCAGTAACAGCGAAGAAGCCGCCGTGCAACTGACCGATGTCGTGCCTTTCCTGGTGGAAGATATGCTGAAAGAAAACGGTTCTGAATACAGTAAAGGCCCGGACTGGGGATCTTATGTGGTGACCGACGGTCTGCTGATCACCGGTCAGAACCCGGGGTCTTCTGCCGCAACGGCCCGGGCTCTGCTGCAGGCACTGAAAGGCTAACCGTATGAGTGCATATATTATTTTTATCCGCGATGAAACGCTGGATCAGCATGAGATGGACGTATATGCGCAAAAAGCGTCAGAAGCGCGTGGTGATCATCCGATAACCCCGCTGGCCTTCTATGGTCAGGCCGAAGGGCTGGAAGGCCCGGCAGCAGAAGGGGTTGTGCTGCTGAGCTTCCCGGATATGGCTGCCGCCCGCGCCTGGTATCACAGCCCGGCTTACCAGGCCGCTAAAGAGCATCGTCTGAAAGGTGCAAAATACCGGGTCGTTCTGACCGAGGGAATTGCCTGATTCAGGACGGACACCGGTCAGCCACTGGCCGGTATCTGTCAGCCGGTCGTTTAGCGGCAGGCAGGGCTTTCCTCGTTATCCGCCTTTTCCGGATGTCCCAGCAGATCTTGTAACGGCATACTGCTCTTGAGGATCGGTGATTTAATCACGATATAACTGAAGTATTTTTCGATTCCGATATCATCATCCAGTAATCCCTCAATCACCTGCTGGTAGTGCTCAATGCTGCGGGTCATAAAACGTAGCAGGTAATCGTATCCCCCGGTGATCACATGGCATTCCATGATTTCTGTGACCTGCGCTAAACGCTGCTCAAAACGCTGAAAGTCTTCCCGACGGTGTCCGGCCAGCGTCACTTCGGTAAAAACGCTGACCGACCCGGTGATTTTCGCCAGATTAATATGGGCCTCATAGCCGGCAATAAATCCGGCGGCTTCCAGCCGTTTTACCCGTTGCAGACAGGGGCTGGGAGATAACCCTACCGCCTCGGCCAGATTCACATTACTGATCCGCCCGTCTTTTTGCAGGTGTGAAAGAATAGCAATATCCAGGCGATCCAGTTTCAGTAAGCCGTTCATAAAATCCTCTGCGTGTCCATCAGGCGCTATCTGTCACTACTGATATACCACGCCTTAATGCAGGAGGGCTACTGTTTTAAATATGAAAATCATAACGTTATAACCTCCCTGTTGCCCGGGCCAGCGCGAGTTCGAACAGGTGAAAGGCTTCTTCCAGCTGGGCGTTGGTGGTGACCAGCGGCGCCAGAAACCGGATAACATTCCGGGTTATTCCGCAACGGATCAGCAATAATCCTTCGATACAGGCCGCATCCAGAATAGCCTGCGCCAGCGCGGCATCCCGTTTACCGGTCTCGGGGTTAATGATTTCGACCGCCAGCATCAGACCGCGACCACGCACATACCGCAGGCAGGCATATTTTTCGCGCATTTGTACTAACCGCTGATAAAACCGTTCACCCAGCATCAGACTGCGGTTCAGCAGGTCTTCCTCACCCAGGACATCCAGGACCGCCAGTGCGGCAGCACAGGCCAGGACACTTCCCCCCTGAGGACTGACCGGCCGGGGGGCACTCATCACCGCGGTACGCCCGGTAACGGCCATTATCGGTAACCCTGCGCTGGGATTTCCGCTGATCAGCAGATCCGGCCTGATCCCTGACTGCTGATAAGCAAACATCTCGCCGGTGCGACCAAAACCGCTCTGCAGTTCATCACAAATCAGTAACATACCGTACTGCCTGCATATCCGCTGCAGGTACTGAATAAACGAGGCCGGGGCCGGGATGATCCCCCCCTCCCCCTGAACAGGCTCCAGAAGAATCGCGGCACCGGCCTGGTCTCCGCCCCGCAGACAGTGTTACAGGGCCACCCTGCAGTCTGCTTCCGTAATCCCTCTGGAACTATCCGGGTACGGCAGTGAACGGATATCGCTGGCCCCGTGTGCTGAATCCGCCTGCCCGGGCGGACTATGGCTGGTCAGCCGGCAGTCTGCCAGAGAATGATCATGAGACGCCCCCTCGAAGGTGATGATACCGTGACGTCCGGTAAACGCGCGGGCGCTGTTAATCGCCTGCACCACCGCGTCAGCCCCGGAATTAAAGAACACCGTCTGAAAAGCCTCGCCGTCACCCACCAGCTGATTAAGCCGGCAGGCCAGACGGATATACGCGGGGCTGGCCGCCACACGAAAGCAGTCACCGGTGAATTCGTTCAGTTGCCGGGTAATGGCCGAGACGACGGCCGGGTGATTATGCCCGACATTCAGTCCCCCGCTTCCGCCCGCAAAATCGAGATAACGGCTGCCCTCGACATCCCACACCTCGGCCCCGCGGCCCTTTTCTATCACAAGCCGATGGGCGGTCAGGAGTCCGGCGGGAATTTCTCTGTGATGCGCATCCAGCCAGTGGTCATTACTGGCCTGAAAGTCGGTCATTACTTCGCTCATATCCTGTTCCCCCCGACTGATGAGTCACCCGTCAGATCGATGACAAAATGCTCTCAGGAACTCCGCGCTGTCCTGCATACGGCAGAGATCCTGTGCCTGAAAATACCCGACCGGAACCCTATTCTCCGCCCAGCTCGAGCGCGACCAGCTGACGCCACCAGCGGACACCATAGGGGATCACGTCATCATTGAAATCATATTCTGCCTGATGTAATGCCGGGCCGGGACCCGAGCCCAGCCAGACATAGGCCCCCGGTTTTTGCTGCAACATAAAGGAGAAATCTTCAGAGGTCAGCGCCGGGTATTCCGCAGTTTGTGTGGACAGGCCGATGGCCTTTGCAGCCTGCAGAGCGATTCCGGTTTCCCGGGCACTGTTGCAGGTGGCCGGATAATAACGAAGGTAATTCACCTCAGCCGTCAGCCCGTGGGCCGCACTGATATGTCCGGTCATCTGCCGTAACTGGCGCTCGATAATGTCCTGCGCCCCGGGGCTGAACGTGCGGACCGTACCGGTGATCGAGGCCTCTGAGGGGATCATATTATGCGAATGCCCGCCCTGAATCCGGGTCACCGTCAATACCGCCGGTTCATAGGGCGCTAATGCCCGTGAGACCAGGGTATTCAGCGCCACCACCAGTTCACTGATCGCCAGTAACGTATCATGGGTCAGGTGAGGCTGCGCCGCATGTCCTCCGGTCCCGCTGAGGGTGATATCAAACCGGTCACCGGCAGCCATGATCGGCCCGGCCCGGCTACGGAACTCCCCGGCCGGTAATTCCGGCCAGTTATGGATAGCGTATACGGCATCGCACGGGAATCGTTCAAACAGACCGTCTTCGATCATCGCTCTGGCCCCGGCCAGTCCCTCCTCTGCCGGCTGAAATATAAAGCAGACGCTGCCGGTAAAGTCCGGATCCGCCGCCAGGGCTTCGGCAGCGGCCAGCAGCATCACCGTATGTCCGTCATGCCCGCAGGCATGGGCTACCCCCGGCTGCCGGCTGGCCCAGGGCTGTTTCCCCTCGTCATTCATCGGCAAGGCGTCCATATCGGCACGCAAACCAATCATCCGCGGCCCGTCACGCCCCTTCAGCAGACCGACCACGCCGGTCTTACCGATATTCCGGTAAACCTCTATCCCCAGACGATTCAGCTGGTCAGCGATGATCTCTGAGGTCTGAAACTCTTTAAAGCCGGTTTCAGGATGTTGATGCAGCCTTTGCCGGAGCTGTCGCCATTTGTCTGTCGTCATTGCACTAATACCCCCGTTGCGGATCGATCAGGCCTGCTATCGGCTCTCCCCGCTGATGACAGCGGATATTTTCCAGTAATACCCTGACCGAGGTTTCCGGTTGCGTTTCGCTGGCGATATGCGGGGTTAACCAGAGCGCCGGATGCGTCCAGAACGGATGATCTTCCGGTAAGGGCTCCGGGTCGGTGACATCCACAATCGCCTGACTGAGCTGGCCGCTGTCCAGTGCGGCCAGCAAATCCTGATGATTGAGTTGCTGACCCCGACCGGCATGAATCAGCCCGGCCCCCGCCGGTAACTGATGAAAGACATCGCTGTTGAGAATACCGCGGGTACGGGAAGTCAGCGGTAACAGGCAAACCAGGATGTCACTCTCTGCCAGAAATGACTGCAGCTGATCATCGCCCGACCAGCAGGTCACCCCGCTGACCGACTTCGGTGTCCGGCTCCAGCCTGAACAGTGAAACCCCAGAGAAAGCAGTTGCCGGGCGGCGGCCTCCCCCAGAGTTCCCAGCCCCATAATACCGACCCGACGGGTCTCTGTCGGAAGGATCCGTCCTTTTTTCCATTCCCTATTTTGCTGCTGGCGAAGATACATCGGTATTTCACGGTGCAGCGCCAGTACCGAGAAAGTGATATACGCCGTCATACTTTGTGCGATGCCAGGTTCAATCATCCTGACGACGCGGACGTCCGGGGGCAGACGCGAATAATCAAACTGATCCGCCCCCGCGCCCACCGAGAAAATCACTTTCAGGTTCGGGAAACGCTCACTCAGGTTTTCCGGCACCGTCCAGGTCACCAGATAACTGACCTGTTGCGGGTCGCCGGTCTCAGGCCAGAGATAAAATGGCAGATCCGGTGCGTGCTCCGCCAGCCAGGCTTTCCAGATAAGGCCGCGTTGTTGATCTGAATAATAGACAATACTCATTAGCCCAACGCCTGTGAAAATAGTCCAAAATCGAGAAAGGCATCCGGCTGCTTCTGCCAGGGGGTACCACGGATCATCATCACCGGTGCATCCACCACCGGCATCCCCTGAGCCTTCAGCCAGAGAGAGAACGGCCATTCGCCCTGCGTATCGATACGTACAAATTCATCCTGTAATCTGGCGGCACAGTCACAGAACAGGGTTCTGGCGGCGGCTTCGTCACGGGCCAGTAGTGGACCGACCACGTAACCCCGGCCAAAGCGTCTGACCACAGCAAAGCCTGCCATCTCATCTCCGCTCTCCAGTACGGTGATGAATTCTGAGGAGCCGGCTAAATCCTCATACAGTGCTGTCCGCCGTAATCCGTGGGCACTGTAGTCATAGTCAATCAGACGGGGTAAATCATCGGCAGTCGCCGCCCGTAACCGCTGCCCGGGCGCGAGGGTCGCGGCCGGAAACGGCGGTAAAGAGGCTGACTGATGCTGATGCATGGGTGACTGCTGCCTGAACCCGTATTTTTCGTACAGACCTTTACCCATTTCGGTTGCATGTAGCCGGACCATGCCCCCGGGCGATTTCTCCAGTAACCCCTCCATCAATAATTTACCGATGCCGCGCCCCTGACACAGAGGGTCGACAATCACCAGCCCGAGGGTATGAGATCCGCCCCAGTGCCAGATTAGGGCACAGCCGACCGTTTTACCGGCCTCGGTTGCCACCAGCCCTTCCCCTAACCGGTACGCCTGCAGCCAGTCTTCCCGGCGGTGGGGCCATTTCACCTGCTGACTCAGCTGGTAGCCGGTTTCCGTATCGTTTTCATTCATCTGACGCAATACAATGCTCATTCTTTCTCCTTACATCATTCCCGGTGCATCAAGATCACTGCCGTCAACCAGACGTGAGTAGCGATAAGGTGCGGGGTCAACAATCGGGGTATCCCCGGTCACTAAATCGGCCGCCAGCCGGCCCGCGCCCGGACCGATACCGAAGCCGTGGCCGCTGTAGCCGGCGGAAAGGACCAGCCCCGGGATCTGCCTGACGGTTGAGATCACCGGGATAGCATCCGGGGTACTGTCTATCATCCCGCCCCAGGACTGTGACACACGCAGCCCCTGTAAGGCAGGAAATTCTTTGACCATCGCCGCCAGCCCTTGTCTGACCATGTCATGATCGGCTTGCGGATCGAGGATCCTGACGGCCTCAAACGGTGAGACCGCCTCCATTGACCAGCGCGCCAGGGTTTCCGGACCGCGGATAAACGCAGACAACCCCGGCGAGACGGTTAAATTTTTACGGCGTGCACGGAACGTCTGAAGGAACTGCCGGCTGTACTTCAGCCCCTGGAAGCCCGGTTCCAGCCGCCCTTTCCCGGAGACAGAGACGGTATAACCGCCATCCGCCTGTGGCCGGCAGGCGAAACTGCCGGTATAAAACGGTGCTTTCACCACCTGGTCAATGGGATGGGTACGGAAAGCCGTGCCTATCACATTCCCCAGCGGCAATTCGAGGCCATGCCGGCGGCAAAACAGCGAGGTCCAGACCCCGGCGGCACAGATCACGGCCCGGGTTTTGATCAATAGGCATGACCTGCGTTAGCCTCAGGCACAGGTGCCAGGATAGGTTGAATACTCAGTAAACTATCTTCACCCGCTTAATTACGGTTATGGCCAAACTCCCGCGATAACAGGATCTGTTTCCAGTGCGTTTCGCGACGATTGATTTCGCCGTCTTCAGCATTAGGATCGAGTACTTCCAGGATTGCAAAGGTGATATTCTGCAGGCGCTGTTCATCACGTGGCCCGAATGTTTCCTTAAGCCCGACATTCCCGCCATGCCCGGAATCAAAATAGTCTTTCCACCTGCCCCAAATCCCTTCGCTTCCTCCGGCTTGCCCTATGTAGAGCTTTCCCTCGTCCCTGTCGGTTAATACATAGATGCCTTTAACCACAGAGAGTGCAGTACGCCAGGATTGCAGATTAAGGCGGAGGATTGCACCGATACTGTTCATATCCAAGATCACATTCCGGTAACCGGGGAATTCACCGAAGGTCAGACGTACCGGAGAGATTTCATTGACGATCAGATCGTTACCAATACTGTCACCACGACGAATAAAGTTGCGGGCTGTGTTCCTGAAACTGATATACATTCTTCCCGCATATTCCTCACCCGCGGGAACAATTTGCAGACGGTACTGATAATACTGTTCTTCACGGTCCGGACAGGCCTGTTTTTCAGAATGACCGATCTGCAGGAATACGCCCGCAAACAACCAGGTCCCGGTTCCCGGTACACGGATCAGTGAGACGACATATCTGCGGCTAAACTCTAAGCGCTTCTGCCAGCATTGCCAGGCATCGAAAGTCCCTTCACGGAATTTAACCAGAGGGTCCTCTTTATAATCATTCAGTTGCGCAAGATGTACTTTACTGTTGTCGGGGGTCAGATCCGGAATGACCATTTTCAGATAGTCGAAAAGTTTCAATACTGTTCCTCAATATTTACAATTTATCTGCTGCCGGGTACCGCTGAATTTGTAGTCGCGTGCAGCCCGTTGGTCATTCTCTGGCGGAGTTGAATCATCTGCTATCTGCCTTCTGTGACAGAATGTGTTGCGGTTGAATCTGCGCCATCGCCTGCCGGCTATCATCTTGTCATCCTGGCTCCGTTTCTGTGTCCGCCGCAGGGCCAGCCTGCACTTAGCACAGAATTTCCTTACCACAGGCGCCCGGCGCTGGTACCCTTCGCATCAATATCCCGCATATATTGTTAAGTTTAATTTATAAATAACAAACAGGAGTGTTAACGTTAACGTCCTGATATACCGTCGGCATGAAGTTTTTCCAGCGATTACCAGACGGTCAATCCCACTGTCATGACCGGCTCGGCAATGAAATGTAACATTTTTATTAACTGCTTGCGGTGCTGTCTCCCCGTTATGGTAGCGGAAGACACCCATGACACCTGTCAGATTAACTCTCTTATTTTTATCAGATAATTCCCCGGAAGTTTTTTTTCCCGGCAATGTTCTCTCCCTGCAGGATGGTATCCATTCTCATCCGGACCTGTCAGGACGGCTACTGTGTTAACAAAATAATAACCTCACGCCTCCGGGGTGCTTATACTTTTAATGGTGACTATTTGCGTGGGAATTATTAGCCCACTGATAAATACCACAACATTAATTATTTTAATATTTAACCTTAGCTGACTCAGGGGTCCTGATCATGGAATTTTTAGCACATCTGTCGCGACGGCGAATGTTACAGGGTATGGGCGCACTGGCCGCCACTGCATTATTGCCCGCGGGGATGTTACCGGCGTACGCAGCCGGTCCTGTGAATGATGATTTTGCGCTTATTTCCCGGTATCTGACCGGGCGAAATACCCTGCCTGACGATTTCGGTACGGCACTGTTTGATGCATTTGTGAAAACCGATGCTGATTTTCCGCAACAACTTAGCCGGCTGAATCAGTGGATCACCCGCAATTCTGTTCCGGCGGCAGAGATCAGCCGCCGGTTACCGGCAAACAGTCAGGTCAGCGACCTCGCCGGATTGCCGGCACTCATTCTGACCGGCTGGTACCTGGGGATTGCCGGTAGCGGCGCCCGGGCAATTTGTGTGGCTTATACCAGCGCACTGGCCAATCAGGATGTCGCCCCCGTCCTGAATCCGCCGACCTACGCCTACGGTACGTATGGCAGCTGGGCGGCCAAACCTTTTTGACGCTGCCTCTTTCGCCGCGTCCTCTTCTGATTAAACAGAGAACTGAGCATGTCTGAAACTCTTTCAACCGATGTTGTTGTTGTCGGCTCCGGTGTTGTCGGGGCACTGACCGCAAGAAAACTGGCCCTCGCCGGCCGGCAGGTACTGATGCTGGAAGCCGGGCCACGTATCCAGCGCGACCAGATTGTCACTAACTTTCGTCATTCCGCCCGTAAGGATGACCTTGTCGCCCCCTACCCGAATTCAGAAATCGCCCCGTTTCCCGATTACAAACCGCAGGATAATGGCTATCTGGATCAAACCGGGCCGGAGGACTATAAACCGGAATATCTGCGCGTCGTCGGGGGAACCAGCTGGCACTGGGCTGCCCAGGCCTGGCGCTTAGTGCCGAATGATTTCCGCATTAAATCTCAATACGGGGTGGGCCGTGACTGGCCTATCAGTTATCAGGATCTGGAGCCCTATTATTACGAGGCGGAATTGCTGTGGGGCGTCTCCGGGCCGGCAGCAATGGCGAAATATTCACCGCGCACACATCCTTATCCTATGGAGGGGGTGACACCTTCTTATCTGGAGCAGCGGGTCATAGCACGACTGGCCCCTAAGTATGAAGTGCTGACGAATACCACCGGCCGTAATTCCGTCCCTTATGACGGCCGGCCGCAGTGTTGTGGTAATAATAACTGTATGCCCATCTGCCCGATCGATGCCCAATACCATGGCGGGATCGCCGCGGCGGCGGCTGAAATGGCCGGAGTGACACTGAAAACCCATGCCGTGGTGTACAAACTGGAGCATAACGATAAAGGGAAGATTACCGCACTGCACTATTACGATTGGGATAAGGTTTCACATCGGGTTGAGGCCGAAGTGTTTGTGCTGGCGGCGAACGCTATCGAAACCCCGCGTATTCTGATGTTATCGGCAGACGCCCGCAATCCTAACGGGTTGTGTAACAACAACGATCAGCTCGGCCGTCATCTGATGGATCACCCCTCCAATTCGGCAACATTTTATGTGGATGAGCCTCTGTGGCCGGGCCGCGGTCCGATGAGCCCGTCATCTATCCAGCAACTGCGTGACGGGGCCTTCCGTACCGACTCTGCGGCTTTCCGTATCGATATTTCTAACTCGTCCCGGGTGGCCGGTGTCACCGCCGGGGCTATCAGGGAGGGGCTGACCGGTGCAGCACTGGACAACGCGATCACTTACCGCGCCTCCCATGAACTGAGTATTAAAAATGTGCTGGAACAGTTGCCGGATCCGAAAAACCGTACTCTGCTCAGTACCCGCAAAAAGGATGCCCTCGGCCTGCCCGTGCCGGCTTTTTCCTATTCCTTCGATGATTATGTGCATAAAGGTATGCAGCACTCGCTGGCGGTATATGCGGATATCGCCGCCATGCTGGGGGCCACTAATGTGCGTTATTCCGCGCCCGGGGTCTATAGCAATAACCAGCACATTACCGGCACGCTGGCGATGGGTAGCGATGAACGGACATCGGTTACCAACCCGGTCGGCAGGGCCTGGGAGTATGACAATCTTTATATGGTCTCTACCGGGGTGATGCCGACCGTCGCCACCGCCAATTCGACACTCACCGCCTGTGCGCTGGGGTTACGTACCGCAGACGCGATTCTCGGCAAAATTTAAGGGAGGCTCCGATGAAAAAATTGCTTTCTCTGAGTATTGCCGCCGCACTGAGCGGGATCCTGTTCGGGCAACCCGCCGGTGCGGCGGATAACGACGGTCAGGCTCTGGTAAAACAGGGAGAATACCTCGCGGTCGCCGGGGACTGTGCCGCCTGCCACACCGCCCCGGGAGGTAAACCTTTTGCCGGCGGTCTGGCGATTAACACCCCGATAGGTAACATTATCAGTACCAATATCACCCCTTCGGAGACGGCCGGTATCGGCCGGTATTCACTGACCGACTTTGAACGGGCGGTCCGCCAGGGAATACGCCGCGACGGGGCTCGTCTCTATCCGGCAATGCCTTATACCTCCTATGCGGTGATCACCGACGGTGACATGAAAGCACTGTATACCTATTTTATGCAGGGCGTTGCGCCGGTTGACGTCCGTCCACAGACAACCGCCCTGCCTTTTCCGTTTAATCTCCGGTTCTCTATGGCGGTGTGGGATAGTCTGTATGCCCGGGCAGCGCCCTTTGTGGCCGATGCAGGTCACTCTGCCGAATGGAACCGTGGAGCCTACCTGGTTCAGGGGCTGGCACACTGCTCAACCTGCCATACCCCCAGGAATTTCCTGATGGCTGAACAGTCCGGTCAGGCACTGGCAGGGGCATCGCTGGGCACCTGGTATGCCCCCAATATCACCCCCGATAAACAGGCCGGGATCGGTCAGTGGTCAGCCGGTGATATTGCCAGCTACCTGCAGACCGGACGCTCGCCAACCGGGTCGCAGGCCGGTGGCCCGATGCTGGAAGCCATTGATAAGAGTTTCAGCAAATTATCCGCCGCCGATATTCATGCGATCGTCACTTATCTGCAAGGAGTGAAGCCGCAGTCTGCCAATGCGCCCCCGGGACGCCTTGCTGCCACGCGGCCATTGATCTCTGATGTCGGACTGATGAACGGGAGCGCATCGCAAGGCGCCCGACTGTATGCGGAACATTGCTCCACCTGTCATCAGGTGTCTGGTCAGGGCAGTCACGGACTACCGGCGCTGTACAATAATGCCGCCTTTCGCCGCCCCGTCGCGGATAATGCGGTGATGGCGATCCTCGACGGATTAACGCCCGCCAGCGGACAAGCCATGCCGGCCTTCAGAACGGTCATGAATGATCAGCAAGTGGCAACACTGGTGAATTATTTATTTAAAAATGACGGGGATGCCGGCGTCCGGACCACGCCGGAACGGGTAAACACACTGCGTAACGGGGGGGCGCCTTCCCCGTTACTGGCGATCGCGAAAGGCGGGATGATCGCCCTGCTGGTGGTGGTTATTGTGCTGGTGATCGGCGGCGGGATACTGAAGTCACGTCGCCGGCAGCGGTAAGCCAGAGTCTGTGACGAACTCCACGCGGACAGATTGGCTCCGCGTGGAGTCCGGATCAGGGAAGCTCTCTTTATCACCCGCTGACAGCAGCTTATACGGCCCGCTATTCCGGTGCCGTACCCGGGGCGTAATACTCCGCGCCGGGTTTGCCGGTATCCCGGGTATGGGGTTTACGGTCTGTATAGCGTCTCCCTATACCGCAGTAACACTGTCTTTATACCGTTGGCGCGAACAGATAACGGTGCCGGGCCGCGGAGTGACGCACGGTGACATCCTGTTGACCGAACCGTCAGTCAATCTTCCGGGTACAGCACCACTTTGCCCTGTTACTTAAACGCGGTAATTATCAACACGGCAGTGATAGCTGGCAGTCATTCAGGCTGATTGCGCTTAATAACCCCCGGTCTGTGACTCCGGACAGCTTTCTCTTTTCGATCATCGGGTCATAAAACCGTTATTAACCTCTCCGGAACAAATACCGCGTTAGCCAGGGCTGGCAGTCATTCAGGCTGATCGCGCTTAATAACCCCCGGTCTGTGACTCCGGACAGTTTTCTCTTTTCGATCATCGGGCCGTGAAACCGTTATTAACCTCTCCGGAATAAATAACGCGTTAGCCAGGGCTGGCAGTCATTCAGGCTGACCACGTTTAATAAAATGTTGTCTGGATATATTTCTCTTTCAGATGCCGGGCCGCGAAACTATGAGTAACCGCTGCACAACGTTATTTCCGAGGCACATAAACCCGCGCCTGAAATAAGTTTTTCTTATCCATGAATCCTGAATACCACGGTTAAATTTCACCAAAAATCTTTCGAAAAAGTATTATTTGTCCAATCCCCGGGATTGAATTACTCTCAGAGAGGTTGTCGTTATGGACAGACACTACGCGGTATAACGATATGAGGTATAACGAAAGAGCACCGGTCCGGTGACGGGATCAGGACGCTGATAATTTATACGTCTCCATTACACAGGGAAACAGAAAACCATGAGAAAAATTATATCCGGATTGTGTCTTGCCGCGCTTTATTGTGCCGGCAGCACGGCGCACGCTGAAGAAGTTTTACGTTTTGGTGTGGACCCGACGTTCCCGCCCTTCGAATTTAAATCGGCAGACGGCGCATTACAGGGTTTTGATATCGATGTGGGGAATGCTATCTGCCAGCAGGCGAAAGTAAAATGTGAATGGACCGAGCTGGGTTTTGATGGACTGATCCCGGCCCTGAAGGCCCGCAAATTTGATGCTATTCTGTCATCAATGTCGAGGACCGAAAAACGTGAAAAAGAAATCGCGTTTTCTGACATGATTTACCACACGCCTAACGCCCTGGTGGTCGCTAAAGGCAGCAATATCACCGATAACCTGGCAAGCCTGAAAGGTAAAACTATCGGTGTCGCCCAGGGCACCACCCAGGAGGCCTGGGCGAAGGCGAAATGGGCTCCGGCAGGCGTACAGGTGGTCTCTTACCCGAACCAGGGGCAGATCTACCCTGACCTGCTGGCCGGCCGGCTGGACGGCACCCTGACCGATGCCGTCACGGCAGATACCGGTTTTCTGAACACCCCGCAGGGAAAAGACTTCATCGTCAGCGCACAGCCTGATGATAAAACCTTTTTCGGCACAGGTTCCGGTGTCGGGCTTCGCAAAGGGGATACTCAGCGCATGACACTGATTAATAATGCCATCGCTGCAATCCATAGCAATGGGGAGTATCAGCGTATCGAGAAGAAATACTTTACGTTCAGCGTCTACCCGAAAATGTAATAGTCCTGGCCGGCCACACGAAACGGTGGCTGGCCAGTGCCCGTTCCCGTTCCCGGAGGTATTACCGGCAGTGCTGACGAACCAGGCTGACAAAGAACGTGGCCCCTACAGAGATGATCCCGTCATTAAAGTCGTAGCCGGAATTATGCAAAAAGCACCCTTGTTTCTCTTCCCCGTCATTCCCCAGCAGGAAATAAGTGCCGGGCCGTTTTTCCAGCATAAACGAAAAATCCTCACTGCCGGTGGAAGGCCGGATAGACTCTTCCACCGCCTGCGGACCGAAAACTTCAATGGCTAATGCCCGGGCGTCTGCCGTCTCTTTTTCACTGTTGGTCAGCACCGGATAGGACTCATAGACTTCCACCGTCGCCGTCGCCCCGAAACTTTGCGCCGTTGAGGTGGCCAGGGTGTGTATCCGTTGGATCAGCAGGTCGCGGATTTCGGGCTTCATCGCCCTGACCGTCAGTTCCATTTCGGCAGTTTCCGGGATCACGTTGGAGGCAATGCCGGCATGCAGGGTACCGACCGTGACAATCGCCGTCTCTCCCGGGGTAACGTTACGTGACACAATTGTCTGTAACGACATCACCAGTGATGCCGCCACCACGATCGGGTCAATGGTCCCTGCCGGATGAGCACCGTGACCACCTTTGCCGGTCAGGATAATTTTTACCGTGTCAGCAGACGCCATAAAGTGACCGGCATAGAACCCCAGTTTCCCCGCCGGTAAACCCGGGCGGTTATGCAGCGCATAGACCGCATCGCAGGGGAAACGACTGAACAGTCCGTCGCGGATCATTAAATCTGCACCGCCGATGGCCTCTTCTGCCGGCTGAAAGATCAGATGAACGGTGCCATTGAACTCACATTCCGCACTGGCCAGGTACCGGGCGGCCGAGAGTAAAATCGTCGTATGACCGTCATGTCCGCAGGCATGCATCACGCCCGGCCGGGTACTGGCATAACTTAGCCCCGTGGTTTCATGGATTGGCAGCGCATCCATATCCGCACGTAACCCTATGGCCTTATCGGAAGTCCCTTTTTTCAGCGTTCCCACCAGCCCCGTTTTCCCTATTTCCCGGGTAACCTGATAACCCCATTCGCTGAGTTTATCTGCCACAAACTGGCTGGTGGCAAATTCCTGCAGGCTCAGTTCCGGATGTGCATGGAGATGACGGCGTATGGCCACCATTTCGTCTTCGTACGCTTTGATTCCCGGGATGATATTTTCAGACATTGTGCTCTCTCTTAGAATGATCTTTCTGTTTTTCTGTCCGGTTCACAATAACAGTCCACGATAAAAACGTAAGAACAATTTGTCAGTCTGAGGGGGGGCGGATCAGAAAATTTATCCAGCTACCGACAGATGAGCCACGCGTCGTCAGATGAAAAACCTATGACAGAGGGCAGGATATTTCCGACCCTCATCCGCAGTAATTTCAAGGTTACTCAGCGAGGCCGGTATTACTGATGACATCACCGTATTCCGGTTAATTAACATCTTCCGGCGAACCGGCAGATCCGGATTGTTTTTGATGATATGACAACAGAAGTAAAGCCGCCGCTGTAATCAGAGCAATGATGATGATCACCCACCAGGTCGCAATATATCCGAAATATTGAATGCAGGCCCCCATCAGAATGCAGGCAGGCATCAATCCTAAACTCCGCATCGTCGTCATTATGCTGTTTATACGCCCGCGATGACTCACCGGGGATTGATTAGCTAAATACACGCCTTCTTTCGTTAACAGCAACACTTCACCTGCAGAGAGGAAAAACCATGCCACAAACTGCATCGCGATCGGGCTAAATAACATGACGAGTAAGTAGCCTGCGGCAAACAGAATACCGGCAACCGCAAGGCTTTTTATTTCGCATGTATTCCGGGTCATTCTTATCAGCACCGGAGTGATAATCACCACCAGTAGACTGGCAAAGGTCATCAGCTGACCAAATAACAAGGGACCGTTCTCACCATAACGATGGGCCAGAAAAAGCGGGGTGGTTATCGTCATCTGATTTAAGGTAAACCAGAGAAAAGTGCACAAAACGCCGAAAACCAGTAGCCAGGGCCGCGCTTTTAATACCTGCCATACCGGCCCCCCGATCACTTTTTCAGGGGCTGCCGGGTCTGAGCCGGGTGTCATTTGAGGATCGCGTCGCCGACTGACACCCAATAAAACGATCAAAATACCGATGACTCCGGCCAAACCATTGCCGAAAAAAATCCAGCCCGGATGACTGCGGAACAGATACCCCGCCACGACGGGTCCCACTCCGGAACCTAAATTATAAGAAAGGTAGCTTAGGGATATCACGGCATTTCTGTTTTCCTCGGTCGATAAATCTGCCACCAGTGCATTACTCGCGGGAAGTGCAATTCCGAAGAAAAAATAACTGATAAAAAGCCAGACAGGCAGCATCAGATGCCAGTCATGGAAAAAACTGCTCAGTATAAGTCCCGCCGAACCGGTGAATTCGCCAGACACCATAACGATTTTATGGCCCAGGGCATCAGAAAGCTTCCCCCCTGAAAAATTGCCGATCAAATAGAATAACGTTACCCCCATCGCTAATTCCCCGGCGGTTGTCGCTGAATAACCCAGCGTCAGGGTAAGTAACAGGAAGAGAAAGGGAATAATAAAATTACCCAGCCCGAGTATAAATCTTGCCAGCGCGAGGAAATAGATATCGGTCGGTAATCCCCGATAGAGTAAAAATGGATGGACAAATTTTTTAAGCAATAAGCACACTCTCCGGATCTGGCTAAAACACAGGACGTCAAAGCCTTACCCGGGCAGTGTAATCTGTCTGACCCATGATTTTAATATTTATCGCTCTGAGGGGGTTATATTGATAGCCTCCGGGCTCTGATCCCTCCCGGAAGCCGCCGTCGCCACGCCCTCCGGCCGGGAGGATATCGCCTGTCGGGCAGTCTGCCCTATCGCCCCAGTTGAGAAATCACGTCCCGCGAGGCATTGTCCCGCTGTTCCGCCGTCAGTTCACGTAACTGCCCCTGATGCATTTCCAGGACCCTGTCGGCAACATCGAAATAATCATCATCGTGACTGATAATCATCAGGGTTTTGCCCTGCGCCCGGAACCAGGGCAATAACTCGCGGTAAAAATAGCGTCTGAACTGCGGGTCCTGCTCGGCGGCCCATTCGTCAAGAAACAGGATATCGCGGCGGGCGGCCAGGGCCAGCAACAGCGCCACCCGCTTCTTCTGGCCCTGCGACAGGTCCAGCGTGGACAGCTGATTATTTTCAATACTGACCTTTCCCGCCAGGCCGAGTTTATCCAGCCACAGTTCAGCTAACGCGTTATCCCCGCTTTCCGGCGACACAAACACGGTTTTAAACAGATAAGGCCGGGTAAATACCACCGAAAACAAGGATTTCAGCGCTGCGGTAGTCAGTGGCTGATCATCCAGCCACACGCCGGCCCCGGGGCTGGCATACAAGCCGGTCAGCATCTGACTGAGGGTCGATTTTCCGGAGCCGTTGGCCCCGATGATAAACACGATTTCACCACGATTCAGCCGGGTCGTGACCGGCCCGACACTGAAACCGGATTGCGGGTAATGCCAGCTCAGATTCTCCCAACGCAGGGTCTGCCAGCCGGCAGGCAGCGACACGTCTGTGTCCGGCAGTATTTCCTGATCCGCGGCGAGCATCCCGCCAATTTTTTTAAATGCCAGTTCACCGCTCAGTAATGTCGGCCAGGCCCCGATAGCCTGCAGCAGCGGAGAGCGCAGGAATAATACCGTCAGGGAAAACGAGGTTGCCACGGTGCCGGAAATCCAGCCCATGGCCTGTGAAGCCAGGAAGATCAGGCCTATTAACCCCAGCATCATGATATTGGACCAGTTAATGGCCGAGAGGTGGAAGCTGTCGGCACGGATAATATGCTGCCGGTAGCCGAGCGCCGCCTGCTGGTAGTCGTTTTCATAGAAATGCCGGGCCCGGGCCGGATCGAGCGCCAGCTCTTTATTACCGTGGATCACTACCTGGAAGGCATCCTGCAGATCGGTTTCATAGTTGCGTACTTCCCGCAGGTGCAGGTAAACCCGCGCCACCATCCGGTAACCGGAATAAAAGGTCAGCCCCATCCAGATCATGACAATGGCCAGCACCGGCAGAGAAAGATAGCCGAGATAGCCGATAGCGACGACCCCCAGTACGATCCCCTGAATAAGCTCCGGCAGACGGACAAATGCCAGCGTAATGTTACGGATATCCGGCCCCAGCATCGACAGCAACTCGCCGTGGCCCTGTTGCTCCAGCCTGTCCGGAGACATGCCCAGCAGTTGCAGGACCATCCGGCTGCGTTTCTTCCAGATAAAGTGGTGTCCCAGTGCGGTCAGTGTCCACTGGGCCGCCAGCGTCACCAGCAATAAGGCGATCAGTAAGCCAGCCAGTTTTGCGAGCCCGGTTTGTGGTGAGCTTTCCTGCACCAGCGACTGGTTAATATAGGAGATGGTAAAAATACCCAGACAGGCACTGAGCAGATTTAGCAGGATAATCCCGGTCATCGCCGGCAGATGGTGTTTCAGAACCGATTTAAGTAACAACATTTGAGTAACAACATTTAAGTAATAACATAGTCTTCTGCAAAAAATTCCCGCCAGCACAGGCGGGCGGGAAGAGAAAGGATAATCAATGCAGTGATCAGAAATCCACACTCAGCGATAACTTCAGGGTACGAGGGTCACCCTGGGTCAGATAGCCACTGTCCTGACCAATGGTTTGCCAGTATTTCGCATTGGTGACGTTTTCTACCCCGGCACGCCAGGTCAGGCGTGTTTGCTGCCACGGCATCGCATACTGAACGCCGAGATCCAGCCGCGTCCAGGCCGGCATACGCAGGTTATTCTCACTGTCCGCATACTGATGGCTGGTATGCATCAGGGTGCCGTTAACCGTCACGCCCTGCAGACCCGGCACATCATACTCCGTATATAGCCGCCACTGGTTACGCGGTACACCCACCGCATCCTTACCGTTTGCCGGTCCGTAAATATTATTCATTACCGGCTTCAGCCAGGTCGTGCCGGCATTCACCCGCCAGCCCAGCACCGGTTCACCGAAGACATTCAGTTCCACCCCCTGGTTACGCTGCTCTCCGGCCAGACGGTACACCCCGTCACTGCCCAGCACGCCGGCCATTTTGCGCATATCGAACAGCGCCAGGTTGCCACCGAACCGGTCACCCTGAACTTTCAGCCCGACCTCATTTTGCCGGGTGCGGCCGATACCGGTGATCTTCCCGGCATTGGAGGCATTAAAAGGCGCGGCATTCGCGGCCTGAAGGGCCTCGATATGGTTTGTATACAACGATAACCAGTCACGGGCTTTCCAGACCGCACCATACACCGGCGACCAGCGGTGCGCGTCGAATGCGCCGTTCGGGTCTTCTGCGCCAGTATATTCATAGTTGCGGATACGTAATTTCTGGTATCTGGCCCCGGCAGTGAACAGTAGGCGGTCATCCAGCACCCCGACGGTATCGGAGAACGACATACCGTTATTCGCTGTCCGGCTGCGGACCGAAGGCGCCGACATATTGCCGCCGGTATAAATAATTCCGGTCGGTTCCACCTCAGACGGATGATAAATATTCGGCCCGGTAAAGTTCCCGGTCATCTGGTAAGCATTACCTGCCCGGTTATAGATCCCGGAATACCCGAGGTTGACCTGGTGACTGACGTCGCCGGTATGGAATTTCCCGCGCACACCGGCCATCCCGCTGAGGGTATCTGCGGTGTAATGAGTATTCAGCAGGGACATCTTAGAATCACCGGCCAGGTTATAGACCACCGGAGAGGCACTGGCGGACCATTCGTTGGTGTGGCTGCCGCCAATGGCACTGTAGAACACCCAGTCCGGCGTCAGGTGATAGTCATTTTTCAGCATCGCGTAACGGGTGGTCAGGTCGGCATAATTCCAGCGCTGTGCATAGTTGGTTCGCGGATCCGGTGCCGCCGGCAACGAGGTCATGGTCTCATCCAGTTTGATCCCGGCACGACCATTATGGATCGTCGACTCCACATACCCCAGGTCTAGTGAACTGTCGAACCTGTCGCCGTGGTAATCCAGGCCCAGAAAAGCGGCCGTGGTCCGGTCTTTTTCATGACGGATTGCGGTTTCACCTTCCCGGTGAACCACATTCGCCCGGACGCCAAACTGGTCATTGTCCCCGAATCGCTGACCGACATCGGCACTGATCCCGGGCTGACTGCGCGAGTTATAGTCCACATTCAGACGACGGACAGGAGAAGCCGTGGCGTGTTTCGATTCAATGTTGATGATCCCTCCGACCCCGGTCCCGGCGGCCGGGACACCGTTCATAAAGGTGCTGGCACCTTTTATCAGCTCCACCCTGTCCACATCCTCCAGCGGCAGGATCTGCCGGGGTAAAACGCCATATAACCCGTTCAGGCTGATATCATCCCCGTACAGATCAAATCCACGGATACGAAAGCCCTGTGAAAAGTTTCCATAACCACGCACACTCTGGACAGAGGCGTCATTCTTCACCACGTCCTGCAGCGTGCGGGCCTGCTGAGCGTCCAGCAGCGTCGAGGTATAGCTGATCACACTGAAAGGAACATCCAGCGATTTCTGTTCTCCCAGCACCCCCAGCCTTGCACCGTTGGCAATCCCCCCGTCCAGGAACGCCGGTACCGGATCCTGCCCGTTATTTGTCCCCACGGCCTGCGGTCTGGCGGTCACGACCAGGGTCTGAGGCCGGGCCTGCGTGTCGCTACCGGCGGCCAGAACCTGGGGACTGACCGGTATCAGTGCAATCAGCATCGCCTGACGGAGGGCATGCGGGCGGAAGAGCGGGGAATTTTTGTACATTGTTTCAACCTGCGAACTGGATGTTTTGGAAAATATTTTGTCGTCCGGGGGCGTCCCGCCACGACAAAGTCCCTGAAAAGTGCTGCAAACGCCAAGATAGTAATGTAACTCTTTATCATTTGCATTATTATTCCGGGATATTTACCGTCAGTGATGGAATAACGTCATGCCTTTACCCCACACTTCTGCGAGCGCAGCACTGACTGACGTTCCGGCCAGTATTCTCTGCCACCCGCATCAGTTTGAGGCCCTGCTTCCGGGCGACTGGGCGGCCAGGTCCCCTGCCCGTAAAGTCGCCTGGCTGTCGCTGTGGTCGCAATGGTTTTTTGCGGATGCACTGATCAGCTGGGCCGACCAATTATGCAGTCAGCAGCAGGCCTGCCCGCTGTGGGAGTTTAATGGTCAGCTGGCGCTGAATGCCGCGGGTTGTCCGGAACGCTGGCATCTGCGGGGGGAACCGCTGTGCGGGCTGACATCGGCTCAGCAACATCAGCTGACGGACCAGTTAATCTGTCAGTTTATTGCCCCGGTCTGTCAGACCCTCTCTTCGCTGGCGGGGAATAATCTGACGGTGTTCTGGAGCAATGCCGCGGTGCGCTTATGGCAGGGCATGCAGCAGGCCGACAGTAAAGCGGCCGATGTGCGGATATTACAGAATCTGTTTTCTGCCAGCCATTTCGCCGACGGCAGTATTAACCGCCTGAAAACCCCCTTACGCACGGTGAAAACGCCTGACGGCGGAGATAAAACCGAACGCCGCCATTGTTGTCTAATCTTCCGGCTGGATGAACACAGTAAATGTGCCTCCTGCCCGCTGGAAAAATGCGGTAAACATTAATTCCGGAGAGACCCCGTGAAAAGTATCCCCCCGGCACAGCCGGAAGCGACATTTCGCCTGCATCAGGCCCGGGTATCGATAGATAACCGGCAGTTACTCAGCCCCCTGTCCCTGGAATTTACCCCCCGGCGTGTGACCGGTTTAATCGGTCATAACGGCTCCGGGAAATCGACCCTGATTAAACTGCTGAGCCGGCAGAATCCGGAATTCGGCGGGGAGATTAGCTGGCGGGGCAAACCCCTTCACCAGTGGGGTGCCCGCGAATTCGCCCGTCAGGTGGCCTATCTTCCCCAACACCTGCCGGTAACTGAAGGGATGACCGTCACTGAACTGGTGGCTCTGGGACGCTATGCCTGGCACGGGGCGCTCGGCCGGGTCACCGATGAAGACAGAGAGATCATCGCCCGGGCCATCGAAAGCGTATCGCTGACCCGGCAGGCCAGCCATCCGATCGAGCAGTTATCCGGCGGGGAGAGGCAGCGGGCCTGGATTGCCATGTGTGTGGTTCAGGGCAGCCATTGCCTGCTGCTGGATGAACCCACGTCGGCGCTGGATATTGCCCATCAGAAAGAGGTGCTGTCCGTCATCCGCGATCTCTCACGGCAGCGGCAGTTAACCGTGATCATGGTGCTGCACGATATCAATATGGCAGCACGCTTTTGTGATGAATTTATTGCGCTGCGCCAGGGCGAAAAAATCTTCCAGGGCGGTGTCAGTGAACTGATGACAGAACAGCAACTGGAACACATCTATGGTGTTGCCATGGGCATCATCCGCCAGCCGGAGAACGGGGATCTCATCAGTTATGTCAGATAATCACCTGCCTGACCACCACACACCGATGCTGACCCGCCGTCAGATGCTGGGCCGATCGGCGCTGTTACTGGCCGCAGCCGCCCTCCCCGCCGGCGTTGTTGCTGCAGCCCCTCCGGCAGCTGTGCTACGGGTGGCCGCGCTGGAATGGTCGGCCGTCGAAACCCTGTATGCGCTCGGGCTCACTCCTGTCGCTGTCAGCGATATTCAGGGCTATGATGACTGGGTAGGGGCACCGGTTCTGCCGCCACAGGTGGCCGAACTCGGGTTACGCACCGAACCGAATCTGGAACTGCTGGCCAGCCTCGCCCCGGATTTGCTGATCCTGCCGGAACACTCGCCATTGCCTGTCTCCCGCCTGCAGCAGATTGCTCCGGTATGGGAATATGCCTTCCGTGTGGCGGGTAAAAGTCTGCTTAATGCTGCCCGGGATAATATCCTGCAACTGGCCACACGCCTTCACCGGGAGGCTCAGGCACAACAGTTCCTTGCCGGTTTCGCGCAGCAGATGGCCGGATACCGGCAACAGCTGGCACCGATGGCGGGGAAAAGGATCCTGATGTTCACCCTGATTTCCCCGCGTCAGGTTCTGGTGCTGACACAGGACAGCCTGTTCGGGGAAGTGCTTGCCGCCACCGGACTGGAATGTGCCTGGCAGGGCGCCACCAGCCTGTGGGGCAGTGTGATTGTCGGGACCGAACAGTTACTGACCTGTCAGGCAGATATTGCTTTACAGTTTTCACACAATGATGCATCGGTCACCTCCGCCCTTGCCGGTTCTCCTCTCTGGCAGCAGATGCCGTTTAATCAGCAGCACCGGCGCTATTTGCTGGACCCGGTATGGCTCTATGGCGGGCTTTGTTCTGCCCTGCGTTTTGCCGGAGCACTGGCCCGCAGCGCCGGAGAGTGGCATGCGTAAACCTGTCGGGATCCTCCTTATTTTTCTGCTGTGTCTGAGTGCCGCGGGCTTATTGCTCACCAATACCCTGCATTACATTCACCCGGCCGGAATGACACAACTCACTCCAGCGGCCGCCGCCGATCTTCTGCTGCAACAGCATCTGCTGTTTCAGTACAGCTTTCTGCCGCGTATCGCCGTTGCTCTGCTGGCCGGGGCCGCGCTGGGCCTTGCCGGCTGGCTGTGTCAGCTACTGCTGAAAAATCCGCTGGCGGAACCGGCCACGCTGGGGATTGCCTCCGGTGCCCAGCTGGGGCTGACCCTGGTCACATTGCTGGGTGGCGGCGTGCTGGCCGGTCAGGGATTTTCGCTGGCCGGGGCCACGGTAAGTATGCTGATTATTTTTGCACTCAGCCGTCAGCGTCAGTTATCCACCCTGACCCTGTTACTGACTGGGTTGCTGATCGGCCTGTTCTGCTCTGCCCTGCAAAACGGGCTGACCTTGTTCCGGCATGAACAATTGCAGGATCTGTTTATCTGGAGCAGCGGTAACCTGGCACAGAACGACTGGTCGGTAGCGCGCCGACTGGCACCGGTGCTGATCCTGACCACTTTAGTAGCACTACTGTTTTCCCGGGCGCTGAACCTGCTGCGTCTTTCCGATACCCTCGTCGACAGTCTGGGGGGCAGCAGTCAGAAGATACGACTGGGCGGGTTAGCGCTGGTGACACTGTTAAGCGGATGGACGGTCAGTCAGGCCGGAATCATCGGGTTTATTGGCCTGTTTGCCCCGCAGATTTGTCGCTTATACCCGCATCAACGGTTTATCAGTCACATGCTCCGGGTGATGCTGTTTGGCGCGCTGATTTTGCTGATCTGCGATCAGCTCTCGATATTGTCGGAATCGGCGGGATATCAGTTTACGGCCGGCAATATCACGGCTATCGGCGGTATTCCGCTGATGTTGTGGATCATCGCCCGGGCGCGTTTTGTGACCGCGCCGGACCTGCAGACACCGATCCGCCGGACACTGTCGATGAACGGTAAAAAGGTTACGCTACTGGTACTGCTGATGGTCGGCGTGGCACTGTTCTGTTTTGCTGTGCAACGAAATGCCAGCGGACTGACCTTCAGTCTCCAGGATCCACTGGCTTTCCGCTGGCCGCGGGCCCTGGTCGCCGGCAGCTGTGGCGGTTTATTAGCCATTGCCGGGGTTATCCTGCAGCGCCTGACCGCTAACCCGCTGGCCAGTCCGGAAGTGCTGGGGGTAAACAGTGGTGCGGCCTGCGGGGTGGTACTGATGCTGCTGTTCTTCCCGGCATCGGCCGGGATAGCCATGTTCCCGGCGGCACTCGCCGGCGCACTGTTGAGCCTGGGGATCATCATCTGCTTTGCTTTGGGCAGGCAGACCTCTTCTTCGCGGATCCTGCTGGCCGGCACCGCGCTGAGTGCACTGTCGGCAGCCGTTATCAGCATCCTGCTGGCAAGTGGTGCGCCGAATGCCAGCCAGATCATCAGCTGGCTGTCGGGCTCTTCCTGGGGGGCAACGCCGCAGATGGCACTGACCGGACTGTTACTATTGGTGGTCGCTCTGCCGGTGGCATTGCTCTTTTCCCGCTGGCTGACCCTTCTGACGCTGGGACGTGAGGTCGCCTCCTCGCTGGGCATTGCCCTGCAGCCGGTCACCGCGGTATTGCTGATCTTTTGTGCGGTACTCAGTGCCTGCGCCACACTGTTGCTCGGGCCGATGAGCTTTATCGGCTTACTGGCGCCGCGGATGGTAAGCCTGACGGGTCTGCGTTCGATGACGGTAGCGCTGCCGGTCGCGGCAGTGACAGGCGCGGTACTGATGATGGTGGCCGATACCCTCGGCCGGCTGGTGATTTTTCCTTTTCAGATCCCGGCCGGGATCATGGCGGTGTTACTCGGTACTCCGCTGTTTATCGGGTTGCTATGTGGCAGAAAACGCAACGGGTCATAACCCGTCAGCACTGTCCGGAAGCACATGCCGATAATAGGCAGAAGATTGCCCACGGATAAACTGGTGGGAGTAACGCCTAAGCGCCCTGGTGCCTGTCTGTCAGCACTGTCCGGAAGCACTGTGTGGGTAACAGACAGAGGATTGCCGCCGGGTAAACTGCCGGGGGTAACGACTGAGCGCCCTGGTGCCAGTCAGTCTGCGCTGTCCTGAAGCACTGTGTGGGTAACAGACAGAGGATTGCCACCGGACTATGTGCCAGGATTAATGCCTAAGCGCCCTGGTGCCTGTCAGTCTGCGCTGTCCGGAAGCACAGTGTGGGTAACAGACAGAGGATTGCCGCCGGGTAAACTGCCGGGGGTAACGACTGAGCGCCCTGGTGCCAGTCAGTCTGCGCTGTCCTGAAGCAATGTGTGGGTAACAGATAGAGGATTGCCGCCGGACTACGTGCCAGGATTAACGCCTAAGCGCCCTGGTACCTGTCTGCCCGAACTGTCTGGAAGCGAAGGTGGGTAACAGACAGAGGGTTGCCGCCGGGTAACTTGTTAGGATTAATGGCGGAGCGCCCTGATGCCTGTCTGCCCGTACTGTCCGGAAGCGAGTGTGGATATCAGACAGAGGGTTATCGCCGGGTAACCTGCCGGGATTAACGACTGAGCACCCTGGTGCCTGTCTACCCGAACTGTCCGGAAGCGAGGGTGGATAACAGACAGAGGGTTGCCGCAGACGAACAGAAATAGCGGGCGGCACAGGATGGCCGATCGCCGTTGCGGGGATCCCGCAAGGCCTGCGCCTCCGGCAGAAATACTCCCGGGAAAAATTCTGTCCGGCAGAGCTGAGGGTAGCTCTGTCCGGACGAGAGACGCCTAAGCATGGAGAAGAGATTCGGGTCTCCCGGCAGGGCTGGCCGGGAGATATCCCCCTAGAAAGACACTACCGTTTTCAGCCCGGCCACCCAGGCATCCGGCGTGCTGCCGGCACCGCCCGGATTATGCCAGTACTGAATATCCGGCTGCACTTCCAGCCAGGATGTCGCGCGGATACGATAATACAGCTCGGCGTTCACCGAATAACCGATAGCCGGATATCCGTTTACGCCCGGAGTCAGTCCCTGACTGGCAAACCGTAACTGCTCGTTCGCGTAACCGCTCATTTTAATGTAACTGACGCCCAGACCCAGCCAGTCTTCGGGACGCGCATCCAGTAACCCGCGATAACGCATCGACACAGAAGTGCTCATACGCACACGATTAGTCCGCTGATCCGAAAAGCTGCCACTCCAGGAAACGCTCATCCCGCGGGCCGCATCATCCGCGTGACGGGTAACCTGCTGGTTTGCCGATGCCCAGATAAACCCGGTGGTACTGTACGAAAGGTAGCCCTGAGGGTCGCGGCTGCCATCCTGTTGCGACACGCCCCGGGACAGATGCTGCTGACGGGCATTAGTCAGCAAGGCCCCAAGATTGTAGACGCCGGGCAGTCCGTTGACCTGCGTTTTCAGTTCTGCCTCGACCGGGAATAATGCCCCGCGGCTGCCCCGGGTTGACCAGCTCCAGGCATGGCTGCGATCCGCCACACGCGGGTTCTGTTCCATCACCCCGGCTTTCAGGGTCCACTCCGGTGTCAGTTTATAAGCCAATGTGGTGCCCCAGCTATGAACATTCCAGTTATTCCACAGCATGGCATTGGCGGATTTCCCGCCGCACTGACTTAATACCTGAAAATCACACGGGATAGACTGGTCAAAGGTCTGAACCTTATTGATCAGTCCCACCCGCCAGGAGAGCCGGTGGTCCAGGAAACTGCGCGAGAACGTCAGCCAGCCAAGACGGGTTATCGACTGCCCGCCCCAGCTTTCCTGAGCCAGGTCGTTAAAGGGAATCGAGGGATTTTGCAGACGCGAGACGGTCAGGTTACTGTTATGGTTACGATTGACGATGTTCCCTTCAATCGCTGCATCCGGAATACCGGTCAGGGCTTGCAGATCCTGGTTAAAGGTCAGTGAGAACTGATCAATATATTCCGCTTTACTGTGGCTGTTATAGCCGCCCGCCATATTGACCGCTGTCTGGCTAAGGTAGCCGAGAGAATAAGTAAAGCCGCGGGCTTGCAGTCCCGAACGCAGGCCTCCCAAATCGCCAAGCAAGCCTTCCCGGGGCGCTTCAAACCCCAGAACGCTGTAATCCGGGACGGTTGCCAGCGCTGAAGAAGATAAAAATAATGCCGTAATGATGACTGAAGGTTTAAAAGGGCCGTATTTCCCTGAGTTATCCATATTCTCATCCTGAAAGATTATCCGTTATCCGTTATCCATTGACGGTGCTATAACACTAAAGCCCGAATTAACAATATCCTGTAATAACGCCAGCTAACGAAGTCAATACGCAGGGATATCACTGCCTCTGCGTCAGGCGGTTTTACTGCGTATTCGCGTACCTCAGAAAGCTGGCGGAGACTGTGTTCAGGCACAGCGATTTTACGTAACCCACTGAATAGAGGCTACTCCTCGCGTCTGCTCACTGTATCACCCGGCGGAATGAGTGAAAGCGTATTTTGCTTTGTTCACTCAGTATTGTGACTGCGGTCATAGTCAACTGAACGGTAAATAAGAATATTTCCATCCCGTGCAACTGTTGAAAAATAATTACCCTTTTTCCTGTCCGTCAGGGGTAGTGAGATTATGGAAAATAATCTGACCGATATGACCTTGCCTGATCACAGAAAGACGTTATTCCGGGAGGGTGACCGGCCGTACGGACAATGGCTGCAGGCGGATCAAAAATGCGAATTCTGCTCCGGCACCCGTAATTTCAACGGGTTATTACCGGTTGAGGCTGCCATTGTGCCGTCGGCTGGCGTATACTTTTTCCTCCGACTGCTTAGATAATCGCCCTCTGCTTATGATCTCCTGGAAGAAGAACCTGTTTTCCCTCTGGCTGGGATGTTTTATTACAGGTTTAGGTACTAGCCAGATTCTGCCCTTTCTGCCGCTCTACATTTCACAACTCGGCCACTACAGCACGGCGGACCTCACCCTGTGGTCAGGCCTGACCTTCAGTATTACCTTTCTGGTGTCGGCTATCGTCTCGCCTATGTGGGGACGATTGGCAGACAGCAAGGGCCGCAAGTTGATGCTGATCCGGGCGGCTATCGGCATGGCGATCGCTATTTTCTTCCAGGGACTGGTAACCCATGTCTGGCAGCTGTTTTTATGGCGCGGCATTATGGGACTGGCTTCCGGCTATATCCCGAATGCCATGGCACTGGTCGCCTCTCAGGCACCGAAAGGCAGGAGTGGCTGGGCACTCAGCATTCTTTCTACCGCCCAGATCAGCGGTTTTCTCTGCGGGCCGTTACTCGGAGGTTATCTGGCAGATACCATTGGTCTGCGCCCGGTGTTTCAGGTGACGACCGGCTTGCTGGTCATTGCCACGCTGGTGACTTTTTTTCTGATCAAAGAAGAGCCGCACCCCCCGCGGCAGAAGAACACGGTCAGTAAACCGCCTTCTGTCTGGCAGACCGTCCCTTCTGCCAGCGTGATACTGAGCCTGCTGTTCTGCACCTTGTCGGTTCAGTTATGTAACGGGTCAGTAAACCCTATCCTGTTTCTTTATGTTCAGCATCTCTCCCCCGACAGCCATAATATTGCTTTTATCAGCGGGTTTATCGCGGCTCTGCCGGGGATGTCGGCCCTGATCTCCGCCCCTGTCTGGGGACGAATGAGCGATACTCTGGGCCCCCGCCGGATCATCTCTGTCGCCTTTATCATGTTTATCCTGCTGCTGACCCTGATGTCTCTGGTCAGTAGTGTGACGCAATTTTCTCTGCTGCGTTTTCTGCTGGGATTTGCCGACGGCGCCATGTTTCCCGCCATCCAGTCGCTGCTGTTGCGTCACTCTTCGGCCAAAATTTCCGGGCGGGTATTTGGTTACAATCAGTCTTTTATGAACCTGGGGAATGTTACCGGCCCGCTGCTGGGCGCCGTAACGTCCGCATCGCTGGGAATGGGCTGGGTCTTTCTGGCATCGGCGGTGGTGATCCTGCTGAACCTGATTTACCTGAGCCTGACCTTCCGGCGCGCCGGCCGGGCTGGCACGCTGAAGCCGAATAAATACCGTCAGAGATAAGCCCGGCAGGTTGGAGCCCCGTAACGAACTCAGCCCCGGCGAGAGATACACCCCGCTATCAGCGCAGGATTGCTGGCCTGCACCAGACGTTCCGGGCATTACGCGTCGTAAAAGATAAGTGAGCCGTGTTTCGGTCCCGTAGCGAACTCAGCCCCGTCGGGCCTCAGTTTACTTCGGCAGATCTGTGCCCTGCTAACGGCGGAGTCCTGTCGGGGCATTCATCAGTATTAACGTAATGAGCGTTGTAAAAAATAAACCCGGTGGGCTGTTGGCCCATAACGAATAGCATCCCCGCCAGGCCGCAGGTTCCCCGGACGGAGATGCACCCCGCTATCAGCTCAGGTCACCACTCAGCGCGGCATAAAAACTGGCCTGCTGAGCCAGTACAGAGTATCGATCAGCCGTCAGCTTCTGCACGTACCGATCAGGTCAGTTTAAAATGCCGGTCCGGCTGTAACGCCGGGGGCAAAGGCGACAGGTCGTTCATTTCCAGCATATGGCGCTCAATGGTCAGACAGATCGCATCCAGCGGTAACTGATTAGAGGCTGTGCCGAACGGCCGTTCCAGTTCTTCGGCCAGCGACTCCAGTGAAAGAAAAGTATAGGAAATAAATGCCGACACCAGAATGGTCATATAATGCAATTCTGTCACCAGCGAGAACGGTAACAGGGTACAGAAAAGATAGACGGTGCGGTGCAGGATCAGCGTATAGGCAAACGGGATCGGGGTGTTATCCAGCCGTTCACATCCCCCAAGTATGCTCTCGAGTTTACGCAACGGCTTGTCCAGTTCAGCGAACAGAATATCTGACAGTTTCCCTTCACGACGCATTTTCCCGAGTGACTCCCCCAGACACAGCAATACCCGGTTGGCGGGAAAAGGACTACGGATCACCTGCTGAAAAACCGCTTGCGGCAGCAGACGTTGTAAATCCGGTCCCGGGTCGTTGCCCCTGAGCTGATGCTTCAGCGCATACGCATAGGCCGATAATAATTGAGAAAAGCTGATTAATTCCGGGGCATTGGCCGGTAACAGGGAATGAAGCTGACGTAACATAATACGGCTGTTAATCAGCAGTGTACCCCAGAGTAAACGAGCTTCCAGAAAGCGGGCATAACTCGCATTGTTGCGAAAGCCCAGGAAGATCGCGATGGCTATGCCCAGCAGGCTGAACGGTGCCGTAGTCAGTCGCACGTTCAAACTCTCATACCAGGGCAGGCTCAGTAAGGCCAGCAGGGACATCAGTACATTCAGGCTCAGACGGAACGAGATCTTTGAAAGGACTGAACCATGCCAGTCAAATAAGCGGATAAACCAGTGCTGAGGTTTTCGGATAATCATGCGGATGTCGGCGGTGGTTAGCGGTCTGACGATTATACAATAATTCTCAAGTCTGACCTCAGAAATTGCCATCCCTCTCCCCGCACGCTACCCCCCGCTGCGGCATAGTATTTAATCACTTACTGTTACATTCAGGCCGCCCGGCATTACACATGTTAAATATTTACCTGCCTTTCCATTTTAATGCCTGGTATATTTAATAATAAAATCAATAAGTTGTCAGTTACCCCACAATTAACTAACAGATTTAATTCAATATTATTACACAAAACCATTCACATTTGATCACATTTGGCGTTACACTTCGGCCAGTTTTTACCAATGACCAGGCGTATTATGATGTATTCAAAGAAAATTGCTTTCAGTCTTACCCTGTTATCCGCGGCCACCTTCAGCCAAAGTGTGGCCGCAGCCACCGAAAAAACCGATGTCTTGCTGATAGGTGGCGGCATCATGAGTGCTTCGCTGGGGACCTGGTTGCATGAACTGCAACCGGACTGGCAGCAGATCATGGTGGAACGACTGGACGGTGTGGCCGAAGAATCGTCGAATGGCTGGAACAATGCCGGTACCGGCCATTCTGCAAATATGGAGCTGAACTATACGCCGCAACGTGCTGACGGTAGCATCGATATCAGTAAGGCACTGGAAATCAATGAATCCTTCATGATTTCAAGACAATACTGGTCTTCCCTGGTCAGACAAGGGGTACTGAATAACCCGCATTCCTTTATAAACTCCACGCCGCATATGAGCTTTGTCTGGGGCGACACCAATGTGGATTATCTGCATAAACGCTATGAGGCCCTGCAGACCAGTACCCTGTTCCAGGGAATGAAATTTTCTACCGACCAGAATCAGATCCGTCAGTGGGCGCCGTTAATCATCGAAGGCCGCGACCCTGCGCAAAAAGTGGCCGCCACCTGGACACCGCTGGGGACCGATGTCAACTACGGAGAGATTACCCGTCAGCTGGTTAGCAGCCTGAAAAAACAGCCTAATTTCAGTCTGGAACTCTCTACTGAAGTGACCGGCTTCTCACGTAATGCCGATAATTCCTGGCATGTGACCGTCAATGATCGTAAAACCAATACGACCCATGAAATTGATGCCCGCTATGTCTTTATCGGTGCGGGCGGGGCCTCACTGAAGTTATTGCAGCAGACGAAAATTCCGGAAGCAGAAAACTATGGCGGTTTCCCGGTCGGCGGCTCTTTCCTGGTGACAGAAAACCCAGCCATTACCGAACATCATCCGGTGAAAGTGTATGGCCAGGCCTCGGTCGGTGCGCCACCGATGTCCGTACCGCATCTGGATGCCCGCAATCTGGACGGTAAAAAAGTGGTCCTGTTCGGGCCCTTCGCGACCTTCTCGACCAAATATCTGAAGAACGGTTCGCTGTTTGATCTGCTGAATGCGACCACTGTTCACAATTTCATGCCAATGGCGCATGTGGGGATTGATAACTTCGATCTGGTGAAATATCTGATAGGCCAGGTCATGCTGTCTGATGAAGACCGTTTTGCCGCGCTGAAAGAGTACTACCCTGACGCGAAACCGTCAGACTGGCGTCTGTGGCAGGCCGGTCAGCGGGTGCAGATCGTGAAGAAAGATGCCAGTAAAGGCGGCGTGCTGAAACTGGGCACCGAGATCGTCACCGATCAGCAGAATACGCTGGCCGCGCTGCTCGGGGCTTCTCCGGGGGCGTCAACAGCCGCACCGATCACCTTAAATGTGATCGAAAAGCTGTTCAGCGATAAAGTGAAGACGCCGGAATGGCAGCAGAAAATCCGTGCCATTGTACCGAGCTATGGCCGTAAGCTGAACGGTGATGTGGCGCTGACTCAGCAGGTGTGGGATGAAACGGCTCAGACGTTACAACTGACCAAACCGCCGGTGATCGCCGCCCCAGCCGCCGCGCAGACATCGACCCCGTCAGCAGAACACACGGCCAGTCCGCAACAGGATATGGCTCTATAGGGGCCCTGCACCGCTAAACCGCGATGCAGAGCGTTGATTAACGGATTTCCAGCGGGGTTTCCCGCTGTGGCGCAGGGAAGCGTCTCTCCAGTAATTGCAGATCAGTGTCCGTCAGTTCGCCTGTTAAGGCAGCAGCATTGATGGCGGTATGTTCAGTACTGCCGGACTCAGGGATCACCAGCATATTCCCCTGCCGGATAGCCCAGCGCAGCAAAATATCCGCACTTCCGGTCTGATACTTCTCCGCCAATGCCTGCACGACCGGGTCGTGCAGTAATTCACTGCCATGCCCGCCGAGCGGCGAGTAGCCCATCACGGTGACCCCGTGTCCGGCGCTCCAGGGGAGCAATGAATATTCCACCCCACGGGCGGCCGGGTTATAGAAAATCTGATTCACCGCACACTGATCCCCTCCCGGCGTCTGCCAGAGCTGCTGCATGGCGCGGGTATCGAAGTTGGATACCCCCCAGGCCCCGATTTTACCCTGCACTTTCAGCCGTTCGAACCCCTCGATAATTTCTTCCAGCGGATGTTCCGATGACCAGTGCAGCAGGTAAAGATCAAGATAATCTGTCTGCAGCCGGCGCAGTGAATCCTCGCAGGCTTTCTGCATTGTACCGCGTGAGGCATTCCACGGATAAACCTTGGATACCAGCCATGCCTGCTCACGGATCCCCTTCAGTGCTTCGCCGATCAGGGTTTCAGACTGGCCGTCTCCGTACATTTCGGCGGTATCGATCACCCTAATCCCCTGAGATAACCCGAAACGTAATGCGTCGGCTTCCTGCTGACGGGCATGGCGTCCCTGCCCCAGACGCCAGCTTCCCATGCCGACGGCAGGAAGCTGCTGACCATTCAGCGCCACTGTATGCATGATTACCCTCCTGATACCGGGGGTCATCCCGGTTGTTGATTATTTTCCAGTAATTTCTGTTTTTTCCCCAGCCACAGGCTGTTGACGGGGTCCGCTTGCACACCGATAACACCAATCCCGGCAAGCCCTCATGTGCCCAAGGAATATTCCCTGTCAGCCCGTTGACGGGGCTCTGCACAGAGTAAAGGCCAGTTAATTCCGGTGCAGGGCCTTCCCATCCCTAATCAACTCGCGCAGTGAACTTCTCCTTATCGCAGCGACCTGTATTTTTTCAACATTAAAGACAAGCAAAAGAAAAAGCAGGACGGTATCAGCAGATAAAAGGAAAAAAACCAGATAAAGGCAAAAACCGCGTGTAGCCAACAATCTGAAAAAACATAGTGTAAGATGCCTGAAGCTCTTAATCATGCACATTCCCCCCCAGAAAAGCATACTCCATCACCCGCTTTCTCCCGGCACGCTCAGCGGCTCGTATTGAAGGATAGTTACTACTTTCAATGGTTCCCCATAGCAATGCCGGTGCGCGGTGTATGCTGAGAAAGGAAAGTAAGGCCTGTTGTGCGGCACCCGCAACGTGCTTTCCGCGAAAGCGCGGAATAACAATCTCTTCGGTGATCCACAGTCCGGATACAAAAGCCCGGCGTCCGTTCTCACAGATGATAAAACCGGCACGCGCCCCCTCATAAACTATGATGAACAGGCCTCCATCCTGAATGGCATCGCGAATGTCTTCTTCATCTGCAGGAAACACCTTATCCTTCAGAAAAGGATAGCGGGAATACGTCCCGGCATAAGCCAGTTCCAGAGCCTGAAGGCACCATTCAACTGACTGCAGGCAGGCCCGCTCAATGCGGACAGTCTGGACGCTGGTAGCCGCTTCATTTTTTTCATGCATGCTTTTGCCGACATAGAAAAACTGATCGGCACAGCCACGCGTATCCTCAGACACGGGCCGGAGAACGCGGACTGAATGTGCGCCTATGGGATGCCATACATCCAATATTGAGGCCATAGCCCGCCGGGTCAGAGGAGCAGAGCTGGCGACCAGATCAATGAACGGCTTATTCAAATCGCCGCCTCTGTATCGTGGTCCGGTGAGGTAGTCATTACCGTCGCAGGAAACGATTTTCTGGAGAAAAAAATCCTGAGGCAGCCCGGTCTCCCGGAAAGGGAAGTTTGATGAAAAATTGCTGTCCTCGCACCAGAGAAGCTGTTCATCAATATAGTCTTTCATGCCGTTCCTGAGTAACCCGGAGTCAACAGGCAGCCAGCTGAACTGCTCAACCATATAATCAAGCATTAACTTATTCCTTTTATTTCCACGGGGATGCCTGTTTTATAGAAAGAATGGGGTTGATAACGTCTTTTCTTTCAGCTCCGGGGCGTGCAGAGAAACGACAATACGTAACCCGGGCGTGACATTACCAGCAATGACGCCAGTTTCGGATACCCGCATTGCAGCCCTGCCACGTCGTGCCTCAACGGCCAAA
This sequence comes from Tatumella terrea, assembly GCF_039523755.1. Taxonomy (NCBI): domain Bacteria; kingdom Pseudomonadati; phylum Pseudomonadota; class Gammaproteobacteria; order Enterobacterales; family Erwiniaceae; genus Tatumella; species Tatumella terrea. Next base: position 353,023 of record NZ_BAAAFX010000006.1, on the reverse strand, counting down.
ACAACAGCGCTTACCCGAAAAAAAGAAACTGGCTACGCTTGTTGCATTCTCCTGTTGTATGGAGGCGACGGCTCAGGATGACCCTTGACAAAAGGTTATCCCATGCCGACGGCAGGAAGCTGCTGACCATTCAGCGCCACTGTATGCATGATTACCCTCCTGATACCGGGGGTCGTCCCGGTTGTTGATTATTTTCCAGTAGTTTCTGTTTTTTCCCCAGCCACAGGCTGTTGATAAGCCACAATAAAGAAAGCGGGATCGCCAGCCAGGCGATCAGGCTGCCGCTCAGACCTACCGCATTCATTGCCGTCCAGCTCCAGGCGCCGGCCTGATCGCCGGCGCGGTAGACGACGGTGTCAGTGACATTTTTCGCCTTATACTTTTTTTCCCGCGAAAGCACGGTAAACAGGACTTCCCGGGCCGGGCGTGCAAAGGCAAAGTTCCCTGCCCGACGCAGTACAGCGAAAATAAACAGGCCCGCCAGCGTCGGCCAGACACTCAGCATCAGGAATCCGGCCAGCGTGACCAGCGGCAGGATCGCCAGGACCCGCCGGGTCCCGTAGCGACTGAGCAGGCGGCCGGTGATCAGTAACTGGCTGACCAGTGTCAGAATATTGACCGACAGATCACTGGCGGCAAAAAAGGTGGTGCGGCTCTCATCACTTTTGAAGATCTGATGCACCAGATCCGCCTGACGGAAATAGACAAAGGTGGAGGTAATAGAAAAAAGCAACATATACAGACAAATGTTCAGCAGATAACCGGAGCGGGCAATGGCCGATATGCCGTCGAAAATACCGCCCTTCACCGGGCCGTCATCCGCCTGAGCCGCTGCCCTATCGGGATCTTCTGTGTCAGACAGGGGATTTTTCCGCACCTGCGTATTCAACTGACGGACACAGAAGACCGCGACTTCAAGCAACACGGCTGAGAGCAGAAAAAGTCCGCTCATATTCAGCCAGCGGACCAGCGTGGTGGTCAGCAACGAACCTATCACCGCCCCCAGGGTGGCCCCCGCAGCCATCAGCGAAAATAACCGGCTGGCACGTTCACGGGTAAAGATATCGGCCACCAGCGACCAGAAGACCGACACCACATAGAGATTAAAGACAGAGACCCAGACAAAAAATACCCGTCCCAGCCAGCGATGATCGCCGCGGGGCAGATAAATCATCAGTGCGGCAAAAATAAGCAGGTGGACGATAAAAAACCGGTAGACCCAGGGAATAAAACGCCGTCGGGGAAGCCTGGAAGATAACGCCGAGAATGGCAGGGTCAGCAGGATCATGACAACCAGGGTGGCGGCGAACAACCATTGCAGATTATTCACTCCCCCGTCAATACCCAGCGTATCGCGTATCGGACGGATCACATAGTATGCCGATAATACACAGAAAATATACAGCATACTCCAGAGCAGCAGCGAGACTTCTTCTCTGCGAACACCTGCGGTATGCATGAGTTTTCGAATTAACGGATGCAGGGCACCTGTCGCCCCTTGCGGTTGATGTTGCATGCATTCTCCTGACTCCAGTGAATGATGCACTCAGCCATGCAGAAAGCATTCTCCACGACTCAATGCGCGCCTGAGTCTACAGGTATAGCGTCAAACCGGCGGAAATTCCAATTCACCGCCGGTGACGCAGCGCTCAGGGGATGGTCACGCGGCTCACGGGACTTGTGGCCGGAACAGATCAAACCGCTGTTCGTCGCTGATCCCGTAATAGGCTGAAGGTCCGCCGGCACGCAACACCGGCTGTGCCTGACTGGTCTGATAGACACCATCGGTCAGTAAACGGGGATCGATATGAATACGCACCACTTCACCGAGCACCAGCCAGCTGTCCAGTTCACGACCGTCCGCATCCTGCAGCCGCAGACATTGCGTGAGACGGCATTCGAAATGGACCGGGCTCTCCGCGACACGGCAGGCCGCAACCTCGACAGAAGGCAGTGTTTTTAGTCCGGCATAGGTAAATTCATCACCCTCCGGCGCCAGTGCGGCCGAACTGGCATTCATCGCTTCCGCCAACGGCCGTGTCACCAGGTTCCAGACAAATTCTCCGGTACGGGTGATATTGGCCACACTGTCTTTCCAGCCGCTGCTGGCAAAGCCAATCACCGGTGGCGAATAATTGAAACAGTTAAAAAAGCTGTACGGGGCAAGGTTATGATTTCCCTGCCCGTCATGGGAACTTATCCAGCCGATTGGCCGCGGGCCGATAATCGCATTTAAGGGATCATGTGGCAGACAGTGCCCCTGACGGGGCTGGTATGTATAATGTTCTTTTGTCACAGGCCCTCCTGATTAGCCGGTACAATAGAATACCGGGCCTACAGCACCCGGCATAGGTTCAGACATTCTCTGTCATTTCACTGTGTGAAAGTTGCTGACGACGGCGTAGCTGCGGGAACATCACCATCCATAGCCCAACCACCACCAGTGTTCCCACTCCACCGATCACCGACGCCGATACGGCCCCGATGGCACTGGCCAGTACGCCGGTCTCAAATTCACCCAGCTGATTCGACGTGTTAATAAAGATGGAATTCACCGCATTCACCCGTCCGCGCATGGCGTCCGGGGTATCCAGCTGGACCATTGCGCCGCGGATCACCATGCTGACCATATCAAAGCCGCCCAGCGCAACCAGTGCCAGCAGCGACAGAACCACATTATGGGATAACGCGAAGACCACGGTAGCCACCCCAAAACCGGCGACACAGCCAAACATTATCAGACCAGTATGCCGGTGAAAGCTGTTGCGGCTGACCCAGATCCCGGTCACCAGCGCACCGACGGAGGGTGCCGCACGCAGCGCGCCCAGTCCCCAGGCCCCGGTGTGCAGAACGTCATGGGCAAATACCGGCAGCAATGCGGTAACTCCCCCCAGCAGTACCGCGAATAAATCCAGCGATATTACCCCGAGAACATCTTTACGTTTAACGATAAAATCCAGCCCGGCGAACAGGTTACGAAGGGTCATCGGTAACGGTTTGAGCGGTTCATGCTGGTATTTCAGCCGCATCATGACCAGTAACGAAATCAGATAACAGACCGCCGCCGTGCCATAGGCCAGCGCCGGGGAAACCACGTATAACAGCCCTCCGGCCATCGGCCCGGCAATCACCATCGCCTCGCGAAACACCTGGTTGGTTGCCATGCCTTTTGACAGCACACTGGCGGGTAACAGAGCCGGTAACAGCGAGGTCATCGACGGGCCTTCAAACGCCCGGGCCAGCGAAAAGATAAATACCAGCGACAGCAGCAGCACGGCACTGCCGGGCATCAGAAATGACATCAGGATCAGACCGATAGCCGCCAGGAACTCGACACTTTGCCCCCCGAGGATCAGCGACTTTCGGTTGTACTGATCGGCGAGATGACCGGCCGGTAAGGCCAGCAGCACCGAAGGGACGAATTGCATCAGCCCTATCATGCCCAGCATAAATGCACTGTGCGTCATCGAATACAGCTGCCAGCTGACGGCGAGTGAGATTATCTGAAAACTGAGTGAGGAACAGGTCTGTGCCGTCACATAGGCTCGAAACCCCGTGTGATGAAAAATGCGCGATGAAGGCTCCCCGGAAGAAGAGTCCATAAGTGTGCTCCGGAAAAATGAGTAGCGTTATTATTAGGCCGCCAGCATAACTGATTCCTGCGGGCAAGCCAATGTGATGAACAGCGGTCATAAGACCTCCGCCCTCCCGAGAATCCCCTGCGGGCACGGCATTTTTCTGCAGGAAGGGATTCTCCCGGCGTAATGATAATTATCAGCTATGCTTTATCGGGTGCGGAATTAAACCCAGTATTTATCAAGGAGAAAGGCATGAGCAATGATAATAAACCAAAAATAACCACCACCGATGGGGGCGTACCGGTAGCCAGTAACGAACACTCGTTGTCTGTCGGCCCCGATGGCCCGCTGGTTCTCCATGATCACTATCTCATCGAACAGATGGCGAACTTTAACCGCGAACGTATCCCTGAACGGCAACCACATGCTAAAGGGAGCGGTGCCTTTGGTCATTTTGAAGTGACCGAAGATGTCAGCCGTTACACCCGTGCCGCCCTGTTTCAGCCAGGGGTAAAAACCGACGTCCTGATGCGCTTCTCCACCGTCGCGGGCGAACGCGGCAGTCCGGACACCTGGCGTGACCCGCGCGGCTTTGCCATGAAGTTTTATACCACCGAAGGAAACTATGATCTGGTGGGCAACAACACGCCGGTGTTCTTCATCCGTGACCCGATGAAATTCCAGCATTTCATCCGCTCCCAGAAACGCCGTGCGGACAACAACCTGCGTGATAACGATATGCAGTGGGATTTCTGGACGCTGTCCCCGGAATCGGCGCATCAGGTCGCCTGGCTGATGGGTGACCGCGGGATCCCGAAAAGCTGGCGCCACATGAACGGCTACTCCAGCCATACCTATATGTGGGTCAACGCTGAAGGTGAGAAATTCTGGGTAAAATATCACTTCAAAACCGATCAGGGCGTGGAATGCCTGACTCAGGACGAGGCGGATAAACAGGCCGGGGCTGACGGTGATTTCCACGTCCGGGATCTGTACAACGCCATTGATAACGGTGAATTTCCGCAATGGACGCTGTATATGCAGATAATGCCGTTCGCAGATGCGGAAAACTACCGTTTCAATCCGTTCGACCTGACGAAGGTCTGGCCACACAGCGACTACCCGCTGATTAAAGTGGGTAAACTCACCCTGAACAAGAACCCGACCGATAACCACGCGCAAATCGAACAGGCCGCGTTTGAGCCGAATAACCTGGTACCGGGTATCGGTCTGAGTCCGGATAAAATGTTGCTGGGCCGGGTGTTCGCCTACGCGGATGCCCACCGTGCGCGCCTGGGGGTGAATTATAAGCAAATTCCGGTCAATGCCCCGCAATCGCCGGTTAACAGCTACAGTAAAGATGGTGCAATGCGTATCAATCCGGTCAGCGACCCGGTGTATGCCCCGAATTCGAAAGGCGGATCGGTCGCTGACGGCGAACGTTACCCCACCGACTCCTCCTGGGAAACCCAGGGCGCACTGGTGCGTCAGCCTTATTCATTACACGCTGAAGATGATGATTTCGGACAGGCCAATGCGCTGGTCACCCGGGTCATGGATGATGCGGCCCGTGACCGTCTGGTCAATAATGTCACCGGTCACCTGCTGAATGGCGTCCGTGAGCCGGTACTGTCCCGGGTGTTCGACTACTGGCGGAAGATCGATCAGAGTATCGGTGACCGTATTGCCAGCAGTGTGGCGGCGGCTCAGAAAAAATCGTAGTCTCCCACAAGTCCGGCGGCTAGGTCGCCGGATTTTCCGCAATCTCCAGCCATCGGATCCCGAACTGATCAATTTCTGCCGAAGACTCACCGGCACAGATCCACTCTTCCAGTCGCTCCGCCAGTGCGGTCGCCGGCAATTGCGTTTTGCCTTTAAGGGCACATTCCCAGATGATCAGTACCTTCCAGCCCTGCTGCTGCAGCGCCAGCAGATTTTCTTTATCCCGTTGCAGATTGCGGCCGATTTTCGCCAGCCAGAAATCCGTGCGGGTTGCCGGGGGTTTAAACAAGTGGCAATGATGCTGATGCCAGAAACACCCGTGGGTGAAAATTACCTTCCGCGCCCTGTCCAGCACAAAATCAGGCCGGCCCGGCAGATCCCGGGCTTGCAGCCGCGCTTCCAGCCCCAGTTCTGTCAGTAACTGCTGTAAACGCTGTTCGATACCGGTATTACAGTGTCGAATAGCCCGCATGTTTTTGCTGCGGGTCTCACGGTTATGGACATCGGCCATCTTCACTCCTCTGTTGACGGCAAACTGCGGCTAGCGGCAGTGAACTGTCGGCCATCACTGATGACTAAGTAACATCAGCTTAAGGTTTCCTTAATACTTCCCCCGCACAATAGCCGCGTTGTTCGGGGTCGTGGCCGGTAAGCCCGCGGGCGCGGCACTGACAGCGACATTATTTATGCTGACAGATACCTGCCCGGCCTCTTACCGGCGGAACTCTCCGCGCCTTCTCCTGCGACGCCGGGTTTGCAGCGGCTGAACCTGCGATATCAGGCCCGGGGGCCGGATTCTGCCCTGCGGCGGTAACACAGCCCTCTGCTGACCGCCAGGCATCGTCGCAGGCTGACCATCCACGGACGGAAAGATCCATAACAGCATTGCTGACCGGTCAGCGTCAATGGCCGGATGAATACGGGGCCCCGGAGACGCCGAGCGCCCCTCGTCCCGAATGACAAGCGATCTGCTGATATCACCGCATTTACAGGGGGTGACGGGGTCAGCGTATCAGTAAACCCTTCAGTAAAAGGGTTATTAACAACACAGATATGCAGAAGCGCCCGCCAGGGACACTGTCCGGTCGGTTTGACAGGAGATCCCCTCCACACTGGCCGTGCCGGGCGGCCTTCTGCCGGAGCCACGGATGAAAATACTGATTGTCGAAGACGATACCCTGCTGCTTGAGGGACTGATGCAGGCCATGCAACAGGAAGGCTATACCTGTGATGGTGTCAGCAGCGCCCGGAGTGCGGAACACAGCCTGAAAACGTCGCAATACAGCCTGATGATCCTCGATCTTGGCTTACCGGATGAAGACGGCTTACAACTGTTGTTACGCCTGAGACGCGAAAAAATGGCATTACCGGTGCTGGTGCTTACTGCCCGCGACACGCTGAGTGACAGGATCTCCGGACTTGACAGCGGTGCCGATGACTACCTGATTAAACCTTTTGCGCTGGAGGAACTGACGGCACGTATCCGTGCGTTGATCCGCCGGCATAATAATCAGAGCGATAATCGTCTGATCGTGAATGATCTGGTGCTGGATGTCACCTATCGTCAGGTGTTCCGTGAGGGCGAACGTCTGGAGCTGACCCCGAAGGAGTACGCGTTACTGTCCCGGTTGATGATGAAGGCTGGCATGCCGGTGCATCGTGAAGTCCTGTATAACGATATCTATAACTGGGACAGCGAGCCTGCCACTAACACCCTGGAGGTGCATATCCATAATCTGCGCAAGAAAATCGGCCGGTCATCGATCCGGACTCTGCGTGGATTTGGCTATGTCCTGATGAAGAATAAAAACCGTCCTGAGGAGCCGCACCCTGAACATATCGCCTAAAACGACCACGTTACGTCGCCGGCTGCTGATCACCGTAGGCTCGATATTGTTGTTTTGTCAGGCCATCAGCGTGCTGTGGCTATGGCATGAAAGCAAAGAGCAGATAGATTTACTGGTGAAAGGTGTACTGAGCCACCAGAATGAGCAATGGCATGTGGACAAAGAGATCCATGAAGCACTGGCCAGCCTGGCGATCCCCAGTGTTGTGATGATCAGTCTGGCACTGGTGCTCTGCTGGCAGGCGGTGCGACGGATCACTCAGCCCCTGTCTGATCTCTGTCTGCAACTGGAGAAACGCTCCGGGTCTTCTGCCGGGCCGCTGGAATTCCACAGCAGGATCACCGAAATTGACGCCGTCACCCATGCGATTAATGATATGGTCGCCCGTCTGACCGATACCCTGAACCGGGAACGGTTATTCACCGCTGACGTGGCCCATGAGCTACGCACGCCATTAGCGGGGCTACGTCTCCATCTGGAACTGATGGCCCGCCAGCACAAACTGGATATGTCTTCGCTGATCCTGAGGCTGGATCAGATGACCAGTAGCGTGTCGCAGTTATTGCAACTGGCGCGGATCAGTCAGTCCCTGACGGAAGGCCATGACCAGCCGGTGTTACTGCGTAAATCCGTAATTTTTCCGTTACGGGACAGTCTGCTGACCATGATTAAATTACGCCACCAGCAACTGATCCTGCCGGACGGGGACCGTGATTTCAGCGTGCAGGGCGACCCGACGCTACTGCAATTGATTGTGCGCAACCTGACCGAAAATGCCCATCGTTACAGTCCGGAACACAGTACCCTGAGCATCAGTCTGCAGCCTGCTGTCACAGAAGAAGGAAAACCGGGGGTTGAGCTGGCGGTGGAAGATGAAGGGCCAGGTATTGATGAAACCCGGGCCAGTGAACTGAGCCGGGCATTTGTGCGAATGGATAGCCGCTTCGGAGGCAGTGGCCTGGGTCTGAGTATTGTCAGCCGTATCTGCCAGCTGCATCATGCCCGTTTTACCCTGACTAACCGGACAGATCGTCAGGGCTGCCGGGCCTCGGTCATTTATCCGTTAAGCGGAGACACAACGGCTTAGAAACTGGTAAACCAGACCAGCAGAAAGAGCGCCACGGTACACAGACTGAGCAAGGTCACACTGAGTTCACTTGCGGAAAAAGCCGCTTTATTCTCCATCATTACTCTCCTGTCAGGGGGTGTCAGCAGAGTATTTCAGGCAATGATTAAATTAATATTAAGCCGGTGAAAAAATCACCGGCGATGACCCTGCCTGCAGCGAACAGAGTGAACGCAGTCCGGTCAGGCCTGAGGGCCGCCGGATTCAGCCTTCGCTTTTTGTAACTGAGCCGCAAACTGCGGCGACGTATGCAGCGTTGCCACCACCGCTGCCCCCACCAGCCTTGCCGCATCTACATCACTCTGCCAGTGATACCCGCAAATTACCCGACTCTGTCCGAGTTCATACCCGCGTTTCAGGATCTCATTCTGTCGCGCAGGGTTGATTTCGGCCAGAACCAGTGCGGTTGCCCAGCCGATGGCCGTATGTCCGGAAGGATAAGAGCCGTTAGACGCCAGCTCTGCCTGCTGACGCGTATTACAGGTCGCTACCTGATAAAAAGCAAACGGACGGATGCGCATATAGTGTTGTTTTGCTGACCGCGTCGCCAGATCACCGGCATCCTCAATCATATTGGTGAGTAATTTATACAGCTGCGGGGTGGCTGTGGCACTGATTTCACGACCAAATGCCCCGGAGAATGCCGTGGCAACCCCGCCACTGCTGAGGTTCGCATCTTCGGCGGCCAGTTTACCCCGTGGCGTCTCGCGTAACAGCCGGCCCTGTTCATACATCGCCTGATCGTTGAGAAACATCAGGCTGCCGGGGGCGGGCGGCGGCGGCAGTAAGGCCAGACTGTCAATCGCCTGACTGTTCGTCAGATAGTAGAGTTCAGGCCGGGTGGTGGCATCATCGCCAGCCGGGATGGCGGCCTGTAGAGTCCCGCTCAGCAGCCATGCCGAGACCAGTAACGCTGGAAGTTTTTTACCCATAGGGAACATCCTGTAAGAAACGGTGGGAGTTAACGACGTTACCATGTCACATTTCGATTAACTCCTGCACCGATCACAGTTCAGGCTTTCCCCGCCGGCAGCGACGGGCAGGAAGGCGGGGATCAGAGCAGCCGTGCCCCTGTCAGTTTTTCCAGTATTTTCAGCGGGGAGCGTTGCGGGTCCGCCATCGCCTCTGCGGGCAGTGCATAAGTCTGTTCCAGCATAAACTGTCCCGACATAGCGGCATGCGGTGTCTGATCAGAGAAACAAATCCAGCTGCTGCCGGGCGGAAAGCGCACCTCCAGTTGCAGGCCGGACAACTGATATTCCGCATCCGACTTCATGGCATCATGTAAGCCCAGCATCAGGTGGTCATAACGGGTGCGATACCGTTTGGTAATCCCTAGTTTGTGTTGGAGGGCGCACAGCCACGGAGAATAGTGACCGGTTTTCGGCAGAAAACGGGTTGCTACGGCGGTAAACGGTTCCCCGATCCGCCAGACTCTGGATTCTCCGTGCGGATTAATGTTAGTAAAAATACGTAATATTCGTTCGCCCTGCATCGGCCGGGAGGGAAACGCATCCACGTGCAGGCGGGTATCATCCTTTCGCCAGGAACTCCCCTTTTTCCAGGCCGTAACGGGATGCACTCTCAGGGTATTGACGGGGGTGTGCAATGCCCCCGTGTAATGCGGCAACAGACTTCGGACCAGGGTCTCACAGGCCTGATGGTGACGTTGTAACAAACTGCGGATCAGATCTTCGTCCTGAGGATGTGCAACGCCGGTTATCTTTCCGCTGAGCGCGCGGTAACTGATATTTTTACGCCCTTTTTTCACGGTGCCTTCATTAAGGCAGCGCATCTCTTTCGCATTCAGCGGAAACTCCAGTCCCGGCAGGCTGATAATCTGTCCCTGTTCCAGCGCTGTTAATGCAGACTGGCTGAACGGTTCTCCCCCGGACCAGCCGGTAAGGGGTACCGTAAAAAATAACTCCTCCGAACGCAGGCTTTCTGGCTGCATCACTGACTCCCTTGTTGACGCATTATATTGCGAAGCGTAGTTGAGTTTACTCAATATGAGAATCATGAACGTGATGAAGCGCATCTATCGTACAAAAGAGACAGCCCCGTCGCCATCTTACACCGCCCTGCATCGTACTGGCGGCCCCCCATTCCGTCCGGACCGGGTTCAACCGCCCTGTGCGTTCTGTCGCCACTGACCTTCAGCGGTTCCCCGTGGATATCCCGGCCCCCGCACGGTCAATGTTTCTGCCGACAGGAAGGCTCAGGCCACAGGTGCTGCCCTTTGCCGGTGATTACCGGGGAAAGCATTTGCGCAATGCCGCTGAAACATTTATTGTTCCTGCGTCTGACAAACCGGGCGGACGTCATCAGGCTTCAGTCAGGCGTGCTTTTAACCATTGTCGTGCAGTAACGTCGGGAATTTATGGACTTATTTTTACACTTTATCGACCTGTTCGGGACCTTTGTCTTTGCCCTGAGTGGCGCCATTGTCGGCGTCAGACACCGTTTCGACTTATTCGGCGTTTTTGCACTATCGAGTGTCACCGCCATTGGCGGCGGCTGTATCAGGGATATTTGTCTCGGTGCCACCCCCCCGCCCGGGCTTGTAAATATTGAGTACTTTTTTTGCATCGTTCTGGCGATCGCCTCCCTCTCCTTCTTCCAGAAACTGGTTTTCTCGTTCGGGAAACCATCACTGTTTTTCGATGCGCTTGGTCTGGGATTTTTCGCGGCATTCGGGGCCAATAAGACCTGGCTTTATACCCACAGCGTACAACTTTCGATTCTGTTAGGCTGTGTCAGCGCGGTGGGCGGCGGTTGCCTGCGGGATGTTCTGGTCGGTAAGACGCCGGTGATCTTCACGAAAGAGATCTATGCCAGTGCGGCAATGATTGGGGCAGCCATTGAACTGCTGGGGTCGGCCAACATTATCCCGGAACGCTACAGTATTTTGCTGTCGATATTTGTCTGCACCCTGATCCGGATGGTCTCGCTAAAATACAATATTACGCTGAAAACTATCGCGAATAAGTATTTCTGACCGCCGGTCATGCCACATTTAACCCTAAATGCGACCGGTCCGTTTCGGGCTGGTTGTCGCCGGGTCCGGATGTTACTGTAACAGCCTCCGAATTAAGATAATTACTGAATACTGACTGTTTTCTGAGGCGATTATTATGTCTATTGTTGAAGTCGTTAAACAACGTTTTACTACCAAAGCCTACGATGCTTCCCGCAAGCTGACCGCACAGCAGGAACAGGAATTACTGGATATCCTGCGTTACAGCCCGTCATCCCTGAACCTGCAGCCATGGCACTTTTTTGCCATCACCAGCGATGAAGGCAAAGAGACAATCCTTCCTGGGATCCGTGATTTTAACGCGGCAAAAGTGCGCGATTCGGCGATGGTCGTTGTTTTCACCAGCAAAGACACTCTGGATGATGCGCAATTCAGCAATGTACAGCAGCAGGAAGCTGCGGATGGGCGCTTTAAGGATGAAGAAAGCAAAAACGCCAACGATAAAGGACGTCGCAATTATATCGCCGCGTATGGCGGGTCTGAGGACGACCTTCGTCACTGGATGGAACGGCAGACCTATATCTCTATGGGGTTCCTGCTGCTGGGTGCCGCAGCGATGGGGCTGAACGCCACACCGATCGAAGGTATTGATCCTGCACTGCTGGATGAACGCCTGGGACTGAAAGAAAAAGGGCTGCACAGTCTGGCCGTGGTCGCTATCGGCCATAACAGTGAGAAAGACTTTAATGCGTCGTTGCCAAAATCACGTTTAAGTGAAGAAACGGTGATCACGCGTCTGTAATTGCCCGCCGCTCCCTGCCCTCAGGTGGCGGCCTGAATACCCGACTTATATACTGCACCCCCCTGACTGGCTGCCCTGCCTTATATTAGCGCCTGTTCCTCCCGTGCGGCTGTTGCCGGTATTTCCCTTCACTGGTCGTCCCTGATAACCGTTAAACCGTCGCCCGCAATATTGACCTGTTGACTGGTGGCTGACTGCCCTGCCTTACTTAGCGCCTGTTCCTCCCGTGCGGCTGTTACCTGTATTTCTCTTGCCAGGTCGTCCCTGATAACCGTTAAACCGTCCCCCGTAAAATTGACTTATTAACTGATACACTGCTCTGCGTCGCCTCTTCGGATGCGCCAAAGCTCTGGCCGGAAGGCAGTCTGTTCCCGCTGGCGTACACTGCCCCGGATTGCCAGGTGGCTGGCTGGCCAGCCTTACATTAACGCCTGTTCCTCCCGCGCGGCTGTTGCCGGTATTTCTCTTCACTGGTCGTCCCTGATAACCGTTATACCGTCGCCACTATGCAGCTATATTTCCCTGTTGCCCTGTTGACCGAAGTTATAAGCTGCGGAACCTGTCCACACGCTGCCAAATCTTCGGCAGGAATTCCGCCCGTACCGGCCTCCGCGTCCCCCCTGTAAGCGGAGGCCTGACGTCGATGGTATCCGGTGATGACCCGCCCGCCGACTGAGTTTATCCCCGCGTCCGGCGCGCTGCTCTCCCTTTACCGGCCATTCACCCTCTTCAGGAGGTTCTGCCCCCGCTTCCCGGTCATAGGTTCTCCCGGATGCCGGGGTTAAAGGATCCGCCCTCAGCAATGTTAACAGTTTGTTTAATGGTGACCGATAAACAACATAAAATACTGTCATCTTCAGTAAAGCCTGATTATCGACTGAGCGTAATAAGTTTTTTTTATTTTGCCCCTTTCCAGCCAGTGAAAAACGCGCTTTTATATACCTGTAAGCCGGTAAGTTATCGCACTGCAGATCGCAGAAAATATCACACCTGATGTAACCGGCCAGTCTCACCTCAATCCGGCTGTAGGCTTGAAACAGAATGAAAAATAAAGGCAGAAAGGATAGATGAATAACCGTCAGGAGCTGACCCGCAAGCTGCACGAAATCGCGGGAGAAAAACAGGTTTTACTGAGTGAAGACGACAAAGCCTTTTACACCAAAGGATTCCGTGTCGGTCAGGGTGAAGCCCTGGCCGTAGTACTGCCACAGACGCTGTTACAGCTCTGGCAATTGTTAGAAGTTTGTGTGGCCGAAGATGTGATCATTCTGATGCAGGCCTCAAACACCGGCGTCACCGGAGGCTCCACGCCGGATGGCAATGATTACGACCGCGATATTGTCATTATCAGCACCCGTCTGCTGACCGGGGTTCAGGTCATTGATGATCACCAGCAGGTCATTGCCTTCCCGGGCACGACCCTCACCGAGCTGGAAGACACCCTGAAGCCTCTGCAGCGCGAACCCCACTCGGTGATCGGTTCTTCCTGCATCGGTGCTTCTGTCATTGGCGGTTTATGTAACAACTCCGGCGGCTCGCTGATCCGCCGTGGCCCGGCATTTACCGAAAAATCGCTGTTTGCACGCATTACCGATGACGGGCGCCTTGAGCTGGTCAACCATCTGGGCATCGAACTGGGGGAGACCCCGGAAAAAATGATCCATGCGCTGGAAACACGTGAGTACACGACCGGCGATGCTGCCGACTGGCAAGGCAAAATCTGGGCGGATGATTATTCAGAACAACTGCGCGATACACAGGCGGCGTCTCCGGCCAGATTCAACGGCGACAAACGCTATCTGTATGACAGTGCCGGATGCGCCGGTAAAGTGGTCGTCTTCGCCGCACGGTTACCGACCTTTGCCGCCAGCGAAGCCACCCGGACCTTTTATATCGGCAGCAATGATGAAAGCGAACTGATCGGTTTACGCCGCTTCCTGCTGGAAAAAATGGATGAACTGCCCTTACAGGCGGAATATATTCATGCCGGCGCGTTTGACCTGACGCTGCGTTACGCAAAACACATGTATCTGGCGATCCGTAAACTGGGGCCGCAGGCGATCCCCGGGTTAATGGCTAATAAAGCGCGCTGGGATGTGCGTATCAGGCATGCCCGTTTTCTGCCGCACAATTTCACCGATAAACTGATTCAGGGCTTTAACCAGGTGACCCCCTCGTTTATCGCGCCACGTATCATGGATTACCGCCGGCGCTTTGTGCATCATCTGATGATTAAAATCGAAGCCCGTCAGGCGGAACAACTGACGGCATTACTCGAAGAGTATTTCAGCCAGCGTCCGGGGGAATATTTCCTGTGCGATGACCGGGAAGCTGCCGACGCCTTTCTGATCCGTTTTGCGGTGGGTGGCTGTACCATCTCTTACTGTGACTACCTCGGCTATGATACTAATCAGCGATTGATTGCCTTTGATGTGGCTCTGCGTCGTAATGATGACCAGTGGCGGATCCACCTGCCGCCTCATCTCGCGGCACAGGTCCAGGCGGACTCCTGTTGCGGGCATTTCTTCTGTTTTGTGAACCACCAGGATTACGTTCTGAAAGCCGGTGTGGATGCGAAGCAATTTAAACAGGAGGTGATGGAGTATCTGGAACAGCGCGGCGCGCGATACCCTGCCGAGCACAATGTCGGGCATCTGTATCAGGCATCCTGTGAACATGAGCAGCACTGGCGTAAACTTGATCCTACCAATACCTGCAACCCGGGGATCGGTAAAACCAGTCGTAAAAAATTCTGGGGTCAGTAACCGCTGCCGGTTTTGCCTGCGGCCGGGGCTACCGGCCGCAACTCAGGATCACCGCCCGGCCCACGGCGTCTTCCCAGCGCCGGTGTAACTGTTGCAGTTGCCACACAGATATGGGTTCCTCTAATGCCGGTCGCAGCCCCCCGGCCATCTGATTCTGCAATTCGCTGGCCAGCGCGTCTGGCGGCAGGCTACTGACGGACGCTTCTGCTGGCAGCCCGTCACCGTCGGTCATCTGCATGATTTGCTCACGGACACGGCCAAAAAACTGACGGCACCATGCGATCAGTTGCGCGCAATCATAACGTGGCGATTGCAATGCACAAAGGATCCCCTGACGATCCGCAAACTGTTCAAAACGGCAGGAAACCACATACCCTGCCGAGAGCTCTTCCCGTAACCAGTGATAAAACGCAGGCTGATAAATGGCTCCCAGCCGTTGGGCGGCCACCAACGCCTGAGGATCATCGCTACCCAGAGGCAGGAAGTAAAGCACCGCATTATCCCCGTCCGATACCGGCAGATGGCGTGCTTCCCCCGCCAGGAGGGGCAGAGCAGGCTGCTGCCGTTGCAGCAGCAGTGTCTGTTGCAGCGAGTGGCTGATCCGCGAAAAAAGTGCGTCCTCCTGACAACGGATAATACAGGACCAGACGGGGGTTTGCTGTGTGACGGCCAGTCGCTGCGGAAACTCTGCCAGTAAACGACGGATCAGGATCTCCTGTGTCGAGTCTTCAGCGATTCCTGCCGCAGAAAGATCCGGCCAGAGCGAGCACAACAGCCGGATAAGTTCCAGAGCCTCCCCGGCAACCGGTAGCATCATCCTGATCTGCGGGACGCCCTGGTGCAGTGCCACACTGGCCTCGCCTCCGGCATGCCTGACGCGGCTTATCCAGGGATGCAGACTGTATCTGAGCTGTGATAATTGCCCCCCGGTCAGAGTGCTGCCGCGCAGAGGCCGGAGGATGATCCCCGCCTCCGGGCCAGCCGTTTCTGAACGAAAGCAGCGCGGAACGGTGGCCGGGGGAAGCGGAGTCGCTTCCGGCAGCCAACGGGCCCCGGCCGGACTTGCGGTTTGCGGATAGAAAACAAAAGCCGGTACAGACTCAGGGGAACCGTCTTCGCTCTCCGGGGCCGGCGACCACCGGCACAGGAAGCCCCGGGCCGTCAGGGTCTGCCCGCCATCAGACGGTTCAGTCTGTAATTCACAGGGGGACGCACTAAGCATGGCCTCTGCCAGTGCCGCGCTGTCGGGTTCCCCGGCAACGACCTCCCCGCTGGCAACCTTTCTCACCTGTTCCATCGGGCTAAGACGCAGAAAATCCTGCCGGGCCAGCCGGAGGTAATGAGCCTGCCGATCCGCACTGAGATGACGAATTTGCGTCAGCCAGTGACGGAACAGACGACTGAATCGGCCGGCCGGGCGTGCCGGCCCTGCGGGTCGCGTCAGCCGGATCAATAGCCACAGATAGCCCGGGGCTGCGCTCACCACCTCCGCAGAGGCGTGATGACATAGCCCCTGTCTGCGCCCGGCATCGATAAAGGACCCTGGCGCCGCATCACTCAGCAACACCTGTAATAAAGGGACCGCGGCACGCAGCCGGCTGTCCGGGTCGGCCAGCAGATAGCTCAGACAGTGCTGACCTTCTCCGGCCATATATAACACCCCTGAAGTCTGCCGTTCGTTCACCGGCACCGGGGCCCTGTCGGGTAACGGTAGCGAGCGGTGGGCCGTCAGCGGCATCAGCTGGTGGGACCCGGTCTGTGAGAGAGCCTGACTCAGGGCTGCGGACAGGTCAGCCAGCGACAGCGGTGCACGGATGATCAGGCAGAGACGACCGGGAGAGTAATATTGCCGATGGAAAGCCAGTAACGCCTCGCGCAGGGCGGGAAGGTCACCGTCCAGGCTCTGCCGGTTACCGGCCACAAAACGACGGAACGCCGGCGGCTGATGGATACCGGTCGCCAGTAAGGCAGTGATCAGGGTCGGTGTATGGCGACTCAGCATGCCATATTCCGCATCGATAACCGGAATTTCGCGGCGGATCGCGTCAGCAGAGAATTCCGGTAGTAATGCCATATCCAGTAACCGGGCGATACCTTCACTCAGTTCTTCGGATCGGACATCAAAATAATAGAGCGTCCTGCAGGCTTCCGTGGTGGCATTTACCCGTCCCTGGCGGGCTGCCACCCAGGGCATTAACCGCTGCGGACCGGGAAAACGCTGCCCTCCCTGGAACAGTAAATGCTCCAGCAGATGCGCCAGACCCGGCCACCGGTCAGGTTCATGGTGACTGCCGGCGTCCACCCGCAGGCAGACCGCCGCGGCCGACAGGTCAGCCACCGGCTGCAGCTGAACCGCCATACCATTGCTGAGATAATGCAGCGACGTGGACTCACTCATCCGGTTACCCGCGGGAGGTGAAGATCACCTTCGAGTTTTTCTGATTACGGAACTGCAGTTGGGCGACACGAATATCACTGCAATCGGCTTCACGCCGCGCCTGCAGGATTTTATCGTGGTGAGGCGATTTACTGCACACCGGGTCCGCATTGTCTGCGTTACCGGTCAGCATAAAGGCCTGACAGCGACAACCCCCGAAATCTTTCTCTTTTTCATCGCAGGAGCGGCAGGGTTCCGGCATCCAGTCATAGCCACGGTAGCGATTAAAGCCAAAGGACTGATACCAGATGTGCTGCAAGCTGTTATCCAGCACCGACGGAAACTCTATCGGTAACTGACGGGCGCTGTGACAGGGTAACGCAGTGCCGTCCGGTGTCACGTTCATAAAAATTGCGCCCCAGCCCCCCATGCACCCTTTCGGACGTTCTTCATAGTAGTCCGGCGTCACAAATAACAGATTGGTCAGATTGCCGTCGGCCTGCATCTTCTCGCGATAACGTTTTACCACCGCTTCCGCCCGCGCAATCTGATCCCGGGTCGGTAATAACCCTTCGCGGTTCAGTTGGGCCCAGCCATAAAACTGGCAGGTGGCCAGTTCAACATCATCCGCTTCCAGCTGAATGCATAACTCAATGATGCGGTCGATCTGATCAATATTATGCCGGTGCAGAACAAAGTTAAGCACCATCGGATAGCCATGGGCTTTGATCGCTTTCGCCATTTCCAGTTTCTGATGGAAGGCTTTTTCCGAGCCCGCCAGGGCGGCATTCAGCGTTTCATCACTGGCCTGAAAGCTGATCTGGATGTGGTCCAGCCCCGCTTCGGCAAAAGTATCCAGTTTTTTGCGGGTCAGCCCGATCCCGGAAGTGATCAGATTGGTGTAAAACCCGAGCTCACGCGCCCCGGCAATCAGTTCCGGCAGGTCTTTACGGACTAAAGGCTCTCCGCCGGAAAAACCGAGTTGTACACTGCCCATCTCACGTGCCTGACGAAAAACGGTCAGCCACTGCTCCGTGGTCAGCTCAGACTGCTCTCTGGCAAAGTCGAGCGGGTTCGAGCAGTACGGGCACTGCAGCGGACAGCGATAGGTCAGCTCTGCCAGTAGCCAGAGCGGGGCTTTAATCTCAGGATTAATTTGCGTCATGGAACATAATCCATTTCTGCTTACCGGCCGCCTGCAGGAAATCGGTCACATCGTCATCCACGCCGCCTGCCTCCGGAAAACGCTGGTTCAGCAGGTCGATGATCTGCGCCACTGTCCGCTTTCCGTCCACCTGTTCCAGGATGATCGCTGCCGTTTCATTCAGTTTCGCCATACCTTCCGGGTAAAGAATGACATGACAATTCTGGGCGGCTTCCCATTGCATGCGATATCCGCGGCGGAAAATGACCACCGATTGTTCAAAACTCATGGTTATACCAGTCGGGTTGTGTGCCAGACCGGCTGATCTGTCACGGTATGATAAGGAGGGCGTTGCAGGCTGTAGGCCATGGTCATGGCATCCAGCATCGTCCAGAGAATATCCAGCTTGAACTGCAGAATTTCCAGCATCCGGTTCTGTTTGTCTGCGGTGTCAAAGTGGTCAAGCGCCAGTGCCAAACCGTGTTCAACATCGCGGCGGGCCTGGCTCAGACGGCTGCGGAAATAGAAGTAACCTTCCTCTTTGATCCACGGATAGTGCTGAGGCCAGCTGTCCAGACGGGACTGGTGAATTTGCGGAGCAAACAGTTCCGTCAGAGAGCTGCAGGCGGCCTCTTCCCAGCTGGCGCGCCGGGCAAAATTCACATACGCATCCACCGCGAAACGCACGCCGGGTAAGACATGTTTTTCAGACAGTAATTCTTCACGCGATAACCCCACCGCCTCGCCAAGCTGTAACCAGGCTTCGATTCCGCCTTCACTGCCGTCTGCACCGTCATGATCAAGAATACGCTGCACCCACTTGCGCCGGGTCGCCGGGTCCGGACAGTTCGCCATAATTGCCGCATCTTTCAGCGGAATGTTGGTCTGATAATAGAAGCGGTTCGCAACCCAGCCCTGGATCTGTTCACGGGTCGCCTGACCGTTGTGCATGGCAATATGGTAAGGGTGATAAATATGGTAACAGGCACCTTTGTCCCGCAATGCCTGTTCAAAAGCCTGCCTGCTCAGGGGGGTGGTTATCGTCATGTTTTAATCCTGTAGCTGTATCGCCATTCCGTCCCAACTGACCTCGATGCCCTGCTGTTGCAGGAACCGGCGTTGTGGCGAATCCTCATTGAGGATGGGATTGGTGTTGTTGATATGAATAAGAATTTTGCGGCTGGCAGGTAACGATGCCAGCAGTGTCATCAGCCCCTGCTCTTCGGCGAGTGCCAGATGCCCCATGGCCCGGCCGGTGTTTTTACCGACGCCGGTGCTCAGTAATTCATCATCCTGCCAGACGGTGCCATCGATCAACAGACAGTCGGCTTTTTTCAGCCACGGCAGGATCACGTCATCCGGCTCACCCAGTCCGGGGGCGTAGAATAACGATTGGCCATTCGCTCTGTTTTCAATGAACAACGCGACATTGTGTCCGGGCAGAGGACGATCACGGTAAGGTGAATAAGGGGGTGCATTACTGAGAATAGGCACCGCGGTAAATGTCAGGTTACCGCAGACCGTTACGCTGAAAGGTTCAAGCGGACGAATAGCATGGTGCTGCAGACCACCATTCCAGTGTTTCAACATCGGGAAGACCGGAAAGCCGGTGCTGAGATCCTGATGGACTTCGTCTGTACACCAGACGCGGTGCGGACAGCCTTCACGCAGGCTTAAAAGCCCGGTGGTGTGGTCTATCTGGCTATCGGTCAGAATAATATCCCCGATGGCGGTACCGCGCAGTGCACCTTGCTTTACCAGCTCAGGGGTCAGGAAAATTTGTCGGGAGATATCCGGAGAGGCGTTACATAAGACCCAGTCCTCACCGTTATCACTGACGATGATGGAAGACTGTGTTCTGGCGTGAGCATTGATGGTACCGTCACGCAGCCCTTTACAGTTGCTGCAATTACAGTTCCACTGCGGGAAACCACCACCGGCAGCAGAGCCCAGCACTTTGATAAACATAAAATACTCTTTACTAAAGGTAAGTGCCGCCCGAAAGCGGCCACTTATGACACCGGATAATTAACGGTTGGAAATGTACAGAGTCACTTCCATACCCAGGCGCATATCGACGAATTCAGGTTTTTTCCACATAATTATGACCTTAATACTTAGAATGTTAATGTCCGAAACATAGCCTGTGACCGGATGCGGCCCGGTTTCCCCGCAATCCACACCCTCACAAGGCCGACAAATGTTGCGCCTTTGTCAAGCAGAGGTCAATGAAAAGATGACTAAATTCTTTTAAGCTGCCATAAAATGTTCAACAATACGTAACCAGTTATAACGGCAGACTTTGTCGATCACTGCCCCGCTCAGCCCTGCCCGGTGCAGACTCTCTTCGATGGCCGGCAACCCGGTGACATCCTTCAGGGCAGCAGGCACGCTGGCGCCGTCAAAGTCTGAGCCCAGCGCCACATGGTCTTCACCGGCATGGTTGATCATATAACGGATATGTCGGGTGATCAGTTCCGCCGGGGTATCGTCATTGCGCTGACCGTCCGGTCGCAGAAAAGCATTACCGAAATTGATACCTGCCACCCCGCCACTCTCTGCCAGGATACGTAATTGCTCATCGGTCAGGTTACGCGGCTGGGGGCAGAGTGCATGGGCATTAGAATGGGTCGCCACCAGTGGCTGATGGCTGTAGCGCGCGGTATCAAAAAATGCCTGCTGGTTCATATGCGAGACATCGATGATCAGGTTCAGCGCACCGAGCTGGCGGATAAAATCGATCCCTTTGTCCGTCAGCCCCGGTCCGCTGTCCGGTGACCCCGGGAAACTGCCGGTCACACCCTCGCCGAACCGGTTGGGGTTATTCCAGAACGGACCGACACTGCGAACCCCACCCTGATAAAACTCGTTCAGTAACACACCTTCCGTATCCAGCGCGTCCGCCCCTTCAATATGGGCAATCATCGCCAGTACACCGTTTTCCAGGCAGTGACGCACCTCTGCGGCCGTGCGGCAGATTCTGGCCTGACCGTCTGAAAACTGTTCCAGACGACCGAGAATAGCCAGCTGTTCGCGCATGACGGTGACACTGTCACCTAATGCCCCGAGGCGCTGTGGAAAATGCCTGGCGACATAACTTTCCGGCGGGACGAAGAGAGCAAAAAATGCCGCCCCTAACCGGCCCTGGCGGATGCGGCTAAAATCCAGATGACCGTCGCAGCCGGTGCGGAAGAAGTAATGTTCCGGATTTTCCGGATGTTGCAGCCACAACTGCATCAGTAAATCGTTATGGCCATCAAAATAAGTCGTTATCGTCATACTGTCTGATCCATAGGAAGGCAGAGGGCTGTGATCCCCCTGCTCCGGGACAATTTACTGACGTTCAGCCAGATAGCGGCTGATCACTGCCAGATCCTGCTCACCGAGTCCGTCATCCACCGCCTGTTGCCAGAGACGGGTGATGTTCTCCAGTGCCGGTAACTGTGCGGCATTACCGGCATCAACGGCCAGCTTCGCATCTTTTAATGCCCAGATAAGCTGCATTTGCGGCGAAAAGTCACCACTTTCGATCATCTGCAATTTAACTTTCGCATAGGGTGCAGCCAGTGGGCCGCCTTCCAGGGCCTGCCAGAAGTCCTGCGGACCAAACCCCAGGCTTTCTGCCAGACGTTCACTTTCTGCCAGGCTCTGCATCAGACCTATCAGCCAGCTGTTCACCACCAGCTTCATCCGTGAACCGGCCCCGGCGTCACCCTGCCAGAGCGTGGCTTTACTGATGGCCGCAAACACCTGTTCTGCTGCCCCGGCACGCGAACGGTCACCGCTGGCCAGCACAGTAATCTGCGCATTTTCCGCCGGGGCTTTGGTGCCGGAGACCGGCGCATCGAGAAAAAGAATATCCGGACGCTGCTCGCTCAGCAGCCGATGTAACTTTTCCGTCCCTTCCACACCGAGGGTCCCCATCTGACAGACGGTCGCTCCCTGCGGTATCGCGTGCAGTGCCTGGGTCAGTACTTCATGGGTCGTCTTTTCGTCCGGTAACATGGTGATGATCACCGACGCCTGGCTGACTGCCGCGGCGGGAGAATCCGCCAGCGTGAAACCCGGTTGTCTTAAATCTTCGCCCTTTTCCGGGCTACGGTTCCAGCCATAAACGGCAAACCCCTTTTTCAGCAGGTTACCGGCAAAGGCGTGCCCCATGGCACCCAGTCCCAGTACTGCGACTTCAGGTTGTTTCATATGACCTCCGTTACTCGTTGATTGGGCCGAAGCCCCTGTCAGCAGGCCCTCCCGGCAGGAGGACCCACGCTACATTAAGGTCATTCAGGCGTGTAGTGTCAGGCCCGTCGCCGTGCGGCGCTGCCGGTCTCTGGCGACCTGAACATCAGACAACAGCGACTCTAACGGGATCCCTGTTTGCTGGTGGAGTGCCAGAATCTGTGCCTTGGAAAGCTGCCGGGTTCCGTTGAGTATTTCGTAGACCCGGGAAGATGTCGCCCTGATCATTCGGGCGACATCCTGCACACTCAGCGCCTGCTGCTCCATACGAAACTTAATTGCCTCAACCGCGGTGGGAGGTGCAATTTTGTGATGGATATCTTCATAGGCCGCAATCAGGGTAACCATCACTTCCATAAAGTCACCCTCTTCGGTACCTGGCTCTGGCTGAGAGTCAAACAACGGCTCAATGAGCGCCAGTGCGTTAAGATAATCCGTCTCATTGCGGATAGGCTTAACCTGATATGTCATAGTGTCACCTTCTTTGCATCAATTTTACTGTATTCAGCATGAGTGCCAACAAACTTAATGAATACAGCTTGTTGGGCATAAGCAACGCTACCTATGATCCGATAAGTGTTGCCCTTGATGTCAAAAACAACACGGTGATGTTCTAAAAAATCAACTGAGCGGTATTGGCGCTTTATGTCCTGCGGTGAATGCCAGTGTGCTTTACTGACTTCCTGGTACCAGGCCGACACCGGCCCTTTTGCGTCAGCATGTATCGTACAGAAGTCTGCCAATATCCTTTTTGCTGCAACATTCATATTCACTCCCTGAGTCCCAATATGGGATTGACTATACACCTCCCAAAACGGGACTCAAGCACTTCTGTCAAAAAACCTTTGCGGTCGGCGATCTCTCTCACATAACACAGAATGCTGGCTTTCACCGGGTGTGATGTCCGGGTCTGAAGGCTATCATTTCCGGCCGGTATACTGGTCTCGTGGCTGAGCAAACAGCGTGGTGAAATGATTACCCATACCGGCCGTTCAGCAGAAGAGACTGTGCAGGGACGATACGATAAGCAATACACCGCCTGCCATGTTAATGACTTTTTTAATACCAGGGTATCCGTTTTTGTTGCAGAAAATACAAGCACCTGGCTAACCGCGACCAGCCAGAGACTCATGACGATCACATGGACGGAAGCCAGCATCAGATAATGGCTTACGCCCTCCTGCTGTCCGGCAAACTGTGAAACAACGGTCAGATAAAAAATGATCGCTTTGGGGTTGAGGATATTGGCTGTCCACGCGCCCCGCAGACTGACCGGTTGCGCGGTCTCCGGCAGAACGCCCTGCGTGGCCTTCATCCCGCTGCGGATGAGTGCGACCCCCAGCCAGAGCAGCCAGAGAGCACCGGCGATTTTCAGTACTGCAAAGAGTGCCGGTACCGTGACAATGACCGCCGATATCCCTAATCCGATAAGGAGCGCATGGGTGTAGATCCCCAATGCGGTTCCGGCGAGCGTATTGAATAACCCCCGGCGTCCGCCCGATAATGCGCTGCTCATCACCAGTGTAAAACTGGCCCCGGGGGTCAACGCCACCGGCAGTAATGCAGGCAGAAAGCCGATAAGATTTATTTCCATAAAATACAACAACACATGCTTTAACAAATCCCCTGTCGCCAGTGCGTGACGGCACAGCGTAATGAAATCAGTAAACCCGCCCTGTTTTGCCGGGCAGCGATTGTTTCTTCCTTTGGCAGCGTCTGAGGATAACCTCACGAACCCGGCCCGTCACGGCAAGGAGAACCGGCGCACTGTCCCGGTGAGGTCACAACCCGGCAGGTGTAGCAAAAAAACGTTCTGTGCTAAGTCATTACTGACTATAGTAGAGAGACTGATCGAATTTTTATTTCACAGGATGACACAGCATGCCTGATGCATTCAATGTCCTGGCCGTTTCCGGAAGCCTGAGACAGGCATCTGTTAATAGTAACTTTTTACACGCCCTGGCCCGACTAAAACCAGACAATATCAACCTTCATTTTCAGACAGGGTTGGGCTCGCTCCCGTTATTTAATCCTGATAATGAGACAATACCTGTCGCTGAGGTTACGGACTGGAGAAGCAACCTGCAGGCCGCGGATTGGGTCATTATTGCCAGTCCTGAATATGCTCATGGGGTCACTGGTGTCATTAAAAATGCGCTCGACTGGAGTGTATCCAGCGGAGAGTTCACAGATAAACCGGTATCGATACCCAACCTCTCCCCCCGGGCCGGCATCGCGCATGCTCAGCTAATCGAAATAATCACGGTCATGGGCGCGCACTATAGCGAGGAATGCAGCCCTGTTGCCACACTGACTGAGCCTTTAATTATTCCCGGGTTGTCTGCCGCAGAATTATGCGATCAGCCAGAGATTCATTCACGTTTGCGCCGGTTGTGGGAAATTATTCTGCTGACACTGACGAACCGGCATCATGGGGTTCCGCGCAGGTTTAATCACTGACGTTTCCGTCACCGGAAGTCATCCGCCGGGGTGACGGCCCGGTGATAACGGGCCTGATGACCCGAAGCGTGTAAGACTTCGTCAGGGTAAACAGGGATTAGATTGTGACGGCCTCAATTTCACCGCCATTGATAAACAGCACATCAAACGTTCCGTTTTCTACACACTCTCTCATCAGGGGGACGTATTTTTTTACGTGACTTTGAGCCAGATGTTTATCTAAGGCTGCCTGGTTCGCCCATCTCTCCAAAGTTATAAATGTCGTCCCGTCGATGTAAGATTCATATTGGATACAGTCATCCTCTTTAACTGAGTATTTATGCTGAAGAAGATTAGCTATGCGCCTCAGTTCATCTTGCTTACCGTCACGAATACATCCTTTAACTATTGCTGTGATCACTGTCGTTCCTCGCAAGTTTGATTACTCACGTTTCTATCACATGCGATCATCGGACGGGTTAGCGGTTTGAGCGATGTGGCGCTTTGTCATACGATAACCGGGCTTCAGAAGAAAGTGTCCTGAAATACTATCAACTGGCCCTGAATGAACCATTATCTGACGACGATTACTTTGAAGCCACATTCGGACTGGCCTGTACCTCTCGGGGTCACGGCAAGTTCAACGATGCGGAGCGCGCTTTCGAAACTCTTGTCGGCGATTTCTCCCGGGAAACAGAAGCCGTTCTGTTTTTTTACTCTCTGTTCAATGTCATCAGGTAAGAAGGATTTGCACATAACACCCTCTCAGCACGTCTGTTCAGGCTCCCCCCCTGCAGATGCTGTATCTGACTGTAGCAGAGCACTGACAGTGTTACCCTGACAAGCGATATCGTCGTTTCGCGCAAGATGCCCGCTGACCCGACACTTAGCACGAATACCACCGGCAGTGCCTCAGAGCGAACAAATCCAGCGGGAAGCCTGCAAGGCAAAGGACGCCGGCGGTAGCTACTGTTATTCAACAGTTACCGGCCTGCGCCTGTGAATATTAAGGGACTACGGTTGCGGGATTTATTCCTCATTCACCGGAGGCTTACTTGGTCGACGGTAAAAGACTTTCTGAGTTACCTTTTATAACGGCGTGGTGTATGCCCAGTCTGACAAACACATGCAGGATAGTAGTAAGTTCGCAATCTTTGAAAAACGATTCGCATTCTTTAAAAGATTACGCCTTACTATCCTGTGCTTGCAGAAAGCTTATTTAAAACCCAGTCAGCGTAACCTTCCTGTTTTTTTTAAAATACATCATGTGCTATGTTTTGTGAAAATGAACCACGGGACAGGATATGTTTTGTAACACTGCCACTTTTTGCCGGCACCCAAAACGGATAGTCATTACTGCGTCCCGACATCCTGCCAGCGCCTCACGCCCAGATAAAAAAATTTATCCGACCGATCTCAGTTTATATATGCATTTTTTTAGTTAATAGGAGGTACACGATGATGAATGATGCTGAATTTATGGCACTGAAAGAAGAAGTCGATCGGCTTTATGAGCTACACATGACATCATTCAATGACCCATCGATCTCTCTTGAACAAAAACAAGCAATAGCGGCTGATTATACCAATAAATACAGAGAGCTAGACCATGCATCTTCGGAAAGAATATCTGAATATCGAGATTGTGAGGACTAGTTCTCCGCTTGAATCGCACAGGTTATAAACCGTGTTGCTTTGGGCATTTCATTGGATTTGAGCCGCTAAAATTTCTGCCTGGCATACGGATGCATAAAGATTCATCCCTCAAGATTCACCAGTGCAGTTTGGAAGGTTTTAGGGGGGAAAGACACAGGGTTTACAGCGTAGGCCCCAGAATAGCTCTGAGGCTGTCTGAGCGGCGCGCGTAAGATGACCTTATGATAAATAACGCTTAACTTTTTTTATCCTCGACACTGATAACATCACCTTTTTTAATAAGCCTTTCAGCATCTTTGGCGCTGTACCCAATTATATCGATTTTATCGCCATTTTTTCGTCTTATAACAATGCGTTTATGCTTATTTTTGTTGATATAAGCGATGAGAACCCTTGCTAAGGGCATGGAGTACACCAGTAGGCTTATGTAGGTGTACACCACATCACCCGAATCGAACGTCATTCGGTCTCTAGCTGGCGTTTCATATTTTATTTCAGCATCAAGTAGCGCCTTAGATAACTCACGATCCTCTCTAGGTAAAAGCAGCGTTATTTCTTCACTTCTCATTATTTCCCCTTTGGTGGATGGTTCGTTTTGACAAAAGAATACCTAATTCACCCTTGATGGGAATATAAAAATCACTGGGAGCGTAGCGACCTTCGTCACGATAGCAGGCGGAGGTTCCATCCGCTCCCCGCCACTATATCCCTGTTTATTCCCTGAGGGGACTATGCCTTTGGGGATACGAAATCCCTCCTCTAAGCCTCTGACATCGTAACCACAAACAGCCCTTGAAGATAGTGAACGTACTGTCCATTTTGTATACCAGATCCCCGGTCAGGCGGACCGGTTTTTTGTCTCTGTATCGCGAAAGATTATGGAATAGTATGCTGCATTTAAAAGTAAATTGCCGCCGGAAGGTATTTTTTTCCTCCTTAAACCGATTACATTTTAACAAGCCTTGAAAAAAGAGGTAACATCGCCGACGATTCAGTGAAATTTAATATTTCCTGCTACGCATTAACCTATTGCGAGCTTTTAATATAATGAAAATTAAACTACCACAGCTTAAAGCCAGTCTGATCCTGCCGGTTATCTTCCCGGCGGCAGGCCTGGCTGCCACCCCGTCACGGACGGAGACTTCATCGCCGGTGATGATCGTTACTGCCACTCCGGTCAACCACGGTCTGTCTGAACTGGATACCCCGGCGGCCGTCAGTGTCGTCTACGGTGAAGATATGCGCAGAGCCCAGCCTCAGGTAAACCTTTCTGAAGGTCTGGCCGGGGTTCCGGGGCTGCAAGTCCTCAACCGCCAGAACTATGCCCAGGACTTACAGCTCTCGATCCGCGGCTTTGGTTCCCGATCCACCTTTGGTGTCCGCGGCATCCGTATTTATGTGGATGGCATTCCGGCCACCATGCCGGACGGACAAGGCCAGACATCGAATATTGATATCGGGTCGATTGACCATGTGGATGTGCTGCGCGGTCCTTTCTCCGCGCTTTATGGCAACAGTTCAGGCGGGGTCATCAACGTGGTGACCAAAAAAGGCCAGCAACCGGATACCCTGAAAGTTGGTAGCTGGTATGGCAGCTATGGTAGCTGGCGCAACAGCCTGCAGGCCAGCGGGTCGACCGGCGACGGCACCCATGCCGGCGATGTGGATTACACGGCGTCCGTTTCACGCTTCACCACCCACGGCTACCGGGACCATAGCGGTGCCAGCAAGGATCTGGCCAATGCCCGGCTGGGGGTGCGGATCGATGATGACAGTACCCTGACCCTGCTGGTTAACAGTACCCATATTCAGGCCGATGACCCGGGCGGACTGACGCCGGAGGAATGGCGGGCAAACCCTGAACAGGTCGCGCCTAACGTCAGCCTGTACAATGCCCGAAAAACCGTCGATCAGACACAGGCCGGCCTGCATTATGAGCGTTCTTTCGGGGATAACGATGACCTGAGTGTCATGACTTATGCCGGGATCCGTGAGACCACACAGTACCAGTCAATTCCTTACACCGCGCAGACCAAAAGTCAGAAGTTCGGTGTGATCGACCTGACCCGCCACTATCAGGGCATCGACACCCGCTGGACGCACCGTGATACCCTGTTTTCATTGCCGGTCAGCGCCACCGTCGGCCTGGATTATGAAACGATGTCAGAGCAGCGTAAGGGTTATCAGAACTTTTCACAGAGTGGCAGCAGCTACACTGACTTAGGTCAGAAAGGGGCTCTGCGCCGTGATGAAACGAATCTGATGTGGAACCTGGACCCCTACTTCCAGACGGCCTGGCAGCTTTCCGATAAATGGTCACTGGATGCGGGTGTACGTCTGAGTACCATCAGTTTTGACTCGGATGACCATTACCTGGCGAACGGCGATGACAGCGGTGATAAACGCTACCACCAGTGGTTACCCGCAGCCTCGCTGAAATATGCCATTGATGACAGCTGGAATACCTATCTCTCTGCCGGTAAAGGGTTCGAGACGCCGACCATTACCGAGCTGTCTAACCGTCCCGACGGGCAAAGCGGTCTGAACCTGGGGCTGAAACCGTCCACGAATAAGACCATTGAATGGGGCACCAAAAAACGTATCGGTTACGGTCTGCTGAATGCGGCGGTCTTCCAGACAGATACCCGTAACGAAATCGTATCGGCAGATAACAGCAACGGGCGCGCCACCTACAAAAATGCCGGTCAGACCCGGCGTCGGGGGATGGAGCTTGGATTTGAACAGCAATTTGCCGGAGACTGGCAGCTGACCACATCCTGGACGGTGCTGGATGCCCGCTACCGCAGTAATGCCTGCTCCGGCAGTGACTGTACCGGGAACCGGATCCCGGGGATTGCCCGCAACATGGGTTACCTCGGGCTGGAGTATGCACCGTATTCCGGCTGGTACGGCGGTGCCGATATTCGCTATATGAGTAATATCGAAGCCAATGACGAAAATACCGTCAGTGCCCCGTCGTACACCGTCAGCTCGCTAAACACCGGGTATAAATGGCTGGTCGACAACTGGACGGTGGATCTTTCCGGGCGCATCGACAACCTGTTTAACCGCAAGTATGTCGGTTCAGTCATTGTTAACGAAAGTAATGGTCGTTATTACGAATCTGCGCCGGGCCGTAATTACGGTGTCGGTCTGAACGTTAGCTACGCCTTCCGCTAAAGCGGATAAGGTCACAGGCAATCACCCGCCTGTGACCTTTCACCTACACCCAGCGAACCATCCACTTTGCCATCAGCGGCCCAAGGATCAACACCGCAATAAACCGCCCTGTCTGCATCGACATCACAAAGGGCTGATCCACATGACTCGATGACGCAATGATAGCGACCGAATCCGCCCCGCCGGGACTGGTGGCCAGGTAGGCTGTCAGCGGATCAATACCGGCGTAATGCACCAGCAGCCATGCAAAACCACAGCAAATCAGTAATAAAGTACAGACCGATACCAGAACGCCGGGTAATGCATGCAGCGCGTAGCGCAGGATCTGTCGCGTGAACCGGAATCCGATAGCCCATCCGATGACCGTATAGGCCAGCGCCAGAAACCAGAGCGGCAGCTCAATCCGGAATCCGAAAAAATTCTGCAACAGGCAGGCAAAGAACATACTTAACAGCATCGGGCCGGCCGGCAGACGGATAACTCCCGCCAGTAAGGTACAGCCAGCGATCAGCGCCAGAGTCAGCAGAAAGGCATGCAGATCCAGCGGCGCGAAAAGCACCGGTACCGGTATCGCCTGACCACTGTTTTCGGTAAAGAAGTGGCTTACCAGCGTCGCGAGTAATGCCACCATCAATACCCGCAGATATTGCATAAACGCAACCAGCCGGGTATCGGCCCCGAAATCACCGGCCATCAGGGTCATGGCGGTTGCCGCGCCGGGAGAAGAGCCCCATAACGCGGTACTGCCCGGCAGCACCCTGAGTTTTGCCAGTATTCCGCCCAGCAAGGTGCTGGCGATAATGACACTGAAAACGCTGAGGATGAACAGAGGCCAGTGATGCTGCATTTCAGTAAATACACCGGATGGCATCGCCCTGGCAATCATACTGCCGACAACAGCCTGTGCCAGTCGCTGCCAGCGGGGTGCTAACGCCAACGGCTGGCCGGACGCTGCAAAAATTATCGCCGCAAACATCGGCCCCAGCAGCAAGGCCGCCGGCAGATGAAAGTACTCCAGCACGATGACGGCCCCTGCAGAGCACAGGACCAGCAGCAACCAGCGGAGCGGGCCCGGAATACGGGAAGAGGCTCTGTTCATCCGGCCACTCCGTACCCGCCCCCGGCCGTTGCCACTGCCACGGAAGGGTCTGCATCGTGATGACTGCCGGAGGACGACAGCCTGGTAAGGACAGGGATATTGGACAGGGAAAACGGGCCGCACGGCAGCATAACCATTGGGGATCTCCATATACACCGGGGCAGGATGGCTCAGGCAGCCGGTAAATGATCTGACCCGCGCATCGCAGCAAGGGTATCTTCCTGAACCTGTTTTTCGCCCGCAGAATCTGGCAGGACCGATAAAAGACCTGTCGCTTTTTCGCCCGGGACTGAGTTCATTCGCAGTAGCATAACCAGCTTCCGTATCCGCCGCAAATATCTGCTACCGGCAGAGGGTACTGCGGCTAAGGCGGGGATACGGGAATATCGCCATCAAAATGCCGTACTTTTTACCGTACCGGTATGTTAAGACCGCTGCGTCTGAGTCAAACGCGGATTCAGGGTTGAGGGTTGAGGGTTGAGGGTTGAGGGTTGAGGGTTGAGGGTTGAGGGTTGAGGGTTGAGGGTTGAGGGTTGAGGGTTGAGGAGTCAGGGTTCAGGAATCAGGAGTCAAAGTTCAGGTGTCAGGTGTCAGGTGTCAGGGGTCAGGTGTCAGGTGTCAGGTGTCAGGGGTCAGGGGTCAGGAGTCAGGAGTCAGGAGTCAGGAGTCAGGTCAGGTCAGGTCAGGTCAGGTCAGGTCAGGTCAGGTCAGGGTTTCAGCCAGACGGTAATATTTCGGTGTAAATCCCGATACAGCAGGTTTACGCCCTTTCCCTTACGGCAGAGCCAGACAGTCAGACTCCCTTTTCAGTCACCACAGATAACCTGCGCATCACCATAACTTAATCAGAAAAGGAAGTTAGCCGCCAGACCATGGGGCGATGTACCGGGAGAATGCAGCCCCGGATACCTGTGGCACGCTATCGTACCCCGTCGGCAAAGACCGGCTGTAAGCCGCATCAGCTGTGCGCTCAGGGGCTATGGCCGGGCGATGGAACCGCTTGTCCGGGGATAGCGGCAATGCTATGTTGTGCTCCTCTTTACCCCGGAGTCTGACTGATGTCCCTGCATTCCCGTTTACCGGCCATTACCTTACCGATGGTGATATCCGGCGCTGTTGCCGTACTTATCGGTTATGCCAGTTCGGCCGCCATTATCTTCCAGGCTGCCCGCGCCGCCGGCGCAGATACCGCATTAACTGGTAGCTGGCTGGGTATGCTGGGCGTCGGGATGGGGATCACCTCTTTCGGCCTCTCTCTGCGTTACCGGATGCCAATCCTTACCGCATGGTCTACCCCGGGCGCCGCTATGCTGGCGACCAGCCTGAATGGCGTCAGCCTCTCTGATACTATCGGGCTGTTTGTCTTCACTAATCTGCTGATCGTTATCTGTGGCGTCAGCGGACTGTTTTCAAAACTGATGCGCTATATTCCCGCTTCTATCGCGTCCGGGATGCTGGCGGGGATCCTGTTGCACTTCGGGTTACAGACCTTCAGCGGACTGCAGCAAAATTTACCGCTCTGTCTGGCGATGTGTCTGAGTTTTCTGCTGGCACGCCGCTGGTCCCCCCGTTATGCGGTGTTTTTCACCCTGCTGACCGGCGCATTGGTGATCATCGTTCAGGGACAAACCTCTCTGTCAGGGGTCAGCTGGCATCTGTCGGCACCGGTTTTTATCAGCCCGTCGATCAATATTCCGCTGTTACTGGGTGTCGGTTTACCCTATTTTCTGGTCAGTATGGCTTCTCAGAATGCCCCCGGCATCGCCACCCTCAATGCTCACGGCTATCCGGTGCCGGTCTCACAGGTCACCACCCTCACCGGCGCGGTTGCCCTGTTACTCTCTCCGTTTGGCGGTTTTTCGGTGTGTATTGCCGCTATTACTGCCGCCATCTGTATGGGCGAAGACGTGCACCCGCAGCGTAACCAGCGCTGGGTGGCGGCGGCGATAGCCGGCCTGTTCTATCTGGTCACCGGGGTGTTTGGCTCAGCGATTGCCGTGCTGTTCAGCACACTTCCTCCGGTATTTATCCATACCGTGGCCGGCCTGGCCTTACTGACCCCGCTGGCCGGCAGCCTGCACCGTTGCCTGGAGCGCCCGGAACAGCGGGATACAGCGATAGTGACTTTCCTGATCACTGCGTCCGGTGTTTCTCTCGCCGGTGTCGGCCCTGCCTTCTGGGGGATGATTGGCGGCAGCCTGTGCCATATTCTGCTTAGCCGGCGGGTGGTGACTATATATCGTCCGTCCCGGCCCTCCGGTTACCGCTGGCAAAAACCGTTCCGTCGCAACCGCGCCGGACACAGGGTAAAAAAATGATCTCCCGCCTGCGCCCCCCTTGCCGGCACGGCAGGTAATGGTCCGGTAAGGCGGTCAATTTATCGTTTTATGTCACGTTTTGCTGAGTATCCGGCTGCGTAATATCTGCCTGTAATTTTGCTGGCAATTTCTTACACCGCGAAAGGCATTCAATGACATATACATTCCTTACCGGTCCCCCCCCGGGGGCTGCGCCCCGTCCGGACTGCGCGGCCTGCCGGTCACTGAATACAGCGATCAATTCCATGCCTTGTTACAACTGCAGGGAATGCCGGAGATCGCCGCCTGTTTCGCCCTCCCGATCAAAGGGCCGCACAGTGCGGTCGCTGAGTGGTTTACTCCGCTCGAAGGCCCGGTGATCCCCTGGAAAGAGGCAAATGAAACCCGCCAACAGCAAGCCATTGGTTTGTTACAGTCAGCCTTTACCCGCCTGCAGGCACTCCGTGAGCAGTGCCTGAACTCCGGGTATCCGGCAGGGCTGTTTTATGCCGAATTGCTCGATAAGATTGCCTGCTTTCCGGGGCCTGACTCACTCTGGCTGGCCGGTAACCAGCCGGTGATCACCGGCTGGGGCTTCCGAAGCAGTGATGGCGGAGCGGAAGAACTGCTGCAACAAATGGCCATTCAGTTATCACCACCAGACCTGCCGGTGATCGGGGTGGCTATCCCGGTCTGTCACGATCTTACGGTCACAGCCCCTCTCCCTGAACAGGTAATGACCCGGCGGACACCGTTGTTCAGACGGTCCCGACGCCGATACGCGATACCGCTGGTTTCAGGGGTATTGCTGACGCTGCTGGTCGTCTATGGCGTATCCCGACGTCCTGGTCAGTTGCCGTTACCCCCGCAGCCCCGGCCGCCGGCCGCCGTAGTTAAACCACCGGCCCCGGAGGAGGTGACAACGTCACAAAATACTTTAACCGCAATCCACCTTCCCCGGACTCCGGCAGTTCTGCAGCCCATAGCGACGGAGCACAAGTCCCCGGTGACACAGCAAAAACCGCCGCCGGAACGGTTGAAGTTACCGCAACAGGCGCAGAAAGCGGGCGATATCGGCTTTATGAATGGCCGCTGGTTTGCCCTGCTGAACAACGGCGGTCAGCCTGTACGGCTCCGCTTTACTTATAAAGATGGTCAGGGAGCCGTAGTGATGTCTCTCAGCAATAACGTCCGATGTCAGGCGAAGAGCCAGGCCGGATGGTTACCCTCCGGTAAACTCTCATTGCGCAGCCGTTACCGGGCCACCTGCAGCAACGGTCGCCGGCAGCCCGCACCCGATATACTTTGTACCCGCTCAGGTGACAATACAGCCTGTACCATTGCAGAGAATAATCAACAGCCCCCCCGCCCGGTTATCCTTTACAGCGGGGAGCCTGAATAATGTCATTAAGCTCCCTGCTGGCTCAGCGGTTCGTCCTGCTGGCGAACAGCGGCATTCAGTTTGCTGATTTTTCCCTGCCGCCTGCCCTGCGCGATCACGACAGATACTTTGTCCGTCAGACGGCAGCCGGCCCCTTAGTTCGTGTTTATCAGTCCGGCCGTCCGGGCCGCTTTGTTCTGCCGGACGGTGATCATAGCGGTGAAGAGATCGTCCGTCCGGAATATCATGCCCGACTGAAGGACAGTCTGCGTCATTACCGGAATGTGTGGTTGCCGTTACCTTTTTTCCGCAGTCTTTCCCCGGGTCACTATGGCCAGGGGCCGGTTAACTGGGTACGGGGGTTTATCACGGCCGGAGAGGATGCGGCAACGGATTGCTACACGCTTTCCCTGGCCTTTGATACCACAACGGGAGAAGACCCGTTGCTGCAACCGGATAGCAGCGATTGCGATAACCAGCGGACCTTCGGGCTTTGCTGGCAGGATACGGAAATCGCCGGTTTTATCCGACAACGCTGGCTGGATAACTGGCTGCGGGCGGTATTCAGGGAGGAAACTGCCGGCCAGACAGAGCCCGCCTCGTCTTTTGACAGAAATAACCGCCGGAATTTTACGCATCAGGCCCACTATCTGAATCTGCTGGAGCTTTTCCACCGCGTGCTGGGAGAAGAGCCGGTCGTGATTTTTCCGGCGCAAACCGCCCGCGACCCTGTCCCCGTTGATCTGATCCTGGATACCGGTAACAACCGCAGTTGCGGGGTCATCAGTGAAGAGCACCCGGGTGAGAATAATGGACTGCAATACAGCCGGGAGCTGAAGATCCGCCAGCTGTCGGCGCCGTCACGCGTCAGCGAAGGATGTTTCAGCAGTGAAATCGCCTTCGCCGTATCCCCGTTTGATCAGGGGAGATTTTCCGCCGCCAGTGGCCGGGCAGATGCCTTTTGCTGGCCTTCGATGGTCAGAACCGGGGATGAAGCGCGGCAACTGACCCGTCCGTTATATTGCGGTGATGGCCGTCAGGGCGTCAGTAACCCCTGCCGGGCGCTGCGGGATGACAGACCGCTGCATAATGGCTGGGAGTATCCGCACCACCAGCCCTTTCATGGCAAAGCCATTTTGTCCCCGTTTACCTGCCTGTTAAATGATCAGGCTGAACTTCTGAGTGACTTACCGCCCGGCACCCGCTTTCCGGTGACGGAGGCCTCTTTTCCGCCCGCCAGTCTGATGATGTTTATGCTGTGTGAACTGCTCAGCCACACGCTGAGCCAGATAAACAGTCCGCAGCACCGCCGGCAGATGCCGGACAGTCACCGCTTTCGGGCGATCCGTTCGGTAACGCTGGTGCTGCCGGGGACCACCACGGCCATCGAAAAAGCAAAAATTCAACGGCTCACCGGCCAGGCCCTGGCGCTGGTTCATCAGCGACTGACCGGCGGTCGGG
Organism: Tatumella terrea; assembly: GCF_039523755.1. Lineage (NCBI taxonomy): Bacteria > Pseudomonadati > Pseudomonadota > Gammaproteobacteria > Enterobacterales > Erwiniaceae > Tatumella > Tatumella terrea. Next base: position 316,933 of record NZ_BAAAFX010000006.1, on the reverse strand, counting down.
CCAGCGGACAACAAAACGACGCCATTGATCCGGGCCGGGTAGAGATTATTCTGCGGGATAATAATTACGGGCAGTTGATCTGGCTGTATCAGCAACTCTGTCTCGCCGCGGATCCCCGCCAGCCCTGTGCCGGTCTGATACGCCAGTGGCAACGCGCTTCCCTGACCGGCACCCCGCAGGAACTCCGCATTGCTACCCTTGATTGCGGGGCAGATTCACTGACTGTTGTTGTTACCCGCTATCGGCTTGCAGAGGTTAGCGGCCCCGGCCTGAGAGGCTTGCAGACCACTCATAGTTATCGCGGTGCCTATCCTGTGGCCGGCGAATCACTGTTAACAGATATCACGCGATGGTTTTTCCTGCCGGCACTGGAACAACACCTGCAACGGTCAGGGATCGCGCGGCCTGCCGGTGTACTCCGTCAGCTATTCACCCCCGGGGTCAGTTGTGACGGTGATAATGGCTGGCGAAGACAATTTGTGACTCAGTTTCTGCGGCCGCTGGCGATAACACTGCTGCAACGCTACCGGCAGGCGGAGAGATCATTGCTACTGATGGAAGGCAAGGCGACAGAATATCTGCCGGCCCCCCCCGACCCGCAGGTAATCAACTATTTTTCCGCCAGGGTGAGTGAATTATCGGCATGCATGCCGGTCTGTGACCCGACAGAGATGCCGCTGACCATTGCTATGGCAGAGGCTGAAACGTTTTTCAGTGCAGAAAACTGCCGGCTCAGTCAGCTATTGTCACTTATTTGTGACAACGTCACAGAACACCGTCCGGATATTATCCTCTGCTTCGGCGGCAATGCGACACTCCCCTTTATCCGGCAGCGACTGGAGAGAGGCCTCTCGCTGCCTCCTGAACGGGTGATTACACCAGACAGACTGCCGATCAGCGAGATTGTCCCGTTCTGTCGCGAAGGAAAGTTACCGCACGGGAAATACGGCAGTGTCCTCGGTGCCTTAATACACCGGTTAATCACCCGCAGAAAATTGCTGGCCGGCTGCTTTTCCACCCATACACTTCCCGAGGTCAACCTGCTGCGGGTGACGGGGGTTCTGAACGACAACGGGAGGATCCCTGCTTCTGAGGTATTACTTTCGTTACCGGAATTCCCGGATGCCCATGCTACCGCACAAATTAAGCTCTTTTTGCAGCACCGGACAGTACTGGGCTTCAGGGGGGCGGACAGTGAAACCGGCCCGGCCATACCTCTGCTGACCCTGCAGCCGGAGACTGCCGGATTGAGTGACGAAGACATCACCCGGGGATTGTGGGTCACATTACACTGGCAGGCGGATGACCAGGGCCGGTTCAGCCGTCTGCCGGAGGTGACCCGGGTGACGGTGGCTGGGGGACGGGTTCTGCCAGCGGCGACGGTCAGCATAACACTCAGCCTGCCGGAAGGGTCTGACTGCCCGGATGCCCTTTGCTGGCTGGAGGATGGGCGTATTGCAGGCTATCCGCCCTCAGTCTGACGGTGCCGGACGATCCCGCTGACTGACTTCGCCGGCCGGTGCTCCACTCACCAGGGATAACCGGCCGTCCAGCGCCGCGGACGCTTCATGCAGCACCGCCAGCACCGGGGTCAGTTCATCGGTCACACAGGACAGATTCTCCAGCCGGAACACCGCCGGTAGCGTCATTCCACCGGTCAGCCAGTCCCACAGCGCATCCAGGTTATTACCGAAGGCCGGAGGGCAATGGCTGTGCTGCACCAGATGGTGATAAAACGCAGTCCGGCTGGTGAGTTCGCGGAAATCGAAGACTATCGTCAGCATTTCAGGGGATCCTTGTAAAAGTCCGATAGTGGTCGGTCGTCAGATAGACCATCCCGTCAGACGAATAAAGCAGACGATCTGCATTACGGTGTCCGCAGCGGTAATTGACATCCGCTTCATACCAGCGCCGCCCTGCGGCATCCGGCAGCCGCCCTTCGCGGTTAGAGAAATGGTCACCACCGATGGCTTTGCCAGGCAGAACGTCACACAGATTAGCCCGGGCAGGATCCCAGCCATCATGACGGGCTTCCCCTTTTCTCACGTAGTAGTCCGGTAACCGATGGTACTGGTGGATCCAGGCCGCCACTGTCTGTGGTGAAGTCGCTGCGGTGATATCACTGGCTGCGCCCGGTTCTGCACTGTGTGTACGCACCGTGGTCGCTGCCGTTGACGGGTTATGTAACGCAGGTTTAATTCCGAGCCAACTGGCAATCAGGGCGATAACTAATGCGCCCCAAAGTTTCTTTGACATAATCATTCCCTTAAACAGAACGGGATGACTATACCTTTAATCTGTACCGGCTGTCAGCGTTGGTTCTGTATCAGCGTAGTGAAAACCCTGAAACACCCGGCCTGCTGACGAAGGTGCAGCAGATCAACAGCCCGGATGACCCCTTAGAAGTTTCCCCTCTGCGGCGGTGACAACATAGTTTACCTCCGGCGGTACCGGGCCTGGGATAAATCCCCCCGTCAGACCCGCTCACAAAGGATATGCGCAAAGCCCTGGCCGGTGGCGGAAGTCACAGGCATAAATACAGATGCCGGATCATGCCACGGAGGAATACAGTCCGTCAGATTTGGTCACGACACGAGGGATATGCGCAAAGCAATGGCAGGTGCCGGTAATCACGCACATAAATACAGATATCGGATCAGGCCACGGAGGAATACAGTCCGTCAGATTTGGTCACGAGACGAGGGATATGCGCAAAGCAATGGCAGGCTCAGGAAATCACGGGCATAGATATATGTCTGGTATTATCGCCGCCGGCAGAGAATAGACAGCCCTCTCAGGCAAACCAAGGTACCGGCAACAGACCACCTTAAGGCCCTCCCGTCTCCCCCGCAATCGCCTGCCGCTGCCGGATCAGGCTCATAACGAATGACGTTTACCTCACTGGACATACACAGGGAGGAAATGTCAGAGATGAACAGGGGCACGGGAGAGCAGATACCGCCGGCAGGCGTCGCTGACATTATGGTTGCCCTGGTGTGGCGCATAATATGTCAGCGGGAAGCTGCCGGGGAGACGGCGGATGCCGTAACGGATTAATGCAGGTATTGCGGGCTGCTGTGCGTCGAGGAACGACGCCAGGTGCCGGGCGCCATACCAAATTCCCGCTTAAAGCTACGATTGAACGATTGCTGCGAATCAAACCCCATCGAGATAGCTACGGTCAGAATAGGATCATTGGTGGACGTCAGTCGGCAGGCTGATTTTTCCAGCTTTTTCTTACGAATGTATTCACCGAGGGCATAACCCGTGTGTTCTTTAAACATCCGTTGTAAATGCCATTTTGAGTAACCGGCCCGTTCCGCTACCAGATCCAGGTTTAACCGGTTTTCAATGTGATTATCGATCCAGCTGATCAGGTCGTTGAAAAAAGCGCTGTTCATCAGTCTCTCCATCCGGACTTAAAGAAATAGTATCTGTTGCAGTTGCATTTAATGGTGCGCCAATAATCGCTAAAATGCAAACATTATAGTTGCATTAAATGCCTTACAATGGGCGGGGATATTGGGTCAGTACGGGAAAAGTACCGTGACAACAGAAGGATAGCTGCTGTCACGGGGATATTAACTGTCGGGAATTTCGCTGACGTGATTATCTGCAGGGTGATGTTCTGCCGCAGGTGGCTTTGCTTGTGCACGTACGGTGATTTCGGCCAGCGCATCGGCGACCGAGCGTTTCGCCAGCACATTCAGTGATGCCTGTTCTGCTTCTTCGGCCAATGATTTGAAATACCAGCAGACATTGGCACTGACCACGCAGCAGGGTTTCTTCACATCCGGGCGTGAATTCAGCAGCTTCTTCTCATCCGTCACCGACAGATAGATATCGCGCAGCGAAATATCCTCAGCCGGGCGGGCCAGGTGGATAGATCCGGTACGCCCGAGGGTGGTGGCAATAATGCCATCACGGGTTAAGGGCACCATCAGTTTGCGGATCAGGCTGGGGTTGGATTCCATGCCCTGCGCGAGGATAGCACTGGTCGAGCGTTTTCCGTGCTGCTCTGCCATAGCAACACTCAGTACCATCTGTAGTGCTGTAGGAAAGCGATAGTCTAACATTCCGGTTCCTCTGAGAGGTGATACTTATAAAATTACAGTCTGAAACATCATCAAGTTTAACAAACTATCCCTGACGTGAGAAGCAACCCCCGGCCTGCACCGCACAGAACTTTAAGTCAGCCCCCTCGCCAGTCTGCCGGCGCCCAGTAAACCGCCCTGCTGCTGATACCGGGCTTGTTCGATAATTGCTCCCCGGCAGGGACGTAATATCCTGGCCCTCAGGTCCTCATCCAGCCGGGCCATCAGTTCCGGCACAGAAGCCAGGCCGCCCCCGGCGACGATCCTGTCCGGCCCGAGGGTATTTACCACCACCGCCAGCACTTCACTGACCAGCTGGCTCCAAAGGGTCACCACCTTCAGGGCATCCGCGGAGTGATTCAGCCACTGTTCAATAATGGCCCGGCTGTCTGCGGGGCGTCCCAGCAGATGCTGATACAGGCGCTCCAGCCCTCTGGCCCCGCCCAGCGTATCCAGGCAACCGATCTGCCCGCAGCCACAGCGCAAACGAGGCAGATGCAGGATCTGTCCCTGGTAGTCGAACTCTGTCCTCGTGATCGGCCCGTGCCCCCACTCACCGGTCAGCCCGCCGGGACCGCTGATGATTTGCTGATTAATGACCAGCCCCCCGCCAACACCACTGCCGAGGATAATTCCCAGCAGAACAGACTGGCCCTCACCTCGCTCGGCTGAGGCCTCTGCCAGAGTAAAACAGTCAGCATCATTGGCTATCACCACCTGACGCTGTAAAAAGGCACTCAGCTCACGCGCGACGGTTCGTCCGCGAAACGCCGGAATATTTCCGGCCAGTATGGTGTCGGCGCGCGGGTCAACCACACCGGCTGCAGAAATAGCGACCGGTGAATCCTCTGTCAGGTACGGTGCGGCGGCATTCAGTAACTGCTGCAGTGCCCGGCAGAACGCTGGCCAGTCATCGGCCGGCATCGTCACCTTACCGGTTTCTGTTAAGGTGTTATCTCCGTGATACACCGCACTCTTAATAAAACTTCCGCCCACATCGAAACACATGACTGCTTTGTTCATTCTCTCTCCCCGTCCCGGCCAATTCTCCGGCCGCAGTATAAAGGGAATATTCCGCGGGGGGTATCCGTCATCGCCCTCAGAGGCCGCGATGGCCTGACTGACCACGAAAACCGCACAGACTTGCATTTCTCTGTATCGGCACCGACAATAGTATGTTGTAACTAAACAAACAGTTAAACGGAGGAGTGTCTGATGCGCTATACCCTGGTCTCTGAAATGCGACAGTGTATTGATGAAATGGAGCAGCGGCTGGGCGAACTGACCGCCGTGCTGGAAGCCCTGCCCTTGCTGGCCGCTCGTGTTTTCACCCTGCCGGGGGTGAAAAAAGGTGATGAACAACGCCCTCTGGATACGATTCCGGTTCATCCCTATAGCGGTACTACCGCACGACGGCTGGCGCTGGAACATCTGAAATTACTGTTTATGCAACAGCAGTCCGAAAGCCTGAGTACCCGCTCTGCGGTCAGGCTGCCCGGTGCGCTTTTTTTCCAGGCAGATAAAGCCTGCCTCAGCGCTTTACAGGACCAGACCGGCGAAATAAACCGGCTGAAACAACACCTGGAAAGACTGATCACCCGCGATTCCGGTCTGCCCTCCGAGGCCCGTTTCCCGTTTGTCCACCAGCATTTTCCGGGGCTGATTACCCTGAATGCCTATCGTTCTGTCACTCTGGAACCGGCCCCGGCTTCGGTCCATTTTGGCTGGGCAAATAAGCATATTATTAAAAAAGTGACCCGGGATGATATCTGTCAGCAACTGGAAAAAAGCCTGAAGGCCGGACGGGCACGTGCGCCGTGGACGCGGGAACAGTGGGCCGAAAAAGTCTCACAGGAACTGGAAACTTTGTTATCGTTGCCGGCAGATGCTCCCCTGAAGATCAAACGTCCGGTGAAAGTTCAGCCCATTGCCCGGTTGCGCGAGGAAGGCAGCCGTAAACAGCGACAACTGCCCTGCCCGACACCGTTATTGTTTTGCAGTGAATCGCGGCGCATCCCCGTGACCGGTGAACTGAATGATTATGATCAGAACAGCATCACTCACCGTCACAAACCTGCAGCCCGTGCGATGACGTTACTCATCCCACGGCTCTGGCTGTGGCTGGATCCGCAGGCGGATGCGCGCTCAGTCTGAATGTGATGCTTTCAGGTTGCCGACCATATCCTGCGGCCTGACCCACTGGTCAAACTCGTCTTCACTCAGGTAACCCAGCTGTAAAGCCGCCGCTTTCAGGGTCAGCCCTTTCTTATGCGCTGTTTTGGCAATGTCAGCGGCTTTATCATAGCCGATATGAGTGTTGAGGGCTGTCACCAGCATCAGGGAGTCATTAAGTAACTGTTCTATGCGTGGCCGGTTAGGTTCAATGCCTTCCACACAATGGCAGGTGAAGCTATCGATCCCGTCTGCCAGCAACCTGACCGACTGCAGAAAGTTGTGAATAATCATCGGCCGGTAGACATTCAGTTCAAAATTACCGGAGGCTCCCCCGATATTGATTGCCACATCGTTGCCCATCACCTGACAACACAGCATGGTCATCGCTTCACACTGTGTCGGGTTGACTTTACCTGGCATAATAGAACTGCCTGGTTCGTTTTCCGGTATCGAAAGTTCGCCGATCCCGCACCGCGGCCCTGAAGCAAGCCAGCGGACATCATTCGCAATTTTCATCAGCGAAGCGGCCAGCCCTTTCAGTGCGCCGTGGGCATGTACCAGTGCGCCACAGCCAGCCAGTGCTTCAAATTTATTCGGGGCAGTAACAAAAGGCAGCCCGGTAAAGGCCGCCACCTCAGTGGCAACTTTGACCGCATACTGCGGATGCGTGTTTAACCCTGTACCGACGGCCGTGCCGCCCAGAGCCAGCTCGGAAAGATGAGGCAGGCTGTTCTCCAGATGACGCTGATTATGCTGCAGCATCGCGACCCAGCCGGAGATCTCCTGGCCCAGCGTCAGGGGCGTGGCGTCCTGCAGATGTGTGCGGCCGATTTTCACGATATCCGCAAAGGCCCGGGATTTCTGTTGCAGCACCGCTATGATTTTCCCGAGCTGAACACTTAGTGTGTTATGCAGAGCTATCACTGCCGCAATATGCATCGCCGTCGGGAACACATCGTTAGAACTCTGGCTTTTATTCACATCATCATTCGGATGGATCAGGCGTGACATTCCACGCTCACCGCCCAGCAGTTCGCTGGCACGGTTCGCCAGAACCTCATTCATGTTCATGTTGGTCTGGGTGCCGGAGCCGGTTTGCCAGACAGCCAGCGGAAATTCCGTATCATGTTTCCCGGCCAGCACTTCATCGGCGGCGGCGATAATTGCCTGACTTTTTTCGGCCGGTAAAAGCGTCAGCGACTCATTGACGACGGCTGCAGCACGTTTGGTAATGGCCAAGGCGTCGATCAGGGCTTTCGGCATTTTTTCCGAGGATATACGGAAATGCTCCAGAGAACGCTGGGTCTGTGCCCCCCAAAGCTGGCTGGCCGGAACTTCAATTTCACCCATTGAATCTTTTTCAATTCGCTGAACTGCCATGTCACTCTCCTGATTATACGGATAAGAATTTCGGGACGAATTATTTCAGGCACAACGCCGCCGCGTTATAAGGAAACAATTCTTTAACATTATGCACCTGCCCGCCGGCAGGCTTTATCACCGGGTGCGGTTATTTCTCTCTAACCGTAGAACATCCTGCTACCTCCGCAACCCCGGCCCCGGGGAAAAGCCAGACCGCCCTTCCGCCTCTGGCGTTCAGCTTCTGTTCGGCTTGTGCCTGAAAAAATGCTATCGTTATCACTGAACGACGGAAAATCCGTGAACTATGAGTCTTCTGACGACCGGATATCCCGGCGCCGCTCCGGCGGGAAAGCGGGCAGCCCGGGAACAGCAATAGGCGGTATTCACGGGTCAGAGGCTGAAATTTAGAGATAAAAGGACAACTCGGTGATGAAGAAGACAAAAATTGCTCTGGGTGTGGTTATTGCACTGGGTGTGGTTTGGACGGGTACCGCCTGGTACACCGGCAAACAGATAGAAGCTAACATGGGTCAGCTGGTGGATAACGCGAATCAGCAGATTAGCCAATACCTGCCGGACAGTCACCTTGTGCTGACTCAGCAGGATTTCCGTCGCGGTATTTTCAGTTCACATGTACAACTGGTTTTACAGGGTGCTGCTAACGCAAGCCAGGATGATCCTCTGGCCGCTGGTCAGAAAGTGATTTTCAGTGAATCCATCGATCACGGGCCGTTCCCGCTGTCACAGCTGAAACACCTGAACCTGATCCCGGCGGCCGCCTCAGTACATTCTGAACTGGTGAATAATGATACGGTGAAGGGATTGTTCAGCCTGAGTGACGGGCATTCGCCGCTCAGTGCAGAAACCCGCCTCGGCTATGATAAATCCAGTGCGACGGCCATCGACGTCACTGCACTGAATTATACCGACAGCACCGGAAAAATTTCAGCCCAGCCTTCAGTCTTTAATCTGGCGGCAGACGGTCAGCAGAATAACATCCGTTTCAGCGCCGATGTCGGCGACGTAACAGCACAGTTTAAAAATGACAGCAATCTGCCGGTAGATATGACTATTGCCGGGCTTGATTTCTCCGGTGATACTCACCTCAGCCCGGAAGGCTTGCGACTGGGCAACCAGGCGCTGACCCTGAAATCGCTGTCTACCGCGGTCAATGGTCAGCCGGTGCTCTCGGTGTCCGGCGTCAATATGAACAGCGATTTCGATAACAATGCCGGCAAGACAGGCGGTAAAATCAATTATGTTGTCGATAAAGTGCAGCTGAAACAGCAAACCCTGGGCAGTGCGGCGTTGACCGTGTCGCTGAATAATTTCGATACCGCCTCGGTAAAACAGTTCTATGACAATTATAACGACGTGGTGAAACAGAACCTGGCCGATATCGCCAGCGGTAAACAGGACGATCCTCAGGCAATGCAGCAGTCTGTGAATCAAACCATTCTGCAGAATCTGCCGCTGATCCTGAAAGGCGCGCCGGAGCTGTCTGTCGATTCTCTGACGCTGAAAAATGAGAAAGGCGAAAGCCGCTTCTCGCTGAAAGCCGACTTTAATGACCCGTCTACCGTGACCACTGCACCGCAATCGCTGGGCCAGGTCGCCGACGGTTATATGAAAAATCTGAATGTCACCCTGTCAGTGAATAAGCCGATGGCTCAGCAATTACTGACGATCATCGGACAGTCTCAGGGATACAGCATCGAAGATGCCGGTAAACTGGCTGTGCAACAGATTCAGGGGTTATCCGCGATGGGTGAAATGTTCCATCTGGCGACCGTTCAGGGAGACAATATTGTGTCTTCGCTGCAATACAGCCAGGGCGATGTGACGGTGAATAGCCAGAAAATGCCGCTGGAACAGTTTATTCAGCAGTATGTTCCGGCAGGCCCGGCCGCCGGCGAGTGATACGGAAGGTTCAGGCGCTGGCAGACAGCGCCTGAGGTTCTGTCCATAAAAAAACGAATCCCTGTGGATTCGTTTTTTTTTGACTCGCGGACTGACAAGTTTCAGTCGTTAGCAGAGATGTTTACAGTGCATCCGTCAGGCGGTCAACCACAATCCTGCCGCTTAAATCACGCTGGGTGATACGGTAGTTGGCTGAATAAGAACGCCGGCAATTCAGTTTGTCAGAGAGTGAAACAGTACCCTTCTGTGCACCGTCTTTACCCACGATAATCCATTGATTGACTTCTTCCTGACCACGATTTTTCAGCTTAACAACGTCAGCATGTTCCAGCTGGTCGCCTTCATCAATTTTAAGATAATCTTTTAACATTTTACTGACCCCCGATTGACCTCCATTACTATATTGCGAAACATTTATCTATTCAATCGAATATATTAATCGAAGTAACCATACAATAAATAAGGCCTTTAGGATTATAATGGTCTGTTTTTCAGTCAGATAACCTTAACTATGACCTAAAGAGAAAGTAAATCTCTGGCCTTTTACCCCCGGATATTTTTATAATGTGTCGCACTTTTTTAAACTAATCCGGGTGCACGATGATCGATACCACACTTCCCCTGACAGACCTCCACCGTCACCTCGACGGTAACATCAGAGCCAACACTATCCTTGAGCTGGGCAGAGAATTTAATATTGCCTTACCCGCCAATGATCTTGCCTCTCTGCTGCCCCATGTTCAGGTGATGTCTACCCAACCGGACCTGGTCAGCTTTCTGCAAAAACTCGACTGGGGTGTCAAAGTCTTAGGCAGTCTGGATGCCTGTCGGCGGGTGGCACTGGAAAATGTGGCCGATCTCGCGCAGGCCGGTATCCATTATGCTGAACTCCGTTTTTCACCTGGCTATATGGCGATGAGTCACGGACTGCCGGTAGAAGGTGTGGTGGAAGCCGTCATCGAAGGCGTCCGTCAGGGCTGTCAGCAGTATGGTGTCCAGGTCAGACTGATCGGTATTATGAGCCGGACTTTCGGTGATAAAGCCTGTCTGCAGGAACTGGAAGGGTTACTGGCGCACCGCGACCATATCACCGCCGTCGATCTGGCCGGCGATGAGCTGGGCTTCCCGGGCGATCAGTTCCTGACTCACTTCACCCGCGCCCGTGATGCCGGTTTCCGTGTGACCGTCCATGCCGGCGAAGCGGCCGGTCCGGAAAGTATCTGGCAGGCTATCCGCGAGCTGGGTGCAGAACGTATTGGTCACGGGGTTAAAGCCATACAGGACCCGGCACTGATGGATTATCTGGCTGAACATGGGATCGGTATTGAATCCTGCCTGACGTCCAATATTCAGACCAGTACCGTCGCGTCACTGGACGTTCATCCGCTGAAACAGTTCCTGCAGCACGGTGTCATGGCCTGTATTAACACCGATGACCCTGCAGTTCAGGGCATTGAATTACCGCATGAATATCAGGTGGCTGCTCCGGCTGCCGGTCTGAATGCCGCCGAAATTCGTCAGGCACAGGAAAACGGCTTGTATATGGCGTTTTTGAGTGCTGACGAAAAACAGGCACTGCGCCGCAAGGTGGCTGCTTAAGTTGCCGTTAACGGCCCTGCTTTCCGGGGCCGTTATCGTTTTCCGCCGGCAGATTGCTGTGTAATTGTTCAATAATTTAATTCTGAGTGCGATACCCCGCTGCAAAAGATTTAACGCGGTTGTTATAGCCAGCCTGATCCCTGATAATACACACCTTTCAAAACCCCATGGCACGACAATGACTGATTATTTATTGCTCTTTATCGGCACAGTGTTAGTGAATAACTTTGTGCTGGTGAAGTTTCTCGGCCTCTGCCCCTTCATGGGTGTTTCCAAAAAACTGGAAACCGCCATCGGGATGGGACTGGCGACGACATTTGTTATTACCCTGGCCTCCATTTGTGCGTGGCTGGTCAATCACCTTATCCTGGTTCCGCTGGACCTGGTCTATCTGCGTACCATGGCGTATATCCTGGTGATTGCGGTCACCGTCCAGTTCACGGAAATTGTGGTGCGTAAGACCAGCCCGTCACTCTACCGTCTGCTGGGGATCTTCCTGCCGCTGATCACCACTAACTGTGCGGTGCTGGGGGTTCCTCTGCTGAGTGTCAACCTGAAGCATACCTTTCTGCAGGCCGCGCTTTATGGTTTCAGCGCTTCGCTCGGTTTCTCTCTGGTGATGGTCCTGTTTGCCGGTATCCGTGAACGTCTGGTACTGGCGAATGTGCCGGCACCGTTCAAAGGTTCTTCTATTGCCCTGATCACTGCCGGCCTGATGGCGCTGGCCTTTATGGGCTTCAGCGGGCTGGTGAAGTTCTGATGAGTGCTATCTGGATTGCGATTATTTCGCTGAGTATCTTAGGTCTGGTATTCGGTGCTCTGCTGGGTTATGCCTCACGCCGTTTTAAAGTGGAAGAAGACCCGATCGTCGAACAGATCGATGAACTGCTGCCGCAGAGTCAGTGCGGTCAGTGCGGTTATCCCGGCTGCCGGCCCTATGCGGATGCGGTCGGCAATCAGGGAGAGATGATTAACAAGTGTGCTCCCGGTGGAGAGCAGACCATGCTCAAACTGGCCGCGTTACTGAACGTTGAACCTCAGCCGGTGGATGGCGGAGAAGAAGCCAAAGCACCTGAACGTAAGGTTGCCTGGATTGACGAAAGTAACTGTATTGGCTGCACCAAGTGTATTCAGGCCTGCCCGGTCGATGCCATTGTGGGAGCCACACGGGCCATGCATACGGTACTGACCGACCTCTGCACCGGGTGTGACTTATGCGTTGCCCCGTGCCCCACCGACTGTATCGAGATGCGTCCGGTTCCCACCACCACTGCTAACTGGAAATGGGATCTGAACGCCATCCCTGTCCGTGTTATTCCGGTAGAACATCATGCTTAATCTGTTTTCTCGTTTTCGTGCCGATAAAATCTGGGACTTCAAAGGGGGCATCCATCCGCCGGAGATGAAAACCCAGTCGAACGGTACACCGTTAGCGGAAATCCCGTTACCGGCACAATTTATCATTCCGCTGAAACAACATATCGGTCAGGAAGGTGAGTTGCTGGTTAAACCCGGCGATCATGTGTTGCGCGGACAACCTCTGACCTTCGGACATGGGCGGATGTTACCGGTACATGCCCCGACATCCGGTACGGTCACGGCCATTACACCCCATATGACAGCCCACCCTTCCGGTCTGGCTGAGCCTTCGGTATTTATCCGCCCTGACGGTGAAGATCGCTGGATCGATCGTCAGCCCATTGCTGACTACCTGCAGGCGGACCGGCAGGAGATTATTCGCCACATTCATGCGGCCGGCGTCGCCGGATTAGGCGGAGCCGGCTTTCCGACCGCCACAAAACTGAAAGGCGGCCTGAGTGGTGTGAAGGTGCTGATCATCAATGCGGCTGAGTGCGAACCCTATATTACGGCCGATGATCGGCTGATGCAGGACTACGCGGCAGACGTGCTGACCGGTAGCCGCATCCTGCGTCATATTCTGCAGGCTGACCAGGTACTGATTGGCATTGAGGATAATAAACCTGAAGCCATCCGCAGCCTGAAAGCCGCCCTGGGCAGTGATAATGATTTACAGATCCGCGTTATTCCGACCAAATACCCCTCCGGGGGGGCAAAACAGCTGACCAAAATCCTTACCGGGCGTGAAGTGCCGCACGGTGGACGGTCGGCTGATATCGGTGTGCTGATGCAGAACGTGGGAACGGCCTATGCGGTAAAACGCGCGGTAATCGATGGCGAGCCACTGACTGAACGTGTCGTGACTCTGACCGGCGAAGCCTTGAGCCAGCCACGCAACGTCTGGGGCCGGCTCGGTACACCGGTCAGCCATCTTCTGCAATTTGCGGGCTTTACCCCGGATAATAAGCAGATGGTGATCATGGGCGGGCCTCTGATGGGCTTTACGCTGCCCTCTCTCGATGTGCCGATGGTGAAAATCACTAACTGTCTGCTGGCCCCGTCGGCTACAGAAATGGGTAATAACGAAGAGGAACAGTCCTGCATCCGCTGCAGTGCCTGTGCCGATGCGTGCCCTGCCGGCCTTCTGCCACAACAGCTGTACTGGTATTGCCAGGGCGGTGACCATGACAAAGCCAGAGCTTATCACCTGAATGATTGCATAGAGTGCGGTGCCTGTGCCTATGTCTGCCCGAGCAACATTCCGCTGGTACAGTATTATCGCCAGGAAAAAGCAGAGTTGCTGGAGATTGATCTCGAAGCACGGCGCACCGCTGAAGCGAAGGCCCGTTTCGAAGCCCGTCAGCAACGACTGGAACGGGAAAAAGAGGCCCGTGAAGCCCGTCATGCCGAAGCGAAACGTCGTGTTTCTGCCAGTGAGCAACAGCAAATCGCCGCGGCGCTGGAAAGAGTGAAAAGTAAATCTGCCACGACCGAAGGTGATGTCGTGGTTCAGGCAGGGGCTACACCGGATAATTCTGACGTCATTGCGCAACGTGAAGCCCGTAAAGCGCAGGCCCGTGCCCGTCAGGCAGAAAAAGCCGCAACCGGGACAGATACCGGTGACCGTAAAGATGCCGTCGCTGCGGCGATAGCCCGTGCCAAAGCCAAAAAAGCCGCTCAGACCGCGGATGCGGCCGGTGAACCGGTCGCTACTGCTCCGGACGCCGAAACCGCTGCGGAAGACCCGCGTAAAGCGGCCGTCGCTGCCGCGATTGCCCGGGCCAAAGCCAAAAAAGCCGCTCAGACCGCGGATGCGGCCGGTGAACTGGTCGCTACTGCTCCGGACGCCGAAACCGCTGCGGAAGACCCGCGTAAAGCGGCCGTCGCTGCCGCGATTGCCCGGGCCAAAGCGAAAAAAGCCGCTCAGACCGCGGATGCTGCCGGTGAGCCGGTCGCCGCTACCCCGGACGCCGAAACCGCTGCGGAAGACCCGCGCAAAGCGGCCGTCGCTGCCGCGATTGCCCGTGCCAAAGCAAAAAAGGCCGCTCAGGCCGCGGATGCGGCCGGTGAACCGGTCGTTACTGCCCCGGACGCCGAAACTGCTGCGGAAGACCCGCGCAAAGCGGCCGTCGCTGCCGCGATTGCCCGTGCCAAAGCAAAAAAGGCCGCTCAGGCCGCGGATGCGGCCGGTGAACCGGTCGTTACTGCTCCGGACGCCGAAACCGCTGCGGAAGACCCGCGCAAAGCGGCCGTCGCTGCCGCGATTGCCCGTGCCAAAGCAAAAAAGGCCGCTCAGGCCGTCGCCGGAACCTCAGGTTCCGAATATCAACAGCCCGCGACGTCTGTGTTGCAGAATTCGACCTCCGAGGATTAAATGGCTTTTCGTATTGCAAGTTCCCCGTATACCCATAACCGACGCAGCACTAACCGGATAATGACGCTGGTACTGCTGGCTGCCGTGCCGGGCCTGATGACCCAGTGGTATTACTTCGGCTACGGTAACCTTATTCAGGTCGCTCTGGCCGCCATCACTGCCTGGGTGGCGGAAGGCCTCGTCCTGCGTTTACGCCGTCAACCGGTGTTGCCGGTACTTTGTGATAACTCGGCATTACTCACCGCCCTGCTGCTCGGTGTCAGTTTACCTCCGCTGGCCCCCTGGTGGCTGATTGTGATCGGCACGACCTTCGCTATTATTATCGCGAAACAGCTGTATGGCGGACTGGGTCAGAACCCGTTTAACCCGGCGATGGTCGGTTATGTGGTGCTACTGATCTCATTCCCGGTACAGATGACCAGCTGGCTCCCTCCCGAGACACTGCAGTCGGTCAGACCAGGATTGACAGACTGTCTGAGTATGATTTTTACCGCCCACACTACCGGCGGTCTGTCGATGCAGGCCCTGCAACTGGGGGTTGACGGTATCAGTCAGGCCACTCCTCTGGACGGTTTCAAAACCGGACTGCGGGCCGGGCATACTGCCGCGCAGTTACTGTCTGAACCTATCTTCAAAGGCATCCTGGCCGGTCAGGGCTGGCAATGGGTGAACGTGGCATTTCTGGCCGGTGGCCTGTTTATGCTGGTAAACCGGACTATCCGCTGGCATATCCCGGTCAGTTTTCTGGCTTCGCTGGCTCTCTGTGCCGCACTCGGCTGGTGGTTCTCGCCGGGGCATCTCGCCTCACCGATGATGCACTTATTTTCCGGGGGCACAATGTTGTGTGCTTTCTTTATCGCCACCGACCCGATTTCGGCGTCGACAACCGATAAAGGACGTCTGATTTACGGTGCGCTGATCGGTTTACTGACCTGGCTTATCCGCAGCTTTGGCGGTTACCCTGACGGTGTGGCATTCGCCGTGTTACTGGCAAATATCTGTGTCCCGTTAATTGATTATTACACTCAGCCACGGGTGTATGGCCATCGTAAGGAATAACCGATGCTCGATACTATCCGTAAAAATGGCATCACACTGGCCGTGTTTGCTGCGGTCACTACCGGGATGACAGCAGTCATTAACCTCGTGACCAAGCCGACTGTTGAGCATCAGATGGCGCTGGAACAGAAAACGTTGCTCGACCAGGTGGTACCTCCGTCGCTGTATAACAATAAATTACAGCAGGAGTGCTATATCGTCCGTAACCCGGCACTGGGGAATATGGACCCGCACCACCTCTATCTGGCCAGGAAAGATGGAAAACCCGTCGCGGTAGCACTGGAAACCACCGCCCCCGATGGTTATTCCGGTAATATTCAGATGCTGGTCGGTGCCGATTTCCAGGGTAAAGTACTGGGCGTGAGGGTGACCGAACAGCATGAAACCCCGGGACTGGGGGATAAAATTGAACTGCGTATTTCTGACTGGATCACCCACTTCTCCGGGGTGGTTTTGCACGGCGCGGATGATAAACATTTTGCGGTGAAAAAAGACGGGGGGGATTTTGACCAGTTTACCGGGGCGACTATCACACCCCGTGCGGTGGTGAATGCAACAAAACGCACTACCCTGTATATTCAAACCCTGCCATCCCAACTTTCATCGCTGCCTGACTGTGGAGGAAACCCATGAGTGAAGCGAAAAAACTACTGGTCGGAGGCCTCTGGAAAAATAACTCGGCTCTGGTGCAGTTACTGGGCCTCTGCCCGTTACTGGCGGTAACGTCAACAGCGACCAATGCCCTCGGCCTTGGCCTGGCAACCACACTGGTACTGACCATCACCAACAGTGCAATTTCATTATCACGCCGCTGGATGCCTTCGGAAATCCGTATTCCGATTTATGTCATGATTATTGCCTCCGTGGTCAGTTGCGTACAGATGCTGATCAGTGCTTATGCCCACAGCCTGTATCAGTCGTTGGGAATTTTTATTCCGCTGATTGTGACCAACTGTATTGTGGTCGGTCGTGCCGAGGCGGTGGCGTCAAAATCGAATGTTGCCCTGTCGGCACTGGACGGGTTCTCCATCGGGATGGGGGCGACCTGTGCGATGGTCACGCTGGGTTCACTGCGGGAAATTATCGGTAACGGTACGATCTTTAATGGTGCCGACCAGTTGCTTGGCCCGTGGGCAAAAGTGTTACGGGTTCAGGTGGTTCACTTCGATTCACCGATGCTACTGGCGATGCTGCCTCCCGGTGCGTTTATCGGCCTGGGGATGTTACTGGCGGCAAAATACCTGATCGATCAACGCACCCGTGAGCGTGCCGCGCGTAAAGCCGAACAGGCTGCAGGTACGGTGACTGGCCCGGCAGTGACGGCGGCACAGGTATCCGCAGGGAAAGCGTAGTGAATAAAGAGAAACGCTATCAGATTCTCAGTCGCTTGCGGGAAAACAATCCCCATCCGACAACGGAACTTAATTTTGCCTCCCCGTTTGAATTGCTGATTGCAGTATTACTTTCTGCGCAGGCAACCGATGTCAGCGTCAATAAGGCAACCGTCGGATTATTCGCCGCCGCCCCCACCCCGCAGAAAATGCTGGAACTGGGTGTGGAGGGTGTCCGGGAGGCCATTAAGACCATCGGATTGTTCAATACTAAAGCGGCCAATGTGATCAAAACCTGCCAGATACTGACAGAAAAACATCAGGGACAGGTGCCGGAAAACCGTGAGGCGCTGGAAGCGCTGCCAGGTGTCGGGCGTAAAACCGCCAATGTGGTGCTGAATACCGCCTTCGGCTGGCCAACCATCGCGGTGGATACGCATATTTTCCGTGTGTCCAACCGCACCGGGTTTGCCCCCGGTAAAAATGTCGACCAGGTGGAAGCCAGGCTGCTGAAAGTCGTTCCTGCTGAATTTAAAGTGGATTGCCACCACTGGCTGATATTGCACGGTCGCTATACCTGTATTGCCCGTAAACCGCGCTGTGGGTCCTGCATTATTGAGGACTTATGTGAGTACCGCGAAAAAACCGAATAGCACGCCGATCAGAATCAGCCCTGTGTCCGTCAGGGCTGATAAATCCCCCCCCGCCCCCATTTTATTCACCTTATTCACCTGCTTATTCACCTGCGCTTATTTTTTATCAGCAAAAAACCGCTCTTGCTGACAAATATTTCTGCCATTGTGGTCACATTTTTGAGAAAAGAAGAACAGAAACATAATCCGGATTTATGGAGATGCATAGCATCTGATATTACACTTAAGTGTTTTGATACTTCTTTATGCTGATCATAAGCCTGAAGGCGGGCTTTGCGTCGGAGAAACATTATTTTGCATTATGCGGGGGAATTTATTATTCTCCTTTTAGGAAAATTCGCCATTTTCCAATATTTAATAACATTGAGTACTGTGTTAACAACTTTAAAATCTACGCAATGTAGTCTGTATGCTATTTCATCATGCTCCTGCTCTGCCTGCTTTTATTGTCACTTTCTAACGCAAGTTTCTCAATACATAACAAAATCATGTGAAAAGTTACGCATGAAAAGCACTTAATTCCTGACGTTAAACAGGGTTAACACACACCGAGGTTAAAGTGTCTGCTGCAAACAAACATAATGAATCCGTCAGCCTGAACGCATTCAGGCAACCGAAAGCGTTCTACCTGATCTTCTCCATCGAACTGTGGGAACGTTTCGGATTTTACGGGCTACAGGCTATTCTGGCCGTGTACCTGGTCAAACAACTGGGCATGTCCGAAGCTGATTCCATCACACTGTTCTCATCGTTCAGTGCGATGGTGTACGGCATGGTGGCTATTGGTGGCTGGCTGGGAGATAAAGTCCTCGGTACCAAACGCGTGATTACCCTCGGGGTAATTGTGCTGGCTCTGGGCTATGCTTTCATTACCTTCTCCGGCCATAACGTCAGTATGGTTTATGTCGGAATGGCAACCATTGCGGTCGGTAGCGGGCTGTTTAAAGCGAACCCGTCTTCTCTGCTGTCAACCTGCTATGAGAAAGGTGATTCCCGTCTCGACGGTGCATTCACGATGTTCTATATGTCCATTAACATCGGTTCACTGTTCTCAATGATGCTGACACCGTGGCTGGCCACGAAATACGGCTGGAGCGTTGCGTTCTCTCTGTCGGTTGTCGGACTGGCGATCACCCTGATTAACTTCCTGAGCATGAAGTCTCTGGTGAAGAACTATGGTTCTGCACCGGATTTTGCGCCGCTGCATTTCGGAAAGCTGATCGCGACCCTGGTCAGCGTGGTAGTACTGATTGCTATCGCCACTATGCTGCTGCATCACCAGAGCGTTGCCCGGTTGGCACTGCTGGTGATCGCTATCGGTATTCTGCTGGTCTTTGCTAAAGAGACCTTCTCACTGAAAGGTGCGGCACGCCGCAAAATGATCGTTGCATTTATCATGATGCTGGAAGCGATTGTCTTCTTTGTGCTGTATATGCAGATGCCGACTTCACTGAACTTCTTTGCTATCCGTAACGTTCAGCATGAAATCCTGGGGATCCATTTTGAGCCGGAGCAGTTCCAGGCGCTGAACCCGTTCTGGATCATGGTTGCCAGCCCGCTGCTGGCGGCGGCTTACAACAAGCTGGGTAACAGCCTGCCGATGCCGCTGAAATTCGCAATCGGTATGTTCCTGTGTTCAGCTGCCTTCCTGGTGCTGCCGCTGGGTGCGCAGTATGCCAGTCAGCAAGGGATTGTTTCTGTAAACTGGCTGATCCTGAGCTATGCACTACAGAGCGTCGGTGAGCTGATGATCTCCGGTCTGGGTCTGGCGATGGTCGCACAGCTGGTTCCTCAGCGTCTGATGGGCTTCATTATGGGCTCATGGTTCCTGACCACTGCCTGCGCCGCGGTAATTTCCGGTAAAGTGGCCGGCCTGATGGCAGTACCTGATAATGTCACCGACCCGCTGATGTCTCTGAGTGTCTACAGCCATGTCTTCAAAGAGATCGGGGTTTGTACCTTAGTGATTGCGGTCGTGATGCTGATTTCAGCACCACTGCTGAATAAAATGATCCGCGACTAAGTTCGTCGTGGCTCTGCCAGGCCAGTCAGCATTGCTGACTGGCTTTTTTTTTATCCGGTGACCCGGGAATGATTTTGCGGCGGTTTGCCCGGGGGGCTCCCGGAGCTTGTCCGGTCTATGCTGACCCGGTCGAGGGGTTAGCCGGCAATAAACTGATGCCGCTGACAGTTCCAGAGGCGATGTATTTGGTCATGCCCCGTGCGGGTCGCAAACCTGCGATCGAACGACAGGAGTCTGAGCGGTGGCCGTGGCGTTAAGTGTTAATCTCCGCCCTTCTCTGTCAATGCACTCTCCGGTCGTTGCCCGGAAGTTATACCGGTATTCTGCGCGGACCGTGTTTAGTGTTAATTCACCCTTCTCTGTCAATGCACTCTCTGACCTTTGCCCGGAAGCCATACCGGTGTCTTGCGCAGACCCTGTTTAGCGTTAACCCTGCCATTTTCCCTGACATTGGCCTGACAATGATACCGGAGCCGTATTTTCTGCGTGCCGTGGTCCGTGCACCAGTCAGTCAGTGTATTCCTGTAAAATCCCGCTCAGCCAGTCCATAAATACCCGTACCCGTGGAGGAACATTCCTGCGATTAGGATATAGCAGGGACACCGGCATGGGTCTGGCCGGATAGTCTGCAAGCACTTCCTGTAATGCGCCCTGAGCCAGCAATACGCTGACACTTCTTGCCGGCACCTGAATGATCCCCAGACCGGCAAGACAGGCCGCCCGGTAGGTTTCGGTACTGTTGACAGTCAGTGCGCCAGGCACCGGGAAATAGTGGCTTTTTTTGCCGTCAAAATATTCAAATCCTGAGCCAGGTTTCCCAAGATACTGTGTGTAATGAACCATGGCATGCTGTGCTAACGCTTGCGGTGACAGAGGCAGCCCGAAACGGGCAAGATACCCGGGGCTGGCGCAGTTAATCATCCGGTGATACCCGATATGACGTACCATCATGCCGGAATCGGCCAGTTCTCCCACCCTGACCACACAGTCAAGTCCGTCACGGATCAGGTCAGCCTGGCTGTCGCTGCTGCTCAGTTCCACACGTAATTCAGGGTACTGTTGCAGAAATTCCGGTAACCGGGGAAGCACGAATCCGGTCGCCATCGCGACCGACATATCCGCCCTGACCGTCCCGTTAAGCGTGGACGGTTCCTGGCGGAACAGGGTATCCATATCCTCCAGCATACCCAGCAGTTCAAGGCAGCGGTGATAATAGAGTTCCCCGTCACGCGTCAGACGGACACGCCGTGTCGTGCGCTGCAATAAACGGGTGCCGGTATTTTTTTCCAGTGCCTGTATCTGTCTGGAGACACTGCCCTTCGGCATCCCCAGGCTGTCCGAAGCCGCCGTGAAGCTGTTGGTTTCCGCAACGCGGACAAATACCTGCATTGCCTGTATTTTATCCATAATCCCGCCAATTGTTGTTCATATTGAAACAGTGATATCTGTTTTAGCGACTTTATCACATCACTGGTGTTCAATATGATGAATTCCTTTAGCCAGTTTATTGCCGGAGAGAAACGATGAAAAACAGCATTGCAGTCATTACCGGGGGCAACCGTGGTCTGGGTAAAAACGGCGCGCTGAAATTGGCCGCCCGTGGCGTCGGAATTATTCTGACCTATCGCTCCCACGCCGAAGAAGCCGAGGCCGTGGTCAGAGAGATCCGCGATCTTGGCGTAAATGCCGTCGCCTTACCCCTGGATGTGGGAGTAACCGCACAGTTTGAGCTTTTTGCTGAGCAACTTCGCCAGGTGTTACAGGAGGTCTGGCAACGTCAGGATTTTGATATCCTGATCAATAATGCAGGACATGGTCACTACCAGTTATTTACTGAAACCCGCGAAGAAGACTTTGATGCGCTGGTCAATGTCCACCTGAAAGGTCCGTATTTTCTCACTCAGAAATTACTGCCCTTACTCCGCGACGGAGGCCGTATTCTTAATATATCCAGCGGCCTGACGCGCGTCACCTTCCCGGGGTCTGCCACTTATGCGGCGGTCAAAGGTGCCATGGAAGTCCTCACCCGTTATCAGGCCAAAGAGCTGGGTGAACGTCGCATCAGGGTGAATGTGCTGGCCCCGGGGGCGGTGGAAACTGACTTTGGTGGCGGACGGACCCGGGATAATCAGCAGGTCAATGCGGCTATCGCTTCACAAACTGCGCTGGGACGCGTCGGCTTACCTGATGATATTGGCGATGCTATTGCCATGGTGCTGAGCGATGAGAGTCACTGGATTAACGCACAACGGATTGAAGTTTCAGGAGGGTTAGCACTCTGACGGGGTCGCTACTCACCGGTAAGCAAACCGGACACTCTTATTCAGGATAGCGATGCCCGGGTTTGAGAAAAAACGGGCATGAAACGACCGCCGGCCGGACTGACCGGCGGTCTCTGTTAACTGAGTTAACTGATTTTTTCCGCCGGGAAATGCTGTTCAGGGCGGGCAATCTGATCCTGCGCGGCGACCAGCTGCAATTCGTATTCGCCCATCTGATGCGTTTTGATCATTACTTCGTAGACCGCTGCCGTAACATGTTCCAGGGCTTCCGGTAAGGATTTGCCCTGCAATAAATCCACCAGCAATAGTCCGCTGGTCAGGTCACCGACACCGACCGGCTGACGCACACCAAAGTCCACCAGCGGACGCTGGATGTGCCAGGCTTCACCGGCGGTTACCAGCAGCATTTCGAACTGATCACTGCGACGTCCGGCACGGGATAAGTGTTTCACCAGCACCACCCGGGGTCCGCGGGAAATCAGTTCGCGGCAGGCTTCGATACACTCATCGATGGTGTGTAACTGACGCTCACTGAGCATCTCCAGCTCCAGCAGATTCGGCGCGATAATATCGCTGGCAGGCAGTGCATAGCGGCAGTGGAATTCGGCGACACCCGGCGCGACGATACATCCTTTTTCAGGGTGGCCCATGACCGGATCACAAAAATACCAGGCTCCGGGGTTGGCTGCTTTGACTTCCCGGACAATTTCCAGGATCTTTTCGCCCTGTTCAGCCGAACCGAGGTAACCACTCAGCACGGCATCACAGGTTTTCAGGCGATCAATTTCTGCAATACCCTTCACAATGTCGGTCAGATGTGCGGCCGGCATCACCGTTCCCGTCCAGTGACCGTATTGTGTATGGTTGGAAAACTGTACCGTATTTAACGGCCAGACATTGGCGCCCATCCTGCGCATCGGAAACTCAGCGGCCGCATTTCCCGCATGACCGTAGACAACATGTGATTGTATTGCAAGAATATTTTTCATTAGCCGATGACGTCTTATCTTATTGGAAATGTAAAAAAGGCCGGAAACCGGCCTTTATCATAAACGTGTTATTGCCAGTTGATCAGGCAGTAATGTTTTTTACCACGACGCAGGACGGTATAACGACCGAACAGTTTGTCGTCCTCACTGAAACGATATTCCGCATCCGCTTGCTTCTGGCCGTTGATCGCCACCGCATTAGAGGAAATCAGCGTCCGGGCCTGGCCACGGGAAGGGACCAGCTCAGCGGTTACCAGCGCCTGTTGCAGGTCATTGCCCTGTGACAGGGTGATCGCAGGCATACCGTCCTGAGCCAGCTGGGCCAAATCCGCCTCGCTGAGGTCGCTCAGGGTCCCGGCGAACAGACTCGCGGTAATCCGTTTTGCGGCACTCAGGCCTTCTTCACCGTGAACCAGACGGGTAACCTGTTCCGCCAGCACATACTGTGCACGGGGGGCTTTGCCGCTTTGCTCATCTTCTGCCTGCAGGGCATTGATCTCGTCAATGCTCATAAAGGTGAAGAATTTCAGGAAACGATAAACATCGGCATCCGCCGTGTTGATCCAGAACTGGTAGAATTTATACGGACTGGTTTTCTTCGCGTCCAGCCAGACCGCACCACCTTCGGTTTTACCGAATTTGGTGCCATCCGATTTAGTGATCAGTGGAACCGTCAGGCCAAACACCTGATTCTGATGCAGTCTGCGGGTCAGATCGATACCCGAAGTAATGTTGCCCCACTGGTCAGATCCCCCGATCTGCAGACTGACGCCGTGGCGCTCGTTCAGACAGGCAAAATCATATCCCTGCAGCAGATTGTAAGAGAATTCAGTGAAAGAGATCCCCTGGTCATCACGGTTCAGACGCTGTTTCACCGCTTCTTTGTTAATCATCTGATTAACGGAGAAATGCTTACCGATATCCCGCAGGAAGGTCAGCACATTCATGCTGCCAAACCAGTCGTAGTTATTCGCGGCAATGGCACTGTTGTCACCGCAATCGAAATTCAGGAATGGCGCAACCTGCTGACGGATTTTCTCCACCCACTCGCCCACCGTGTCGGCGGTATTCAGCTTACGCTCACTGGCTTTAAAACTCGGGTCACCAATAAGTCCCGTTGCGCCGCCGACTAATGCCACCGGGGTGTGGCCAGCATCCTGAAAACGTTTCAGGCAAAGTAACGGTACCAGATGGCCCAGATGTAAGCTATCGGCGGTAGGATCAAAGCCGCAATACAGCGCGATCGGCCCTTGTGCCAGTCGCTCTGATAACGCTTGTTCGTCCGTTACCTGGGCGATCAGGCCCCTTTCCTGTAATTGTTGTATCAGGTTACTGCTGGTCATCAACGACTCCAAATTGAACAGACTGCACCTTTGCTGCAACGCAGCTTTCCGCGCAGTCGCGGAAAAAAATCAGGTGCATAGAATAAAACGGTGCGGCGAACTGTTCCAGTAGTGAAACAGCTTATTTTACCAAATCAGGGGGCCAGGCGATCAATTTCCCAGCAGTCATCCGTTTTCTGATAGATGAAGCGGTCGTGCAGACGTTTTGCACCGCCCTGCCAGAACTCCATGGTATGAAAACGGACACGGTATCCCCCCCAGAAATCGGGCAGTGGGACTTCACCTCGCATAAATTTCTGGCTGATTTCCAGGAACTTGCCTTCAAGTACCCCACGGGCGGAGATACGGCTGGATTGTCGGGAGACCCAGGCCCCAATCTGGCTGTCACGCGGGCGGCTGTGAAAATACTTTATCACCTCTTTGGCGCTCAGTTTTTCGGCCTCACCCAGTACCATCACCTGACGTTCCAGCATATGCCAGGGAAAGTGTAAGGAGATTTTCGGGTTCCGGCTCAGGTGTTGCGCCTTACGGCTACCGAGATTGGTATAGAAAATCATGCTGTTATCGTCGTACTCTTTCAGTAAGACAATCCGCTGATACGGCTGTCCCTGCTCGTCGACGGTTGCCACACACATGGCCGTCGGGTCCGGCAGTTGCGCTTCACAGGCCTGGCTGAGCCATTGGGTGAACAGGGTCATCGGCGCTTCGGGTAAATCCTTGCGTCTGAGGCCACCACGGGTGTATTCACGTCGCAGATCAGCGATATTGTTTAAAGATTCCTGTTGGATAGTCATTGTTTCTAACTCATCAAAGCACTTCATCACCGACAGTGTTGCTGCAGGCGGCAGCACTGTCCCCTTTTATCTTTTCCCCGGCACGGCACTCCCTCCCGCAGGGGCATAGGCCGGGAAGATGGCCCCCAGGGTGGTAAAATCACGCGCCCCGGTGACGGCAGGCAGATTGCCGGGTAATCCGGAGAGTGTACGGAACGCCAGCCAGGCAAAGGCCAGCCCTTCCATATCGTCACTGCTGATCCCCGCATCATCCGTTTTACCTACATCGGTACCGGGCATCAGTGCGGAAATTCGCTGCATCAGTAAGCGGTTATGGCTGCCTCCACCGCACACCAGTAACCGGTCACAGTGACCACTTAATTGTATCTGCCGGACGATAGTCATGGCCGTCAGTTCCAATAACGTGGCCTGAATATCACCGGCATCGAGCCCCGGAAAGCGCTGTAACTGCTTTTCGATCCAGGACAAATTAAAATATTCACGGCCGGTACTTTTCGGGGCCGGTAAGGCAAACCACGGGTCATCCAGCATCTGTTTCAGCAATACCGGAACGACGTTCCCCTGAGCTGCCCACTGACCGTCTTTGTCGAACCGCTGCTGACACTGTTGCCAGATCCAGGCATCCATCAGGATATTGCCAGGCCCGGTGTCATAACCGCGGATATTCTGGCCGGGAAATAGCAGAGAGATATTCGCAATACCGCCAATATTGAGGACCACGCGCCGTTCCAGCGGGTGCATAAGCACTGCGCGGTGAAAGGCAGGCACCAGCGGTGCGCCCTGACCGCCTATCGCCATATCACGCCGGCGGAAGTCGCCGACTACCGTGACGCCGGTACGGGCCACAATCTGATTATTATCCCCCAGTTGCATGCTGAAAGGCGCTTCCCCTTCCGGTTCATGCCAGACCGTTTGTCCGTGACAGCCGATACCGACAATATCTTCAGCACTCAGGGATTCCCGTTGCATCAGCGTTTCAATCGCTTCGCTGAACAACCGGCCGAGGCGGGTATCCAGGCGCCCTAATTGTGACAGCGTCACGGGCTGACCCTGGCAGACATCCAGGATCATCTGCCGGATCTCCAGCGGCATCGGGTGACAATAACTCGCCTGCCGGGCGACAATATGCTCATCGATCGCCGCCAGCACCACATCCACACCATCCAGGCTGGTTCCCGACATGACTCCGATATAACGTCCCGATTTCATCTTAACCTCAACTCACGGCTCCACAGACCAGCCCTCAGTCTTGCAAATCTTCACGGCTAATACTATGAATAAAATGGTGATCATCGATCAATTTATCGTAAAGGAATGCCGGTCGATTGAATTATTGTTTATCCGGCCGGTCTTAAAATGCCGCATTGTGAGTTTGCAAAAATCACTTCGGTATGCACAATTTGCTTTATACTGGAGAAACAACGTTATAAAGGGTGCGCTTATCGCGCTGATTTTTGAAAGGAGTTTCTGATGATTAAACGTTTAACGACTTTAGCGGTAGCCGCCTGTGTCCTGACCGGATGCGTAAATGATAACTCGCTTTCCGGGGATGTTTATAGCGCCAGCGAAGCTAAACAGGTCCAGAGCGTTACCTACGGGACACTGGTTTCTGTCCGCCCTGTTAAAATTCAGGGGGGCGATAACGACAGTATGCTGGGCGCAATTGGTGGTGCAGTCATCGGGGGCTTCCTCGGTAACACTATCGGTGGTGGCGCAGGCCGTAGCCTGGCGACCGCAGGCGGTGCAGTCCTCGGCGGACTGGCCGGTCAGGGGGTTCAGAGTAACCTGAATGAGTCCAACGGGGTGGAACTGGAAATCCGTAAAGATGACGGTAACACTATTATGGTGGTTCAGAAACAGGCTGCCAGTCGTTACTCTGCCGGGATGCGTGTTGCTTTAGTCTCGAACGGCAGCCAGGTGACCGTTTCACCACGCTAAGCACTCGTCTGCTGCCGTCAGCTTCACCGGGATAAACCGGCGAGTCAGACGGCATGTTGAGGCTACCGCCGCCAGCCCCTTTTTTACTAACCCGTCCTGATGACGGGTTTTTTTTACCTTATCGCAGGGGCCGGGGAAAATCGCGTGGCGACGAACCAGGCCGCACTACCCCTCTTTTCCTTGCAGTTCGACAATGTTTTTTTCCAGTCTGGCGATTACATTGACCATCAGATCGATTTCTTCGGCGGATATTCCGCTCAGGATATCTTCGCGGCTGCGGTTGATGACCCTTTCCAGTTGTTCGATGACCGGGGCGGCTTCTTCTGTCAGAGTAATACGTTTTGCCCGGCGATCATCTGCACAGGGAGTCCGGCTGATAAGGCCTTTTTGTTCCAGCTGATCCAGTGTTCTGACCAGGGACGGTTGTTCAATACCAATCGCTTTGGCCAACTGGATTTGTGACTGGTCCGGCGGTAACTGATGAATATTGTGCAAAGTGACCCACAGTGTCTGCGTCAGACCAAGAGGTTTCAGTCTGTTATCAATCACTGCACGCCACATACGAACCAGTCTCGCCAGATCAGTGCCCAACGAAGATTCCATATAAGCTCCTTATAATTAGCTTGCTAAGCAATGTCGTCTTTCTTACACTATTTTGCGTTTTTTAAGGAGCAAATACAAATGTCTGATGAAAAGCGCCTTTTTTGCCAGGTTTTTATTTCCGATATCTGTCTCAGAGGATAAGCCACAATGATTTGGACCAGCCCTCCTCCGTTAACCGCACTCACTGAACTGGTGTTCGGAGACTCTCTTTTTTTTCCGCCGATGTTTAAATCGGTATTGTCTGGCTTTTTTCTATGGCTGGTCATCCATCCGTTAATCAGAACGCGTATTTATTCCGGGCGTTTCTGGCATCCGACGCTGATGGATCTTTCCGTATTTATATTGTGTGTCGTTTCCTCCTTTGGGTTACTTAACCTGAGATAATTTTCGATGAAAGTGAATCTTCTGAAGTACTTTTCGACGTTATTTGTCTTTGCTGTTGCACTGATCGCCGGCTGGTGGATGTGGAACTACTATATGCAGTCTCCCTGGACGCGTGACGGAAAAGTGCATGCGGAACGGGTGAATATTACCCCGGAAGTCTCCGGACGGATTGTTTCGGTGGCGGTCAGTGATAACCAGTACGTTCATAAAGGGGAATTGCTGGTAACTCTGGATACCGTTCCGTTTCAGATTGCCATCGATAATGCGGCGGCAGAACTGGCTAAGAGTCAGGCCGACCTGACGAAAGCGCGACATGAAGCAGAACGCAGGGCCAGCCTGCCGCGGAACATTATTTCCGCCGAGGACCTGGACATTGCCCGGCAGACCGCCGATGCCATGCAGGCCACCGTCAAAGCGGCCGCCGCCTCGCTGGATAAAGCGCGCTGGGATCTGCAACAAACCCGAATCTATGCACCGGCAGATGGCTGGGTCACCAACCTGACCTTACGTAGCGGTAACTATGCCAGTGAAGGCACTCCCCTGTTTGCCATGCTGGATAGCCATTCCTGGTACGTGATGGGGTATTTTGAAGAAACCAAACTCCGGCATATCCGTGCCGGCGCCCCGGCAAAAATCATTCTTTACAGTACCGGGACGACCCTTAAAGGCAGCGTACTGAGTATCGGACGTGCCATTTATGATCAGAACGTAGTGGATGACGGTCTGGTGGCGAATATCAAACCCACCGTTCCCTGGGTCCGGCTGGCACAGCGTGTGCCGGTCAGAATTAAGCTGGATGCTTTGCCGCAGGATCTTCTGCTGGTTGCCGGCACCACCTGTACGATTGTGATCAGTGACTGAAGATGAATCTTAACTGGCTGTCATGGCAGCGGCTGCCGTGGATTTGTGCCACCGGCCCGCAGTGGCGTTACGCCCTGCGTAACAGCCTGGCGATGTGTCTGGCGCTTATCTTTGCTTATACCCTGGATCTGGATCAACCCTACTGGGCGATGACCTCCGCCGCGGTGGTCAGCTTCCCGACCGTCGGCGGTGCAATCAGTAAAAGTCTGGGCCGGATCTGTGGCAGCCTGATCGGTGCCACCGTCGCATTAATGATTGCCGGCCACACCCTGAATGACCCCTGGCTTTTCACCTTTACTATCGCGGCGTGGCTGGCGTTCTGTACCTGGATTTCCAGCCATTATCAGAACAATGTGGCCTATGCGTTCTGCCTGTCCGGCTATACCGCGGCCATTATTGCCTTCAGCACGGTCAATGTCACCGAGGTGAACCAGGTCTGGGACATTGCTCAGGCCAGGGTATGTGAGGTGATCACCGGGATACTCTGTGCCGGTCTGATGATGATGATCCTGCCCAGTACGTCCGATGGCGATAATCTGATGCTGTCGCTGCGCAAAATGCATCAGGACATCTACCTGCATGCGGTGACGCTGCTCTCCCGCAATAGTACAACCCTGGCCCATACTGCGCATGAACAGGTTATTTCACAAATTCTGACCATGAATTTGTTACGGGTACAGGCATTCTGGAGCCATTATCGCTTCCGGCGGCAAAATAATGTACTGAACTATATTCTTCATCAGCAATTACGGATGACCAGTGTGCTGTCGGGGTTACGGCGCATGCTGCTCAACTGGCCGGAGGCGCCCGAAACGCTCTACCGGGGCATACAGGATATTTTAACGGAACTGTCCAGGCCCGGCGGTGATAAATATGCGATAGCCATGATCCTGCGGCGGATGGTCGCCGAAAATCCGGCCGATTTCCGTCAGCGTGCCGTCTGCGAACGGCTGCGCTATTTTTGCTGGTTATATCTGGACATTAACCGCTGGATCCGCCTGATAGAAGTCGCCGACGCCGATACACGCTTTCAGCCCCCGGCGGTCCCTTCTCTGGCACGCGAAAATGACAGTACCGAAGCCGCACTGAGTGCCTTGCGTACCTTTGTGGCAATCATTGCGGGGGGAACCTTCTGGATCAACAGTCACTGGGAGTCCGGTTCAGAGGCGCTGACATTAACGGCCATCGCCTGTGTTCTTTATTCCTCCTCCCCGTCTCCGGGAGGTACCATCTTCGGTTTGCTGAAAACGCTGCTGTTTCTCTGCTGCCTTAGCCTGGTAATGAAATTCGGTCTGATGATCCAGTTGACCGCACTCTGGCAATTTTTGCTGTTTCTTTTCCCGATGCTTATCACCGCTCAGTTACTGAAACTTCAGCAACCGGCCAATGCCGCCTTCTGGGGTCAATCCATCGTTTTTCTGGGGTCGTTTATATCGGTCACCAACCCGCCGGAATGGGACTATGCCGATTTTCTGAATGCCAATGTCGCCAAGGTCTGTGGCGTATTGCTTGCCTGGCTGGCCTTTCAGATCCTGCAGCCCAGCTCCGATGACCGTAAAAGCCGCCGCCATATCCGCGCGCTCAGGCTGGCCTTCCTGGATCAGTTACGCCGCCACCCGACCCTGAAAGAACATGATTTTGAATCCCGGGTTTACCACCTGGTGAGTCAGTTGAAGAGCAGCAAAAATCAGCAGGCGAAACTCTGGTTGTTACGCTGGGGCGTGGTACTACTGAATTGCTCGCACATCGTCTGGTATCTGCGCAGCTGGACGCCGCAGAATCCGGCATTAATGGCCCTGCGGGATAACTCTTTTCAGTCGTTACAACAGGTCATGAGTCTGCGCGGTGTCAGGCATAACGCGCTGGAGACTACCCTGGACGAACTGCAGCACACCCTGCTGGCGCTACAGACGCAGGATAACGAAGAAGCCCGTGAACTGGCCGGTATCCTCTGGCGATTACAGTGTTCACTGGCCCAGCTTCAGCAGGGCGTACCGGAGCCACCATTGTCCGGACCGCCTGCGCAGGGGTCAGAACAGTGATGGTTGCTCCGGGTCTTCCTCTGCCGGGACTGACGGTGCTTTATGCCAGCGCAGACGGCGTTGCTGGCACAAACGGATGACCGTGCGTTTCTGCGTATCGGTGAATGACATCCACCCGAAACGCTCTTCTCTGCTGCGCAGGCAGCCCACACAATAGCCGCGGTTGTCCGCCTGACAGAGGCCGCGGCACGGACTCGGCACAGGGAAAAATTCCAGTTGTTCAGCCATCGGGGTTCTCCCTGACAGGTAACGGGCCTGCAGCCCCATTGTCTGCGGATACCCTAAAGATAAAACAGGGGTGGTTTTTTTGCACTACGCTGATAGCAAGCTTATCAGTGAGTATAGCGGAGGGTTGTCTGTTTGTGCGTTCCTCCGTGAGCGCCCTTGTCAGTCTGCTGAGCGCTATTTACTCTTGCTGAGGTGACTGAAAAATAAACTTTATCTCTTGCCTGCTATGACAGGAAGACGATACCCCACGATCCTCCGGAGATACCTTATGACTGACAGCGTTCTTTTCAAGCCGCTTACCCTTGGCAGCATGACTGTCCCTAACCGGATCTTTATGGCGCCATTAACGCGCTTACGCAGTATCGAACCCGGTGACATTCCGACCCCACTGATGAAGGAATATTATCAGCAACGGGCGACGGCCGGCCTGATCATTACAGAAGCCACTCAGATCTCTTTCCAGTCTAAAGGCTATGCCGGTGCCCCCGGGCTGCATACGCCGGAGCAGATCTCCGCCTGGAGTGAGATCACCCGGGCCGTTCACCAGGCCGGCGGTCATATTGCCGTCCAGCTCTGGCACACCGGGCGTATCTCGCATGCCTCCCTTCAGCCGGGCGGTCAGGCGCCGCTGGCGCCTTCGGCGCTGCCGTCTCATACCCGGACCACACTGAAAGATGCCGCCGGTAACGTTTATCGTGAAGAGACAACCCTGCCCCGGGAGATGACCCAGGCGGAAATCCGGCAGGTGATTGACGATTTCCGCCAGGCGGTCGTGAACTCTGAAACGGTCGGCTTTGACCTGGTAGAAATTCATGGTGCGCATGGTTATCTGCTGCATGAGTTTTTATCACCGGAGTCCAATATCCGTACCGATAAGTACGGTGGCAGCGTCGAAAACCGTGCCCGCTTATTACTGGAAGTGGTCGATGCGGCAATCGCGGTTCGCGGTGCGGAACATATTGCTGTCCGCCTCTCCCCGGTCGGGACTTTCCAGGGGCTGACCAACGGGCCGGATGAAGAAGAAGATGCCCTGACGGTTATCAGAGAACTGGCGGCCAGAAAGATTGCGTACCTGCACTTCTCTGAACCGGACTGGACCGGTGGCGACTCGTACCGTGACGAATTCCGCAAAAAAGTCCGTGAGATCTTCCCGGGCGTTATCATCGGTGCCGGGGGGTATACGAAAGAGAAAGCCGAAGACTTAATCGGCCGTGGCCTGATCGATGCCGTGGCCTTTGGCCGGAATTATATCGCTAACCCGGACTTAGTGCTGCGTCTGGAAACCGACGCGCCGCTGAACCCGCAGCGTCCGGAAAGCTTTTACGGCGGCGGTGCGGAAGGATACACCGATTACCCGTTCCTCGGGCAGAACTGAGATTACCGCCACCCGTTTCCCTGTTACACTGATTACAATGACTGACCGGCCAGCATGATGTCCTGCTGGCCCTTTTTAATTGCTAAGAGGATGATATGCGTTTACTTCATACCATGCTGCGTGTCGGCGATCTGCAACGTTCGCTCGATTTTTATACCCGTATTTTAGGCATGAAACTGCTGCGTCAGAGCGAGAATACGGAATATAAATATTCCCTGGCCTTCGTGGGCTACACCGACGAAAGCGATGGGGCCGTCATCGAACTGACCTATAACTGGGGGGTTGAAAGCTATGACCACGGCAACGCCTATGGTCATATCGCGCTGGGGGTGGATGATGTTGCCGCAACCTGCGAAAGCATTCGTCAGAGCGGTGGCAATGTCACGCGGGAAGCCGGCCCGGTGAAAGGCGGATCCACCGTGATCGCCTTTGTCGAAGACCCGGATGGCTACAAAATTGAGCTGATTGAGAATAAACATGCCGGTCAGGGGCTGGGACACTGATCACCGGCCCGCCTTCTGACGGCGGGCCTTGCTGGCAAAGCCTGTATGCCACTGCTGCATCACAGGCGTTTTTTTGCGATACTAGCCTCTGCAATTTTCGTCCGATGAGATCCTGATGTCCGAAACTTCTTCCCCTAATGCTTTGAACCAACGTTTCCGTGGTTTCTTTCCCGTCGTCATTGATGTGGAAACCGCGGGTTTTAACGCCGATACTGACGCCTTACTGGAAATTGCTGCGATCAGCTTAAAGATGGATGACGATGGCTGGCTGCAACCCGACCAGACACTGCACTTTAATGTTACGCCGTTCGAAGGCGCTATCCTGCATCCTGAGGCGCTGGCCTTTACCGGTATTAATCCGGCGGACCCGGAAAGAAATGCTGTCAGTGAACATGACGCGTTACATGCTATTTTCAAAATGGTTCGCAAAGGTATGAAAGACAGCGACTGTGCCCGGGCCGTGATCGTTGCGCATAATGCCAATTTTGACCACAGCTTTGTGATGGCCGCAGCACAACGCAGTCACCTGAAACGTAACCCTTTCCACCCTTTTGCGACCTTTGATACTGCAGCGCTCAGCGGACTGGTGCTTGGCCAGACCGTACTGGCGAAAGCCTGTAAGGCGGCAGGCATGGAATTTGACAGCCACCAGGCGCATTCAGCCCTGTACGATACACAGCAAACGGCCACCCTGTTCTGTGAACTGGTGAACCGCTGGAAGCGTTTAGGTGGCTGGCCACTGCCTGTCGCCACCGACGGGAATGAGACCGGCGCTGAACCGGTATAAGCGTTATCTTATGCCCTGTCCGGCTATGCCAGGACAAAAAAATGCCCGCAGTCATTGCGGGCATCTGAAACGGGGGAAACGTCAGTTTATTCCGCGGCAGGATATTTTTCTGCCGTTTCTTTGATCAGCTGCTGTAATTCACCACGCTGATACATTTCCATAATAATATCGCAGCCACCGACCAGCTCGCCGTCTACCCATAATTGCGGAAACGTCGGCCAGTTGGCATATTTCGGCAGTTCTGCACGAATGTCCGGGTTCTGCAGTATATCCACGTAAGCAAAACGCTGACCACACGCAGAAAGTGCCTGTACCGCCTGGGCCGAAAAACCACAGCTTGGCAGCTTAGGGGAACCTTTCATGTACAGAAGGATCGGGTTTTCTGAAATCTGAGTCTGAATTTTTTCTAACGTGCTCATCATACTTCCTTTGCAACAAAACGACATGTCTGCCCATTGTAAGCGATAACGGCGGATTAATAAAAACGACATTTTATGACGATAACGTTTACATAGTGACTTAAGCACAAGCCGTTAAATGGCCCTTCTGTGACAGCGGTCACGTCTCAGAGGGGGGATTTACGGTAAAACAGATGCGTTAATTGCCTGTTTGCGCTCAATTTTCCGGCAAAAAACTTCTCGTAACAGATTCCGGAAAAAAGACCTTAACATTTGATAAATACCTGGATTAGAATGCATTTGGGGCTGGCTGAAAGGTCAGATGTTATTTTTTAAATATGTTCTCTCTTTCCGGGACATTTAACCTGTAACCTGACAACTATGCGTTTACTTATCACGCTTTTTATTCTTGCTGTTGCACAGCTGTTTTTTAACGTCGCCGAAGCTGCGCCACGTTCTGCTATTAATGTCTCTCATCATAAAGCGACACGGAAAAATGTTACCGAAGATATGCGAAGAAAGCGCAGACCGGTGAAAGCCACCAGCTCACGGCATAAAACGCGTCAGCCCCTTAGCCACCGTGTAAAAGCCTTAGCCAGCCATCGCAAACTCAGAGAACATCCTGCCCGTGAAGAGCAACACCGCACCGCAGAACATCACCGTATTGAAAAGAAAGTTTACGGACGTCATCGCCCCGTTGCCCGTAAATCGAACGCCCGCCCGTCAGAGAAACTGACCGCTATTCGTATGAGCAGTACGCACCGCATGCGTTATCAGAAAGCCCGTCAAACCGCCATGGTTAAACTGATGGACCAGCTAGGTAAACCCTATCAGTGGGGAGGCTCTTCGCCCCATACCGGTTTCGATTGCAGCGGACTGGTCTATTACGCCTATAAAGATTTGGTGAATTACCGGATCCCGCGTACCGCTAACGAAATGTTCCACCTGCGCGATGCCGCGCCGATCAAACGTAATCAGTTAGAAAAAGGCGACCTGGTGTTCTTCCATATTCATGGCCGTGAAAAGGCCGACCATGTCGGTGTCTACCTGGGTAACGGTAAATTTATTCAGTCCCCGCGTACCGGCAAAGACATACAGATCAGTGCCCTGAGCAACGAATACTGGCAGAGCCACTACATTGGTGCCCGCCGCGTGATGACCCCGACGACGGTACGCTAATTCAGCACCGGTTACCGGTCCTTCCGACAGAGGAAGCATAAAAAAGCCTGAACACTGTTCAGGCTTTTTTATTTACCGTCGCGGGACAGAAATACCCTCCCGGGGCCGGATGCATCCGTTAATGCATAATTGCAGTAAAACTGAATGCACAAATCATCAGTAATGCGACAACCGTGGTGGTCAGTGCCAGTTTAAGATCAGTATCCATTCGCTCCCCCTTATAAGCACAACAATTGTGTGGACATTATTATAATTACCATACTGTTGCGCAAAAATCTCGTTTTATTGGCGTGACCTTGCTAGAATTGCCGCCCTTCGTTGCGCAACGATGATGCGTGCTGAAATTTCGAGCGCGATTATCGTCCCGTCACAGGTCAATCGTCCCCCCTACATTACGAACGATTGCCTGAGTTCGGGCAAACGCAAACGATTAACTCGGCCAGCACAGAATAATGATAAACCCGGAGTAAGTATTGAATGGCAACTATTAAAGATGTGGCGAAACGCGCAGGGGTTTCCACCACTACCGTTTCACATGTCATTAATCAGACCCGCTTTGTTGCGGAAGACACCTGCAAGGCTGTCCGGGAGGCAATTAATGAATTGCATTATTCCCCGAGTGCCGTCGCCAGAAGTCTTAAAGTGAATAACACCCGGACCATAGGACTGCTGTCGACGTCCCTGGAAGCCCCCTATTTTGCAGAGATCATCGAAGTTATCGAGAAAAAATGTTTCGAGAACGGTTATACCCTGATCCTCGGAAATGCCGATAATGATCTGAAAAAACAGCGTGCTTACCTGTCGATGATGGCCCAGAAACGGGTGGATGGTCTGCTGGTGATGTGTGCGGAGTATCCGCAGGACTTACTGGATATGCTGGAACAGAGCCGCAATATTCCGATGGTGGTCATGGACTGGGGCGTTTCCCGCGGGGATTTTACCGATACCATTCTGGACAACGCTTTCCAGGGCGGATATATGGCCGGACGCTATCTGATCGAACGGGGTCACCGTGATATCGGCTGTATCCCGGGGCAGATGGAACGCAACACCGGAGGCGGACGCCTGTCTGGCTTCCTGAAAGCATTACAGGAAGCCGGTATCACCCTGCGTGACGAATGGCTGGTACAGGGCGATTTTGAACCGGAGTCCGGCTATCAGGCCATGCAGCAGCTGCTTGCGCAACCCCAACTGCCGACCGCGGTGTTCTGCGGCGGCGATATTATGGCGATGGGTGCCATCTGTGCTGCCGATGAACAGGGATTACGCGTCCCGCAGGATATATCGATCATCGGCTATGATAACGTGCGCAATTCACGTTACTTCACCCCGGCGCTGACCACTATCCATCAGCCGAAAAGTGAACTGGGTGAAAAGGCACTGGATATGTTGCTGGACCGCATCGTCAATAAACGCGAGGAGCCTCAGACCATTGAGGTCAATCCACGGCTGATTGAGCGCCGTTCGGTGACGGATGGGCCTTTTGTCGATTATCGTCGCTAAGCGCCACGTTTATTCCCTCAGCCACTCCTGATTCAGTGTGTCAGTATCCCCGAGGTAGTCGAGGATCCAGCGTAAGGCCGGTGAGCTACGTTCCCCGGCCCAACTGACGCAACAGGGGCTTTCCGGAAACGGGGCGGGTAACTGTAATTCTCTGGCCTCGCCGTGGGATAACAGCGGCCTGGCCAGATGGCCCGGCACCATGGCGACACACAACCCAGCCCTGACGCAGTCGAGACCGGTTTGCCAGTCCGGCACCGGCATACGTCGCTGATTATCCAGTGACCAGGTGATACGTCGGGGTAAGGCCCTGGACGTATCTTCCAGCATCAGTGAGGGCCAGGCGCGCAATTTCTCTTCTCCCGGCGGCCCCCCTGTCGCCAGAGGGTGATCGGCACTGACAATACAACGCCAGTTCAGGTGCCCCATATCCCGGAAGTCAAACCGCCCGGTCACCGGCACGGCACGGGTTGCACCAATAGCCATATCCACCCTGCCATCGGCCAGCGCATCCCATACACCATTAAACACTTCTTCACTGATGTGCAATTCAATATCCGGAAAATGGCGATAAAAGTCAGTCACCAGTTGCTGCATACGTTGCGGTTTAACAATCCTGTCCACGGCGATACTGACCTGTCCACGCCAGCCGTTCGCCAGTTGCTGACACTGACGACGGGTAGATTGCATTTTTTTGATAACCCCCCGGCTTTCACGGATAAAATGTTCCCCGGCCGGGGTGAGGATCACATCCCGGTGATGGCGCTCAAATAAGGGAACCGCCAGCCATTCCTCAAGCTGCCTCACCGTGTAGCTAATGGCCGACGGCACGCGATGCAGCTCTCTTGCCGCCGCACTGAAGCTACCATTCCTTGATACCGCATCCACCACTTCAAGTGCATATTCAGACCACATAATGACCTTTCAAAATTTTTAAACGTTAATCGCAAATATTACCGATTCACAACAGGCAATGCACCCTTTTACACTTTGCCCGAAATTTTTATTAGAGGAGATGTCATGAGGCATCCGGTGTTATTTTTAATTTATCTGGCATTACTCAGTATGCTGGGCTTTCTGGCCACAGACATGTATTTACCGGCCTTTGGTGCAATGAAACAGGACCTGGGTACCAGTGCCGGGGTGATCAGCGCCAGCCTGAGCCTGTTTCTGGCCGGTTTCGCCTGCGGCCAGTTACTGTGGGGGCCCCTGTCTGATGTGATCGGCCGTAAACCGGTACTGTTGTGCGGACTGGGAATTTTTGCCGCCAGTTGTCTGGCCATGCTATGGGTGACCTCGCCGGTGATGTTACTCGCCCTGCGTTTTATCCAGGCTATCGGCGTCTGTGCCGCGGCTGTCAGCTGGCAATCACTGGTACTGGACCACTATCCGGCCTCACGCAGTCAGAAGATTTTTGCCACCATCATGCCTCTGGTCGCGCTTTCACCGGCACTCGCCCCGTTACTCGGCGCCTGGCTGCTCGCACATTTCCACTGGCGTTCGGTTTTTCTGGTACTGACGATGGTAACCGTTGCAATGATGGCTTCAACGCTGTTTTTGCCGGCAGCCTCACGCGAACCTGACCGTGCTGCGGCAAAAAAGCCAGTGAAAGTCCGCTTTACCGATCTGCTGGCCGATCGCGCCTACCGTGGCAATGTACTGATCTATTCGGCCTGCTCCGCCAGTTTTTTTGCATGGCTGACCGGTTCTCCCTTTATTTTATCGGCACTGGGCCTGACACCGGCCGACATCGGGCTGAGTTATATTCCGCAAACAGTGACATTTCTCATCGGCGGATTCGGCTGCCGGTTACTGATGAACCATTTCAATGCCGCACGCCTGCTTCCCTGGTTGCTGGCGCTGTATGCCGTGAGCATTATTGCGACGATGGCGGCCGCTTATTCCGGACAGGCATCATTACTGACATTACTGTTACCCTTCTGCGGCATGGCGATGGCGAACGGCGCTATTTATCCTGTCGTGGTGTCAGCGGCTCTGCAGCAGTTCCCGTCCGCCAGTGGCAAGGCTGCGGCACTGCAAAACACCTTACAACTGGGCCTTTGTTTTGTGTTCAGCCTGATTGTCTCCGGACATCCTGAGCAACCGCTCATGACCACGGTGACCGCGATGGGGGTGACCGTCATACTGGCCCTGGCCGGTTACTTGCAGCAAAAACGCACCTGATCCCCCGCTCTTCCCCTCCGTGACGGTCTGCTAAGGATAAAATTTATTTCATCCTTAGCAGACTAATCCTGATCATTGAACATTCTGTTCGCACGGCATATAATCACCCAGGTGACAAAATATTAAAATAAGTCACTACATTTATAATAAAATTTAATGTGCTCTCACGGCATATGCGCATTTTTCGATATTTACACTATCCTCTGCTTTGTCTTTAATTATAAATACACGTTTTTGTGAGTTTACTCACGGACCGGTGAAAGTTGGCTATTCTTTCTTCAGGTTCAAACAGAACAGGTGATAATAAGCGTATGAGTTCATCATGTGTAGCAGAAGTGGGCCTCAAGGAAAATCATTGGTATCGTATCGCCACTGAGATGCTGGCGATGGCGGATATCACCATTAACGGCGACCGGCCCTGGGATATCCGGGTAAAAAACCCTGATTTTTTTAAGCGGGTTTTACAGGAAGGTTCTCTCGGGTTGGGCGAAAGCTATATGGATGGATGGTGGGAATGTGAAAGGCTCGACCAGTTCTTCTACCGGGTATTAAAAAACAAACTCGATAAACAATTACCCCACCATTTTAAAGACACCCTGCGCATCGCTACCGCCCGCCTTAAAAATCTGCAGTCTAAAAAACGTGCCTGGATTGTCGGAAAAGAGCACTACGACCTGGGGAATGACTTATTCAGTCTGATGCTCGACCCGTATATGCAGTATTCCTGTGGTTACTGGAAAGAGGCAACCACCCTGGAAGCCGCGCAGGAAGCGAAACTGGATATGATCTGCCGCAAACTGGAACTGAAACCCGGCATGACCCTGCTGGATATCGGTTGTGGCTGGGGCGGGTTGTCTGAGTTTGCCGCCCGCCATTACGGCGTCAGCGTCCACGGAGTGACGATTTCGGCAGAACAGCAGAAAATGGCCCGGGAGCGCTGTAAAGATCTGGACGTGACTATCCTGCTTCAGGATTATCGTGACCTGAACCTTTCTTTTGATCGCATTGTTTCGGTCGGCATGTTTGAACACGTTGGCCCGAAAAATTATGCCACCTATTTCGACGTTGTCGCCCGTAACCTGAAACCGGATGGTATATTCTTATTGCATACCATCGGTTCAAACCATACTGACCTGAACGTTGACCCGTGGATTGATAAGTATATCTTCCCGAACGGTTGCCTGCCTTCGGTGATGCATATTGCACAGACCAGCGAACCGCATTTCGTGATGGAAGACTGGCATAACTTCGGCGTGGATTATGACACCACCCTGATGGCCTGGTACGAACGTTTTCTGGAAAGCTGGCCACAGCTGGAAGGCAATTATGACGAACGTTTCAAACGGATGTTCACCTATTATCTGAATGCCTGTGCCGGTGCTTTCCGCTCACGTGATATTCAGCTATGGCAGGTCGTATTCAGCCGCGGGATCGATGGGGGGTTACGCGTCGCACGTTAATCTGTGTTAGCGTCAAAGAAAAATGCAGCCTGGCAGGCTGCATTTTTTTTAGGTTAATGGCAGAACGTTGTCCGTCAATTCTCTGGCCGCCAGAACCCGCTCGACGGTGTCCACAATGGCCTGAGTATTCGGATCTATTTCAATGTTGACGCGGCTGCCGATCTTCTTCACCCCCAGCAGGGTGCGCTGCAGAGTTTCCGGGATCAGGTGTACACAGAACTTATTACCGACGACATCCCCGAGGGTCAGGCTGCAGCCATCGATACCGATAAACCCTTTGTGTAATACATATTTACTGAGGGAGGCGTCCTGCAGTTTAAACCAGACTTCTTTGTTGTTTTCTGAACTGATAATTTTAACGATCTCCGCGGTCGTCATGATATGACCGGACATCAGATGGCCGCCAATCTCATCAGAAAACTTTGCGGCCCGCTCAATATTGACCAGGCTGCCAACGGTGACGTCATTAAGGTTAGTGACGCGCAGGGTCTCTTTAATCAGATCAAAACTGACCCGCTCTCCGTCAATCGCCGTCACGG
This sequence comes from Tatumella terrea, assembly GCF_039523755.1. Classification (NCBI taxonomy): domain Bacteria; kingdom Pseudomonadati; phylum Pseudomonadota; class Gammaproteobacteria; order Enterobacterales; family Erwiniaceae; genus Tatumella; species Tatumella terrea. Next base: position 275,595 of record NZ_BAAAFX010000006.1, on the reverse strand, counting down.
TGAGACAGCATCCGTTATGCGCCACCGAAGCCCCCGTTTCCAGACCGTCTAACCATTCCGGCGGAAACCTGAGTGTATGGGTGCGGAACAGAGGTTTCTCTTCGACAGCAACGACTTCAGCCATCCCCTGAACAATACCGGTAAACATATGAGATCTCCCTTAGAATTTTCTTCAGAGTATCACAGAGGTTTGCTGCTGTTTATGGGTAAATGCGGCGTTAGCGTTATCCACGTCCCCCGTTTCTCCGGTTGCTAAGTTTTCATACACCGTTACACTAAGCGTCGAAAAGGATGTTCTCTTCCACTGCTTCAATTCTTTAACAGGTGTATTCGTGCAGAAGTATTTTACAGAAGCGCGCCAGTTGCTGGGGCTCGCGATCCCCGTGATCCTGGCTCAGGTCGCACAAACCGCGATGGGATTTGTCGATACCATCATGGCAGGCTCGGTCAGTGCCACCGATATGGCGGCCGTCGCCATCGGGACGTCCATCTGGCTGCCGGTGATCCTCTTTGGCCAGGGGTTACTGCTGGCACTGACGCCGACGGTTGCTCATCTCAACGGGTCCGGACGACGCAACAAAATTATCTTTCAGGTACATCAGGCTATCTGGCTGGCCGTATTTTTGTCGATTCTGACTATCATTATTCTGTGGAATGCCGGTCTGCTGCTTCGTCACCTGTCGGATATAGACCCGCAACTGGCCGACAAAGCGGCCCGCTATCTGCATGCACTGATGTGGGGTGCACCGGGGTATCTGTTATTTCAGGTATTACGTAATCAGTGTGAAGGACTATCCCGAACCAAACCCGGGATGGTGCTCGGTTTTATCGGGCTGCTGTTTAACATTCCGCTGAACTATATCTTTATCTATGGTCACTTCGGCATGCCGGCACTGGGAGGTGTGGGATGCGGAGTCGCGACGGCCTCGGTCTACTGGGTGATGTTCCTGGTGATGCGCTATTGGGTAAAACGTATGCCTGCCCTGAAGGATGTGAATCATCTCGAGGTTCGCTCTGCCCCGGACCGCAAAATCCTGATGCGTCTGTTCTGGTTAGGGTTACCTGTCGCGCTGGCACTGTTCTTTGAGGTGACATTGTTTGCGGTAGTGGCTTTACTGGTCTCGCCGCTGGGGATCGTCGATGTGGCCGGTCACCAGATAGCCCTGAACTTCAGCTCACTGATGTTTGTACTGCCGATGTCCATGGGGGTCGCGGCGACGATCCGTGTCGGTTACCGGCTGGGCCAGGGTGATGCCGCAGAAGCAAAGGTTGCCGCCTGGACGGCTCAGGGGGTGGGGATCTGTCTGGCCTGTGTCACCGCCTTTTTCACTATTATTTTCCGCCATGACATTGCGCTTTTATATAACGATGACCCACCGGTCGTGTTATTAGCCGCACATCTGATGTTGCTGGCCGGCATCTATCAGTTTTCCGACAGCGTCCAGGTGATCGGCAGCGGTATTCTGCGCGGCTATAAAGACACCCGCGCCATCTTTTTTATTACCCTGGTGGCCTACTGGGTGCTCGGCTTGCCTGGCGGGTATCTGCTTGCACTGACCGATGTGGTGGTCCCGCGCATGGGACCGGCCGGTTTCTGGTGTGGCTTTATTATCGGGCTGACGGCAGCAGCCATCATGATGATCTGGCGGATAACGCGGATCCAGCGTTTACCGGCGTCGGTCATTTTGCATCGCTCGGCTAAATAATCGCTTCCGGGGCTGTATTTTCAGGCCCCGGGTGATTAAAAACAGTCCGTATAGCACAGTTGCTGCACAGTCAGCATGAAAAATCAGTTTTTCCGCTTGCCAGCAACCCCGAGTGCCGCTAATATTCGTCCCCGCTGTCAGGCAGATTGATAGCAAAAGCGTTCTTAGCTCAGTTGGTTAGAGCACCACCTTGACATGGTGGGGGTCGGTGGTTCGAGTCCACTAGAACGCACCAGTGCGTCCGTAGCTCAGTTGGTTAGAGCACCACCTTGACATGGTGGGGGTCGGTGGTTCGAGTCCACTCGGACGCACCATTTCATTTCTGCATTCAGTTGTGCGTCCGTAGCTCAGTTGGTTAGAGCACCACCTTGACATGGTGGGGGTCGGTGGTTCGAGTCCACTCGGACGCACCATACTTTTTCTCCTCTGTTTCTGATTTACATCACTGTAATTCACCGTTATTCCCCCCCGATTGTTCTGCGTTTCAGTTACTATACGTTCTCCTGCATCATGCTCTCTCAGTGTTTACACCGACAGCTTATGGAAACCTCTTTATGCCGAAACGACTGACTATAAAAGATATCGCCCGTCTCAGTGGTACCGGAAAATCCACGGTTTCCAGGGTGTTAAACCAGCAGGGTGACGTCCATCCCGAGACACGTAAGCGTATCGAAGCGGTCATTGAACAATACCAGTTTATTCCGTCACGTCCGGCCCGTTCGATGCGGGTGAAAGAAAGCCGGGTGATTGGCATCATTGTGGCAAGGCTTGATTCCGCCGCAGAAAATCAGGCCGTCAGTGCGATGCTGCCTCTGCTCTATCAACATGGCTATGATGTGCTTATTCTGGAAAGCCGCTTTAGTACCGATAAAGTCGTTGAACATTTAAAGGTACTGACACAGCGTGAAGTGGATGGAGCCATCCTGTTCAGTTTTACCGGGCTGACGGCGGCGATGATCGCCGGTTGGGAAAGCCATATCGTTCTGATGGTCCATCCCTGCGAGGGGTTTTCATCCGTCTGTTATGACGATGCCGGGGCAGTTCAGATGCTCGCCGATCATCTTTTTCAGCAGGGGCACCGCCGGATAAGTTACCTGGGGGTGAATGAAAGCGATAAAACGACCGGTGAAGACCGCTACCGGGCCTATCTCGCGGCCTGCGAACGACTCTCCCTCCCCCCGCTCGCCTCTCTTGGCACACTGGAATACCACAGTGGCTATACCCTGGCCGGTGAGGTGTGCCGCGATGGAACGAGCGCGGTGATCTGTGCCACGGACTCGCTGGCGCTGGGGATTTATAAATATCTCGGTGAACATCCTGAACACAAGATTACCGTCGCCGCTATCGGTAATACGCCGCTGTTAGGGTTCCTTTTTCCGGCGGTGATCACGCTGGAATTTGGCTATGCCAATGCCGGCGAACTGGCGGCCAGACAACTGCTCGCCCACCTCACCCACACTGCCCCTGCCCGCACTTACCTGTTGACTGGTCAGCTGAATACAGATATTGCCGGTTAATTACACATATTTTGTGATCATGACTCCATTTCCGGGAACGTTCCCAACACAGCCACTGACAAATTGATTATGCTCTGCTCCGGGATAAGTTATACCCCCTCACGTGTGACTTTCAGGGACAACCCCAAGGACTTCCCATGAAAAATACAGATAAGCAGGTCATTGATAATCTTATTAAATATTTAGGTGGTCGCGGGAATATTCTTAGCGTGACGCACTGTATTACCCGCCTGAGACTGGTGTTAGGTGATACCCGGTTGGCCAGTGTGACCGACCTGGAAAATCTGCCGATGGTCAAAGGCTGTTTTACCAATGCCGGGCAGTTCCAGGTGGTCATTGGCCCGGAAGTCGGCGATTACTATCAGGCGTTGATCACCACCCTCGGGCGACAGGGAGACGACCGGGAAAGTCAGCGGGAAGCCGCACGTAATAATATGTCTTTTGGCGAAAAAGCCCTTTCTCATATCGCCGATATCTTTTTTCCGCTGTTACCCGCGCTGATAAGCGGCGGACTGATCCTCGGCTTTCGTAATGTCATCGGAGATATTCCTTTTGCTGACGACAGAACGCTGGCCCAGACCTCTGTCGTCTGGCAGACCCTTTATGACCTGCTGTGGCTACCCGGTGAGGCCATTTTTATGTTCTTACCGGTCGCCGTCTGCTGGTCTACGGTGGTCAAAATGGGCGGGACGCCGGTGCTTGGTATCGTGCTCGGGATCACCCTGGTTTCACCGCAACTGATGAACGCTTATCAGCTGGGGCAGCAACTGCCGGAAGTCTGGGATTTTGGCTGGTTTTCCGTGCAAAAGATCGGTTATCAGGCACAGGTCATCCCGTCGGTCCTCGCCGGTATGGCACTGGCATTGATAGAGCGTCAGTTACGTAGAATCGTCCCGGCAGCGTTAAATATGGTGATCATTCCGGTCGTTTCTCTGCTGGTCGCGATCCCTCTGGCCCACGGCCTTATCGGCCCATTCGGCCGTATGCTGGGCGATGGCGTTGCCTGGGCTGTGAGTCTGGTGATGACCGGCAGTTTTGCACCGGTGGGCTCAGCCATTTTCGGCTTCCTGTATGCCCCGCTGGTGATCACCGGGATCCATCAGACCACCCTGGCCATTGATATGCAGATGATCCAGAAACTGGGCGGTACCCCGGTATGGCCACTGATTGCGCTATCCAATATCGCGCAGGCCTCTGCGGTACTGGCCATCATACTGATCCGCCGGACGCCGAAAGAACGGGGTATCGCCATCCCAGCCGCGGTGGCCGCCTATCTCGGTGTCACTGAACCGGCGATGTACGGGGTCAATATCAAATACCGCTATCCGATGCTCTGCGCCATGATTGGCTCTGCGCTGGCCAGTCTGCTGTGTGGCCTGAATCATGTGCTGGCCAACGGGATTGGGGTGGGCGGACTGCCGGGCATTCTCTCTGTGAAGCCTGAGTTCTGGCCGGTCTATTCCGTAGCCATTCTGATAGCCATCGTCGTGCCGCTGGTCCTGACCCTGATCCTGGCACGTTATTTTACCCGTAAAGCTCTCGCTGCCCGCCCCGCTGCTGTCGCGACATCTGTCACTGAATAATATTGATCAACGAAGGTTGCCGGAATGGAACAAACATGGACGCAGGACAAGGTTGTTTATCAGATTTACCCGAAGAGTTTTCAGGACACCACCGGTAACGGTACCGGTGACTTGCAGGGCATCATTTCCCATCTCGATTACCTGCATTTTCTGGGGGTTGATATCCTGTGGCTGACCCCGGTCTACCCTTCCCCGCAGGTAGACAATGGCTATGACGTGGCTGATTATTGTGCTATTGACCCGCGCTACGGCACGATGGCCGATTTTGATCAACTGGTCGCGGAAGCGCATCAGCGTAACCTGAAGGTGATGATGGATATGGTGTTTAACCATACCTCCACGCAACATCCGTGGTTTGTTCAGGCCTGTGACCCGCAAAGCCCTTATCATCCTTACTATATCTGGCGGGATTCCCCGCCGGATGTTCCCCCCACAAACTGGCAGTCGAAATTCGGCGGCCCGGCCTGGCAATGGCAACCGGAATGTGGTCAGCACTATCTGCATTTATTCAGTAAGGAGCAGGCCGACCTTAACTGGGAATATCCGCCGGTCCGGGAAGCCCTGAAAGATGTCTGCCGCTTCTGGGCGGCCAGAGGAGTAGATGCCCTGCGGCTGGATGTGGTGAACCTGATCTCAAAACCGGAACAGTTTGGGGACGACCCGGGCGGCGACGGGCGGCGTTTTTATACCGATGGTCCGCGGGCCCATGAGTTTTTACAGGAAATGAACCGGGAGGTTTTCCGGCCATTAAATCTGATCACCGTCGGTGAGATGTCCTCCACCAGCCTGCAACACTGCCAGCAATATGCCTCCTGTGATAATACTGAGCTTTCGATGGTATTTAATTTCCACCATCTCAAAATCGATTACGCTAACGGTGATAAATGGACGCGGATGGCACCCGATTTTATTGCCCTTAAGCGAATTTTCGCCCACTGGCAATCGGGGATGCATCAGCGTGCTAACGGTGCCCTTTTCTGGTGTAACCATGATCAGCCCCGCGTGGTCTCAAGATTAGGCGATGAGGGCACCTGCCGTGAAGTCTCGGCGAAAATGCTGGCGATGGTGCTGTATGGTATGCAGGGCACGCCCTACCTGTACCAGGGCGAAGAGATAGGGATGACCAATGCCGGTTTCACCGACCTGCGACAGTACCGTGATGTGGAAAGCCTGAATATCGCCGGGATACTCCGTCGTCAGGGCCACAGTCAGGAAGAGATCCTCGCCATCCTTGGTGCGAAGTCGCGGGATAACAGTCGTACACCGATGCAGTGGGACGATACTCCGCAGGCCGGCTTTACGACAGGCACCCCCTGGCTGGACTGTAATGTTAATTACCGGCAGATCAATGTGGCGGCCGCACTAAGAGACCCGAACTCCGTGTTGTACTGCTATCGTTCATTGATCCGGTTGCGTAAGCAACTGCCCCTTCTGCAGTACGGTGACTATCATGACCTCGCCCCGGACCGTCCGGATATCTGGTGCTATTGCCGCTGCTGGCAGGGATACCTGCTGCTGGTGGTGGCCAACCTCACTAATAAGCCGTGCGACTGGCAGCCGCCCGTATTTGACCAGCAAGGGACTTATTCGCTGATCATCAGTAATGCACCGGAGACTCCCCGAACGCCCCGGCCCGGGCCGTTAAGTCCCTATCAGGCTGCCTGGTGGCTGTTCACCCCGGGCCCGTCTGCCGGACACTGAAAGGATAACCCACCCCCGCGGGCTGGCCGGGGTCCGGCCCGCGTTACTACGGCATGATGCTGTACATTAACAGGAGATCCATTATGACTACTCAAGGAAGAGTCGCAGCAACACTGACGTTGCTGGCTGTCGTCTCTGTACCCTCCGCCTACGCTCTTGATTTCCATGGATATGCCCGCTCCGGTATTGGCTGGAGTACCCGCGGCGGTGAACAGCAATGTTCTGCTGTGACCGGCGGCGGAAGCAAATACCGCCTGGGCAACGAATGTGAAACCTACGCCGAACTGAAACTGGGCCAGCAGGTCTGGCAGCAAGGCACCTCCGGCTTTTATTTTGATACTAACCTGGCGTATGCCGTTTCTCAGCAGGCTGATTTTGAAGCCGTGTCTCCGGCGTTACGGGAAGTCAATATTCAGGGGGATAACCTTATCGGCGCCTTGCCGGGGGCAAAACTCTGGGCCGGGAAGCGATTTTATCAGCGCCATGATGTGCATATGATCGATTTCTATTACTGGGATATTTCCGGCCCCGGTGCCGGACTCGAAAATATCGACACCGGCTGGGGTAAAATCTCTCTCGCCGCCACCCGTAACAGTGAAGCGGGCGGTGCGCAAGGTTATATAGATAATGAACATAAGGTTAAAGACGCCATCACAGATACATTCGACCTTCGTCTGGCCGGGATCCCCTTCGGGAAAGCGGGGACCCTGGAGCTGGGGGTGGATTACGGCCGGGCCACTGCCAGTGACGGGTATCATTTATCCCCGGACGCCAGTAAACAAGGCTGGATGACGACCGCTGAGCATACTCTGGAAACCGGCGGAGGCTACAATAAGCTGGTGCTGCAATATGCGACCGATGCCATGACGTCACTAAGAAATGGTCGTGGAGAAGGTGCTTCCGCGGAGAATAATGGCCGGATGGTCAGGATAATCGACCATGGGGCCTATGACCTGCAGGGCAACTGGCGGATGATGTACGTCGCCATGTTGCAGGATACCCGGCGGGATAATGGTAATGGCTCACGCTGGTTCACCGCCGGTATCCGCCCGATGTATCAGTGGACTCCGGTAATGAGCACCCTGTTTGAAGCCGGCTATGACCAGGTCAAATCCCAGCGTACCGGAGAGCAAAACCGTCAGATAAAACTCACCCTGGCTCAGCAGTGGCAGGCCGGAAGCAGCATCTGGTCCCGTCCGGCGCTGCGTTTCTATGCCACCTATGCCAGCTGGCGTGAAAAATGGGGATATGCGCCGGAAAACATGCCGGGAAGGGTCAGCGGGCTGGCTTACAACGATACAGGCGCCCTTAAATTCAGCCGCGGCAGTAATGATGAAGTGAGCGTCGGAGCACAGATGGAAATCTGGTGGTAATACCTTTACGGTAAGGACGCGTTCAGCGGAAAAGCCCCGGTTTTCACCGCTGAACGCCCGATAACGCCGCAGTCGGCGTTGTAATGACCGGTGTCTGTCAGGAAAATACCCGGGGTCAGGTCAGAAGTTGTGCAAACCCGATTATCTGTTGCGCAATATCATTATATTGCCGGTACGTCATGGGCGGGAACCGAATTATGTTTGGTTTCCGTTCACTTAGTGACTATACTGATCCTGTTGTCCACTTGAATGGTTTCCGCGAATAACGTGATAAGAATCCTGACTTACAGAGTTTGCGCAACATCCCAATCCGGCCCTGATATGCGTCGTCAGGTTAGCGACGTCAACGATGGCGTCTGCCCTTCTTATCTCCGTTATCGCCCCGGTAACGCATTATTATCTGAGTTACAAAATTATCTGAATCACAAATTCCCGTCATCGGCAGAGATATCCGGTGGCCCGTGTTTCCTAAATTCATTACAACTTGTAGATAACCCGTCATGAAAAAAACCAAAATCGTCTGTACTATCGGTCCTAAAACTGAATCCGAAGAGATGCTGAAAAGCCTGCTTGATGCGGGTATGAATGTGATGCGTCTTAATTTTTCTCATGGTGATTATGCCGAACATGGCCAGCGTATCGCGAATCTGCGCGCAGTGGTGGGTAAGACCCGGCACAATGCCGCTATTCTGCTGGATACTAAAGGCCCTGAAATCCGCACTATGAAGCTTGAAGGCGGAAACGATGTTTCACTGCAGGCGGGACAGACGTTTACCTTCACAACCGACCAGTCGGTCATCGGTAACAATCAGCAGGTCGCCGTGACTTATGCCGGCTTTGCCGCTGACCTGGCTATCGGTAACACCGTACTGGTCGATGATGGCCTTCTCGGTATGGAAGTGGTTGAAGTGACGGAAAACACCGTCGTCTGTAAAGTGCTGAACAACGGCGACCTCGGTGAGAACAAGGGGGTTAATCTGCCAGGCGTTTCTATTCAACTGCCGGCACTGGCCGAAAAAGACAAACGCGACCTGATTTTTGGTTGTGAGCAGGGTGTCGATTTTGTCGCGGCCTCCTTTATCCGTAAACGTTCCGATGTGCTGGAAATCCGCGAGCATCTGAAACAACACGGTGGCGAAAATATTCAGATCATCTCCAAAATCGAAAACCAGGAAGGCCTGAATAACTTCGATGAGATCCTGGAAGCTTCAGACGGGATCATGGTTGCCCGTGGTGACCTCGGTGTTGAAATTCCGGTCGAGGAAGTTATCTTCGCTCAGAAGATGATGATCAAAAAATGTAACAAAGCCCGCAAACTGGTGATCACCGCGACTCAGATGCTGGACTCAATGATCAAGAACCCGCGCCCTACCCGTGCAGAAGCCGGTGATGTGGCCAACGCCATCATCGACGGCACCGATGCGGTGATGCTGTCCGGTGAGAGTGCGAAAGGAAAATATCCTCTGGAAGCCGTTACCATTATGGCCACCATCTGTGAACGTACGGATCGCGTGATGGGAAGCCGTATTGATGAGCTGAAAGAGAGCCATAAGTTACGCATTACCGAAGCGGTGTGCCGTGGCGCGGTAGATACCGCAGAAAAACTGCAATCATCGCTGATCATCGTCGCGACCCAGGGCGGTAAATCTGCGAAATCTATCCGTAAGTACTTCCCGGGTGCGACCATTCTGGCGTTAACCAACAACGAAACCACTGCCCGTCAGTTGCTGGCGACTAAAGGTGTGGAAACGCATCTGGTGGAGAAAATTAACTCGACGGATGACTTCTACCGCATCGGAAAAGAGATTGCATTAAGCGCCGGTTATGCCCAAACCGGGGATGTGGTGGTGATGGTTTCCGGGGCTTTAGTCCCGAGCGGAACCACAAACACTGCGTCAGTCCACGTTATTTAATCAATAACTTCATCAAGGCACCTTCTCCGGTGCCTTTTTTTATTCCTTTTTATTTTAAATAAGAACTTAAAAAAATAAAAAACGACTAAAAAACCTAATTTAAATTAAGGTAAATCCGATTAAATTCCTGTATTTCTGTTAAAAATTTTACCAAGGAATATTAATCGCTGTTTCTTTGAGCGAATAGGTGAATTTAAGCATCTTCTCATAAAAAATATATTCTCAACACAAAAAACTTTGTGTAATACTTACCTGGCTACATGGAGATTAACTCAATCTAGAGGGTAAAATAATGAATCGTACTAAACTGGTACTGGGCGCGGTAATTCTGGGTTCAACTCTGCTGGCTGGTTGTTCTAGCAACGCTAAAATCGACCAACTGTCAAGCGATGTTCAGACTCTGAACACCAAAGTTGACCAGCTGAGCAACGACGTGAACGCAGTGCGTTCTGACGTTCAGGCTGCTAAAGACGACGCAGCTCGCGCTAACCAGCGTCTGGATAACCAGGCTCACGCATACCGTAAGTAAGCGTTCTGGTAATGAAAATGGTGCCCCCGGGGCACCATTTTTTTTGTCATTTCGTCAGCCGCAAGTCTGCGCCGGGCTTTCCGTGGCTCATGCCAGGCAACTCCATGCTTCATACCTCTGTCGATCTGACAATTAAGAGCGGCTCTTTCTCCCACTTCTCTGCCCCCCGCTGCTCCCCGGCCCAGCCTGAGATTTACCGTATCATTTTTGACTAAGCTCTCGCGGTTGCAACGGTCAGAGGCTGTGACAAATCGTGTTTACTCAACCTCTCGCGCCCCGTTCAACCAATGATCACTCCCGTATCGCTGTTCCGGTAAATACCGGTAACCCTTATGCCTGCCGGTTCTCTCCGCGGAGGCCTGTGCCCGTTACCGCTTATCTGAGTTATCAACGGCTCTGCATAATCATCCCCTTTGCTACCACCGTTCTGTGCTGCTAATACCGGTAACCTCTATCCACACCGGTTCTCTCCGCGAAGCCCTGTGACTGTCACGGTTTATCTGAGTTATCACCGGCTCTGCATAACCATTCCCTTTGCTATCACCGTTCTGTCCTGATAATACCGGTAACCTCTATCCACGCCGGTTCTCTCCGCGAAGCCCTGTGACTATCACGGTTTATCTGAGTTAATACCGGCTCTGCATAACCATCCCCTTTGCTATCACCGTTCTGTCCTGCTAATACCGTAACCCTTATGCCCGCCGGTTCTCTCCGGGGAGGCCTGTGCCGGTTACCGCTTATGGAGTTATCACCGGCTCTGCATAACCATCCCCTTTGCTATCACCGTTCTGTCCTGATAATACCGGTAACCTCTATCCACGCCGGTTCTCTCCGCGAAGCCCTGTGACTATCACGGTTTATCTGAGTTAATACCGGCTCTGCATAACCATCCCCTTTGCTATCACCGTTCTGTCCTGCTAATACCGTAACCCTTATGCCCGCAGGCTCTCTCCGGGAAGGCCTGTGCCCGTTACCGCTTATGGAGTTATCACCGGCTCTGCAAACCATCCCCTTTGCTATCACCGTTCTGTGCTGCTAATACCGGTAACCTCTATTCACGCCGGTTCTTTCCGCGAAGCCCTGTGACTGTCACGGTTTATGTGAGTTAACACCGGCTCTGCATAATCATCCCCTTTGCGACCACCGTTCTGTCGCGGTAATACCGGTAACCTCTATCCATGCCGGTTCTCTCCGGGGAAGCCTGTACCGGTTACGGTTTATCTGAGTTATCAACGGCTCTGCGGTAAGGGTTTTCGCCGGTCTTTCGGTCCGGCGGTGGCGGGTTGCTCCGAAAGCCGTGCCCCGGAAGGAGTAACGTACTTCCCCCTGGCTCTGCTCCGCCGCTACCCCCGGTAACCGCCATCGCCGGAAAGAGAGAATGATGGGATACCGCTCACCGGCCTCTTTTACCCATCGTTTTTCGTTAATGAACAGTTTTTGTTAAAAAACCACTTTCCCTCTTGCCTTCCCACCGCTATAGGTATGATAATGATTATCATTACTAATAAAGGAGCCCGGTATGATCTCATTTTCAGGCTGGCTGGAACTGCACCTTGAGGAATATCACCAGGCACTGAATACCATGTGCACAGAGTTCCACCTCAGTAAATCTGCACTGAAGCATTCAGACAGTTCGCCGACAAGGCTGCGGGAATTTAATGATCTCTGCCTGAGTATGGCCGACAGGTGCCATCAGCAGGGAGATGATGAAAGGTATGTTGCTCTGTTACTGGAACTGCACCAGCAGCTGATCAGCGAAATGGCTGATGAACAACGTGAGACAATGTTTCGTTTACAGGCGCTGCAACTGGCACGTGAGTCTCTCGGCCGGTTGAGTCATGTCCTGATGCAGGAAGGTGAATGGGAACAGTTTTGTGGTCTTCAGGAGCAGTTTTTCTGTTATGCAGAGCTTTTACCCTGACCGGGAGCAGAGGAACCCTATGTTCCTCTGCCCGTGACCGGTTTAACTGACGATATCCAGCAATGCCTGTAAAGGATGACGCACCGCCTGCCCCTCGACACGCTTTACCTGGCTGCGGCAGGAATAGCCGGTGGCCAGACAGCGCTGAGGCGCCCGTTTTTGCAAATGCGGTTGCCAGGACAGCGCGTAGATCCCCAGTGAGTTATCCAGATTTTTGGTTTCATGGCCATAAGTCCCGGCCATACCACAACACCCGGCATTAACTGTCTGCAGTTCAGCCCCGAAACGACTGAATATGGTTTTCCAGCGTGCCGGAGACTGTGGCAGCGCGGTACTTTCCGTACAGTGCGGGAACAGATACCAGGCCTCTCCGTGGGTTTGTTGCTCTGCCCTGTCGGACGTCACCTGGTCGAGCCATTCGTGGGCAAGCAGTACGTTAAAGTCACCCCGTTTCTCCCCGAGGATCTGACGGTACTCGTCGCGGTAACAGAGCACCAGTGCGGGGTCTGTACCGATCATCGGGATCCCCAGACGGGCTATATCATTCAGGATATCCGCGCTTTTCTGTGCCGTTCTGGCAAACCTTTGCAGGAAGCCTTTAACATGCTGAGCTTTACCGTTTGGCGTAAAGGGCAGCAGAACCGGCTTATAGCCCAGTTTACCGATAAGCCGGATGAGGTCAGTGATCAGGCTGGCTTCATAATAACTGGTGAAAGGATCCTGCACGACCAGGACATATTCCCTGCGTTCGGCTTCTGTCATGCCGCGTAAGTCATTTACCGTCGTGGTCAGCGCCCGATGCCCGGCCAGCTGATGCCTGAGGCCCGGTGATGACAGAGCCGGCAGGTCAGCCATGCCGATATGCTTTTTGCTTAACGCCTGAATACGGGGATGCGTCAGAAAAAAGTTAAAAAACTGCGGTGCTTTCGCCATCAGCGGCGTGTAGCTTTCTACCGAGGCAACCAGATGATCGCTGAGCGGACGCAGATAACGGCTGTGATAGAGTTGCAGAAAACGCGAACGAAACGACGGGACATCGATTTTAATCGGGCACTGAGTAGAACAGGCTTTACAGGCCAGGCATCCCGACATTGCTTCTTTAACTTCATGAGAAAAATCGTATTCACCTCTGGCCGCCTGGCGGGTATTTTTCAGCTTACTGATAAACCCGCGCAGACTCAGCGAATTCTGTGGCACCGCACGTTCCAGCTGTTGCGGATCCACCCCCTGATCGGCCAGCAAGCGTAACCATTCACGGGTCAGTGTTGCCCGGCCTTTCGGCGAGTGCAGGCGGTTACGGGTGATTTTCATTGACGGGCACATCGGGCTGTTAACATCAAAGTTAAAGCATAGCCCGTTGCCATTACACTCCATGGCGCCGCGCCATTCGTCTCTGATGGTCACCGGGATTTGCCGGTCAAAACTGCCCCGGGTCGGGCTTTCTATCGGCAGCAACTCTGCATCACTGCCGGCCGGGGTACAGATTTTCCCCGGGTTAAGGCGGTTTGCCGGGTCGAAAGCCCCTTTAATACGCCGTAATTCGCGAAACAGCGCCGGGCCGAAGAAGTTTTCAGTGTAAGCTCCCCGATAGCCTTTTCCATGCTCACCCCATAGCAGCCCGCCATAGCTGGCCGTTAACGCCACCACCTGATCGGAGATCTGTTTCATCAGCATTTCCTGCTGAGGATCACACATATCCAGGGCCGGGCGCACATGTAACACCCCCGCATCCACGTGACCGAACATACCGTAATTCAGGCCATGACTATCCAGTAACGCGCGGAAATCGGCGATATAGTCCGCCAGATGCTCCGGTGGGACCGCGGTATCTTCCACAAAGGGGATCGGCTTAGCATGCCCTTTTGCATTTCCCAGCAAGCCTACCGCTTTTTTACGCATCGCATAGATCCGCTCGACTTCATCAAGCTGCGTACATCGCTGATAGCCGATGATACCGGCTTCTCTGGCAGCCATCAGTTCATCCAGCCGGTGGCAGAGGTCACTGACCTGTTTTTCCGCCAGTTCACGGTCATTCCCCGCAAATTCCACCAGATTCAGTCCCAGCATCGTTTCGCCCGGGATATCGGTGATCAGTTCGCTGACCGAATGCCAGACGATATCTTCCCGCGCCAGATTAAGCACCGTTGAGTCGACGGTTTCCACAGACAGCGCTCTGGCCTCGACCAGAAACGGGGCATTCCGCAGGGCAGAATCAAAACTGTCATACTTAATATTGACCAGCTGGCGAACTTTCGGGATGGGCGTAATATTCAGCCTGGCCTCGGCAATAAAGGCCAGGGTCCCTTCAGAACCGCACAGGATACGGGTCAGGTCGAAAGTCTGCAGATCGTCACTGAGCACATGACGCATGTCATAACCGGTCAGAAAGCGATTAAGTTTCGGGAAATTATCGATCACACTCTGCCGGTTATCACGACAGCTGCTAAGCACCTGCTGATAGATATGCCCTTCCGTCGTCTTTTCAGCGGCAATCTGCTCCGCCAGGGAGAGCGGCATCGCCCGGGTGTCAATGATATCCCCGTTAACCAGAACCGCCCGCAGTCCCAGCACGTGATCTGAAGTTTTACCATAGACCAGCGACCCCTGACCGGACGCATCGGTATTAATCATTCCCCCCAGCGTCGCACGGTTACTGGTGGATAATTCAGGCGCAAAGAAAAAACCATAAGGTTTCAGCCACTGGTTAAGCTGATCCTTCACCACACCCGCTTCCACCCTGACCCAGCCTTCCTCACTGTTAATTTCCAGGATCCGGTTCATATAACGGGACATATCGACAATCACACCGTGATTCAGCGACTGGCCATTAGTCCCGGTACCGCCGCCACGGGCCGTAAAGGTCAGACCGGAAAACGCTTCATCGTCTGCGATGCGGCTTATCAGCGCAACGTCAGCCACCGAACGGGGAAAGAGGATGGCATCCGGCAGACACTGATAGATACTGTTATCTACCGACATACTGAGCCGTGAACCATAATCGGTGGCGAGATCACCGGTAAAACCTTGTCTCGTTAATGTTTCAATATACGAAAGCACCTGCGGGCTGAGTCCCGGGGCCTGCTGAATCTTTGGGATCATGTGATAAAAACCAGGATGTCGTGTCATTTTAATTTTCAGGAATATTTTGTTTTACCATATTTTCTGAGATGTCGCTTTTGTTACTGCATGAAAAAGTTTGCTTTTATTTACTGTCGTAATTGCCGGAAATACCGCATCATTATCGGGAACCCTCTCATCGGGTAAATTCAAAGAGGTAAAAAGGTGTTATGAAAGCACGGTCAGAAAACAGGGATCTCCCTCAGAAGCTATTTACACTGATGTTTTTTGTATTAATGACGGTCGCCTGTTTCTGGGTGGTTCAGCCATTTATCCTCGGCTTTGCCTGGGCCGGGATGGTGGTTATCGCGACCTGGGGACTGATGCTGCGTATACAAAAAATTCTCTGGGGCCGCCGTTCACTGGCGGTTCTGGCGATGACACTGATTTTGTTACTGGTGTTTATCATTCCGATTGCCCTGCTGATCAGCAGTGTGCTGGATAACAGCGGGCCGGTAATCGCCTGGTTATCCTCCGGTCATATTCAGATACCGAAACTGGAGTGGCTCAGCAATATTCCGTATATCGGCAGCAAACTGGCGGTCTACTATCAGAAAATGATCGCCGGGGGAGGCAGTGCGGTCATCACCAGCGTCCAGCCCTATATCGGTCGTACCACCAGCTTTTTTGTTGCCCAGGCGGGCCACTTTGGCCGGCTGATGGTGCATCTGACACTGATGTTACTGTTCAGTGTTTTGCTCTACTGGCGGGGAGAACGCGTAGGTCAGGGAATACGCCATTTTGCCTACCGGCTGGCTTCCCGCCGCGGTGATGCGGTGGTATTACTGGCAGGTCAGGCGATTCGTGCCGTGGCGCTGGGCGTGGTCGTTACCGCATTACTGCAGGGTGTCATCGGGGGCATTGGCTTAGCCCTCTGCGGTATCCCTTATGCCACTATCCTGACCGTGGTCATGATCCTCTGTTGCCTGATCCAGCTCGGCCCGCTGCTGGTACTGATCCCGGCGATAATCTGGCTGTACTGGAGCGGAGACACAACCTGGGGGACCGTCTTGCTGGTCTGGAGCTGTGTTGTCGGCACTATGGACAGCTTTGTCCGTCCGATGCTGATCCGGCTGGGGGCCGATTTACCGATGCTGATTATCCTTTCCGGGGTGATCGGCGGTCTGGTGGCTTTCGGAATGATCGGCCTGTTTATTGGTCCGGTGGTGCTGGCGGTTTCATACCGGCTGGTTTCCGTCTGGATGCATGAAGCCCCGGAGCCACATGATGACCCGGATTTGGTGGTCGAGGAATTACTGGAAGATGCCCGTAAAACGGCCGAAGAAGAACGTAATGCCCTTCAGGCCCAGGCACCTGTAAAATAAGCATCCTTTATCTTTCTCCCCTGGCGGCGTCAGGGGAGCTTCCCCCCCGGTACTTTCCCCTGCCGTCCCGAATGGGATGATTCTTACAGATTCAATACAAATTTAACTTTACGATAACCCTAAGTATTGCTGTTGCGGCATCTCATTGCCACCCCTCTATTGCTGTGTGTAGTCTTTGCCCTTCTACGGACGGGCATTTTTTTATTCCGAATTCCGCACGTTTTCCTGCTGTTTTACCTTCTCTCTGGTTGTAATCACATGCTATTCGGCTATTGTTGAGGCCATATCTTGCCGGCATTTTGCCGGTAAGCAGTATGACTTCGAGACTATCATGAATAAAACCGATGAATTAAGAACGTCGCCGGTGGCATGCCTGGTGACGCCGGACCAGCTGGCACGGCAATATCCGGTTTCAGAAGATATCAGCACCAATATTCTGGTCACCCGGCAGCGTATCAGCCAGATACTGCAGCAGAATGACCGCCGTTTACTGGTGGTGATAGGCCCGTGTTCATTGCATGACCCGCAATCGGCCCTCGACTATGCACAGCGCCTGAATGTGCTGCGTCAGCGTTACCAGGGCCCGCTGGAAATTGTGATGCGGACCTATTTCGAAAAACCCCGCACAGTCACCGGCTGGAAAGGCCTGATCAACGACCCCTGGCTGGATGGCAGTTATCATATTAATGAGGGGCTGGCGATCGCCCGTAAATTACTGCTGGATATCAATGCGCTGGGCATGCCGACGGCCACAGAGTTTCTGGATATGGTGACCGGACAGTTTATTGCCGATCTAATCAGCTGGGGCGCCATCGGCGCACGGACCACAGAAAGTCAGATCCATCGGGAGATGGCTTCGGCGCTTTCCTGTCCTGTCGGCTTTAAGAACGGCACCGACGGCAATATTCGTATCGCTATTGATGCTATACGTGCCGCACGGGCCGGTCATATGTTTCTCTCCCCCGATAAACAGGGACAGATGACAATTTATCAGACGCAGGGCAACCCGGACGGACACATCATTTTACGGGGTGGCCGCACGCCGAATTATTCCACTGAGCATGTGGCCGAAAGTCGCAGCTTACTGGAAGAGTTCCGGTTACCGGCGCGGCTGGTGATCGACTTCAGTCACGGAAACTGTCTGAAGCAACATCAGCGGCAAATGCGGGTGGCGGAGGATGTGGCCGGACAACTGCGTAATGGCGAAACCGCCATCGCCGGGGTGATGATCGAGAGTTTCCTTGAACCGGGCCGCCAGGACGTTACCCCCGGACAGCCACTGGTTTATGGTCAGTCCATCACCGACCCGTGCCTCAGTTGGGGAGACACAGAAAAAGTGCTGGAAAACCTGGCAGAAGCGGTCTCCACCCGCTGACGCCGGCCGGAGATCAGCTCGAGCAGCTGATCTCCAGGGATTTGCCCCACTCCGGCGGCCGGTTAAACAGCGCCTGCTGTCCGGATGCCAACTGATAAGGGTTTTGCAGGGCGCTATGCAGAGCAGCCAGCTGCTCCGTGCCGCCTTTTTCTGTTTCAGCGATCACCTGTTGTGCCAGATAATTTCTTAATACCAGCGCCGGATTGGCTGCCTGCATCATCTCCCTGCGCCGGGCGTCACTGTACTGCTCATCCAGCAGGCGCTGGCGGTACTGACTGAACCAGTGATCGAAGGCTGCACGATCAATAAATTCATCCCTGAGCGGTGACTGGCTCTGTTGCTGCTCTGTTTCGCTCAGCAGCCGGAAGGTCCGGGTATAGTCACTGCCTTCGGCTGCCATCAGGGCCAGTAACCCGCTCAGCAGGTCATTATCATCCTGCTGCGCCGTAAACAGCCCCAGTTTTCGCCGCATCTGTTGTCCCCAGACACTCATCAGTTCATCTTCATAGCCTGCAAGCGCCTGCTTAAGTTGCGGCATGGATAATAACGGGGATAACGCGTGGGCCAGCCGGTTAAGGTTCCATAGCCCTGCGGTCGGCTGGTTTTCGAAGCTATATCGCCCCTGATAGTCACTATGGTTGCAGATAAAGCCCGGATTGTAGTCGTCCATAAAGCCGTACGGCCCGTAATCCAGGGTCAGGCCCAGCAACGACATATTATCGGTATTCATCACTCCGTGAGAAAAACCGACGCTCTGCCAGAGCGCTATCAGCCGGGCCGTGCGTTTCACCACATCGGTAAACCATAACAGATAACGGTCCGGGGCATCCGTCAGCTCCGGCCAGTGATGGCGGATGGCATAGTCAGCCAGCGCTCTGACCTGATCCGGCTGATTACGGTAAAAGAAGTGTTCAAAGTGACCAAAACGCAGATGGCTTTCGGCAATACGTATCAGCATTGCGCCCTGCTCGGTCTGCTCACGCTGCACCGGTTCTTCACTGACCGCCAGGCTCAGTGCACGGGTGGTCGGGATCCCCAGACCATGCAACGCTTCTGAGGCCAGAAACTCTCTGACCGTCGAACGCACCACCGCCCGTCCGTCGCCCATCCGTGAATAAGGGGTCAGTCCGGCCCCTTTCAGATGCCAGTCATATTTTCTGCCATCCGGCAGTAACTGCTCACCCAGTAACAAGCCCCGGCCATCGCCCAGCTGACCGGCCCAGACGCCAAACTGATGGCCACTGTACACCTGAGCGAGCGGTGCCATCCCGGGCAGCACATCGCCGCCATAAAACACCGGATGCCCCGCACCGGCAAAGAGTGATTCGTCGAGCTGTAACTCGCGGCATAAAGGCCGGTTAGGGTAAAGCAGACGCCCCTGCTTAAGCGGGGTGGGTGTCACCGGGCTGTAAAAACCGGGCAGCTCTTCACACCAGGTATTCGTAAACTGCATAAGGACTCCGCAGGTGGGTACTGTGTCAGACAAGTATCTTATAAGAGGATAAGACGGCAGTGTAACCTGACCGCAGGGAGGATAACAGTCATCGCAGGGGCTGGGGGGCCGGATGTGTCAGGAAACCCCGGAAAATCTCCCCGGGTTAACCACTAAATGCGCCGGGCCTGCCAGAAGACTTTGCGCCAGTAGACATTATTCAGTGAAGAGCGCATCACACCACGGCTGGTCGATGCATGAATAAACTGATTATTTTTGTCATAGATACCGACATGCAGGCCATCGCCCCCCCAGCCGGTTTTAAAAAACACCAGGTCACCTGGCATCAGTTCACTTTTCCGGATGCGGGTACCAATGTCACTCTGCCCACGGGTCGTTCGCGGTAAACGGATATCAAAACGATCCCGGAATGTCAGATAGACGAAACCGGAACAATCGATGCCACGACGGCTCAGGCCACCAAAACGGTATGGCGTCCCCCGCCACTGAGATAACTGCTGGTTCAGCTCTGCTCTGACCACCGCAGGATCCGCAAGGTTCGCATTGGGTGCAGGCGCATGTGAGCTGCATCCTGCCAGTAACACTATCAAAAAGACAATTGCTATCCGTACCATACGCCAGCTCCGTAAACTGCCATCCATCATAACGTTTATTGTTACAGCGCAACTGATATCCGGGTTTGTCTGCATCAGCGAGGAAAACTGCCGGGAAATGAGATCAGGAAACAGAATTGTTGCCATAAGTCACCAGGTTTGGCAACCCGTAACTTCCGTTCCTGTGTGGCTCCGCACTCTGCCGGTTCCGTCCGGTCTGCGATAAGCGGGTCAACGGATAAAAAAAAGGCCGCAGATGCGGCCTTTTTCACGGTGCACGATCAGAATGCTTAGCTTTGCTTCGGAGCAGCATTCTCGACACGGCTTTTCAATTTCTGTCCCGGGCGGAAAGTCACAACACGGCGAGCCGTAATCGGGATATCTTCCCCCGTTTTCGGGTTACGTCCCGGCCGTTGATTCTTATCGCGTAGGTCAAAATTGCCAAACCCTGACAGTTTTACCTGCTCACCATTTTCCAGCGCCCTACGGACTTCTTCAAAAAACAGTTCAACGAGATCCTTCGCGTCACGCTTGCTAAGACCCAGTTTTTCAAACAGATACTCTGACATTTCAGCTTTTGTAAGCGCCATAGGTTCAATCCCTCAAGGTTGCCTGGAATCGCTCTTTTAATGCCGCAACACAGTTAGCTACAGTCGCGGCAATTTCCTCTTCTTCGAGTGTCCGGCTGGTATCCTGCAAAATCAGGCTGATCGCAAGGCTCTTATAACCCTCACTCACACCCTTACCGCGGTACACGTCAAATAAGTTTACGCCAACTATCTGATTTACGCCAACTTTCTTACACTCTGCGATAATATCTGCTGAAGGGACGTTTTCGGCAACCACCACAGCAATGTCACGACGGTTTGCCGGGAAGCGTGAAACCTCTTTAGCAGCAGGCAGCAAGCGGTCTGCAACCTTATCCCATAGCAATTCAAATACCACTGTCCGGCCATTCAGGTCAAGTTTGCGTTCCAGTTCCGGGTGAACAACGCCGATAAAACCAATGTACTGGTCCTGCAAATAAATGCCGGCACTCTGACCCGGATGCAGTGCGGAATGCTCTGTCGCGCGGAATTCAATCGATGCCGCTTTTCCGGTCAGGTCCAGAACCGACTCCAGATCACCTTTCAGGTCGAAATAATCGACAGTCGCACGTTCCTGATCCCAGTGCTCTTCAAAACGCGGTCCGGTGATCACACCCGCCAGCATCAGTTCCTGACGGATCCCCAGCTCAGCACCGGTGTCCGGGACAAAACGTAATCCGCTTTCGAACAGACGAACACGGCTCTGCTGGCGGTTCTGGTTATAGACCACCGCACCCAGCAAACCGGTCAGCAGGGACAGGCGCATCGCTGACATATCGACAGAAATCGGATTAGGCAGCAGCAAGGCTTCTTCGCCCGGGTGAACCAGGTTCTGCAGCTTAGGATCCACAAAGCTGTAGGTAATCGCTTCCTGGTAACCTTTATCCACCAGCATCGCTTTCACGCGTGACAGCGGCAGGTGAGCTTCACGGTGCGGAGGCATCACCAGGTCAGCCCGGACCGGGACATCAGGGATATTGTTATATCCGTAAATACGTGCGACTTCTTCGACCAGGTCTTCTTCGATAGCCATATCGAAACGCCAGGCCGGTGCCGTGGCTGTCCACTGTCCTTCCGCGGTAACCACATGGCAGCCCAGACGTTGCAGGATATCGGTCACCTGCGCATCAGCAATGTGATGGCCGATCAGGCGATCCAGTTTTTCACGACGCAGGATAATGGTCGCCGGTACCGGCAGTGTGTCCTGGTGGCTGCGGTCAATCACAGGACCCGCTTCTCCTCCGCAGATTTCCAGCAACAGCGCCGTTGCACGCTCGATGGC
This sequence comes from Tatumella terrea, assembly GCF_039523755.1. NCBI lineage: Bacteria > Pseudomonadati > Pseudomonadota > Gammaproteobacteria > Enterobacterales > Erwiniaceae > Tatumella > Tatumella terrea. Next base: position 253,620 of record NZ_BAAAFX010000006.1, on the reverse strand, counting down.
ACGGTACTGCAGTGTGGAATCAACACCGCGCTCGTAACGGTGCGAGGCATCGGTATGCAGACCATAACGACGGGCACGACCGGTGATCGCTAATGGGTCAAAATAGGCGCTTTCGAACAGGATGTTGGTGGTGTTTTCATTCACCCCGGAGTCTGCCCCGCCAAAGATCCCGGCCATCGCCAGTGCTTTTTTCTGGTCAGCAATCACCAGTGTTTCTGCGCTCAGCGTGACTTCATTACCGTCCAGCAGCGTCAGCTTTTCACCTTCCACGGCCTGACGAACCACAATGCCGCCCTGCAGACGGTCGAGGTCGAAGGCATGCATTGGCTGCCCCAGTTCCATCAGGACATAGTTAGTGATATCCACTACCGCATCCACCGAACGGATGCCGCAACGGCGTAATTTTTCTTTCATCCACAGCGGACTTTCCACGCTGACGTCAATACCGGTGATCACGCGGCCCAGATAGCGCGGACAGGCATCGGTTGCCTGAACATCAACCGGGAAGGTTTTATCGGTCGAAGGCGTGACCGCTGCAACTTCCGGCTCAGTCAGTGGCAGACCGTTCAGCACCGCAACATCACGGGCAACGCCCATAATGCTCAGGCAGTCAGCACGGTTTGGCGTGACGCTGATTTCAATGGTGTTGTCATCCAGTTTCAGGAACTGACGGAAGTCAGTGCCTGGTACCGCATCTGCCGGTAATTCCATAATACCGTCAGATTCAACATTAATACCCAGTTCCGAATAGGAACAGAGCATCCCTTCTGACGGCTCACCGCGCAGTTTTGCGGCTTTAATTTTAAAATCACCTGGCAGCACGGCGCCCACGGTCGCTACCGCGACTTTCAGCCCCTGACGGCAGTTTGGCGCGCCACAGACGATATCCAGCAGGCGTGAACCACCGACATTAACTTTAGTAACACGCAATTTATCGGCATTCGGGTGTTGCCCGCATTCGACTACTTCACCGACCACTACGCCATGGAATGCTCCGGCAACTGCGGTCACATCGTCCACTTCCAGGCCGGCCATGGTAATTTGTCCGGAAAGTTCTTCACTGTTCAGGGCCGGATTTACCCATTCACGTAACCAGAGTTCACTGAATTTCATTGGATAACCTGCCCTTATTTAAACTGTTTCAGGAAACGAAGATCATTTTCAAAAAATGCACGAAGATCGGTCACGCCATAACGTAACATCGTCAGACGTTCCATCCCCATACCGAAGGCGAAGCCGGAGTAGACTTCCGGGTCAATGCCGACATTACGCAAGACGTTCGGGTGCACCATACCGCAGCCCAGCACTTCCAGCCATTTACCGTTTTTACCCATGACATCCACTTCTGCGGAAGGCTCGGTGAACGGGAAGTAAGACGGACGGAAACGTACCTGCAGATCTTCTTCGAAGAAGTTATTCAGGAAATCATGCAGCGTTCCTTTCAGGTTGGTGAAGCTGATGTCTTTATCGACAATCAGGCCTTCCATCTGATGGAACATCGGCGTGTGTGTCTGGTCGTAGTCGTTACGATATACACGTCCCGGCACGATAACGCGGATAGGCGGTGCGCTGTTTTCCATGGTACGGATCTGGACCCCGGAGGTCTGGGTGCGCAGTAAGCGTTTGGCATCAAACCAGAAGGTATCGTGGTCGGCACGGGCAGGATGGTGTCCCGGAATATTCAGCGCATCGAAGTTATAGTACGCATCTTCAATTTCCGGACCATTAGCCACGCAGAAGCCCAGCTCACCGAAGAAGTTTTCAATCCGGTTGATGGTGCGGGTGACCGGGTGCAGGCCACCGTTTTCGATACGACGCCCTGGCAGCGAAACATCGATGGTTTCTTCGGCCAGTCGTGCGTTCAGTGCAGCAGACTCCAGCGTCTGTTTGCGTTCGTTTAAGTGTTCCTGAACCTGCTGCTTAGCTTCATTGATCACCGCACCGGCCGCCGGACGCTCTTCGGCCGGTAATTCGCGCAATGTCATCATCTGCAGAGTCAGATGGCCTTTTTTACCCAGATATTCGACGCGAACTGCATCCAGGGTGGCGATATCCGTCGCCTCGTCTATAGCAGCCCGGGCGCGGGCAACTAATTCTGCGAGTTGGGACATGTTTTCCTCTTCTTCCGGTTAGTCTGGTATTTGTTTCACTCCGGGGGCTCTCCCGGGGCTCTATCGCCAAAAAGAAAAAAGCCTCCACCAGGGAGGCTTTTAGCGCGATTTTTCGTTTCTTTTCTGCTGCGCAAAAGCCCCTGAGATCAGGTGCTAAAGTAAAAAAAGAAACGGAAAATAGCAGCATTCATACTTGCGTTACCTTAATGGCTGAGAAAAACAGATTACTATAATAACAGATTAAAGTCAGGGAGTTAGCTTTTCTTTGCCGGAAATAAAAAAGGGAGCAAGCTCCCTTTTCTAACTGACTTATGCCAGTACTGATTTCGCTTTTTCGACCAGAGCAGTAAATGCTACTTTATCGAAAACGGCGATGTCAGCCAGGATCTTACGGTCGATTTCAATAGAGGCTTTTTTCAGGCCATTAATGAAACGGCTGTAAGACATGCCATTCTGACGGGCTGCTGCGTTGATACGAGCAATCCACAGCTGACGGAACTGACGCTTACGTTGACGACGGTCGCGGTAGGCGTACTGGCCAGCTTTGATGACAGCCTGGAAGGCAACGCGGTAAACACGTGAACGTGCACCGTAGTAGCCTTTAGCTTGTTTTAAGATTTTTTTGTGACGAGCGCGGGCAATTACACCACGTTTTACACGAGCCATATTAGCTCTCCTGTTTTATATTCTGTGAAAAAAAAAGTTAACTTATGCGTACGGCAGGCAGGCAATAACCAGACCCAGATCGCCTTTAGAAACCATGCCTTTAGGGCGCAGGTGACGTTTACGCTTAGTAGACTTTTTAGTCAGAATATGACGCAGGTTAGCGTGTTTACGCTTGAAGCCGCCAGAAGCGGTCTTCTTGAAGCGTTTGGCCGCTCCACGTACAGTTTTAATCTTTGGCATTTTAAAAAATATCCACTTCGCATTGTTAATAAAATGAACCAGCAGGCGAATAAAACCGCTCAGCCGTAAACGACAGAGCGGCAGTATTACTTGAAGGCCTGCTACTTCTTCTTAGGTGCGAGCACCATGATCATCTGTCGTCCTTCAATCCTTGATGGAAAGGATTCAACAACGGCCAGTTCAGACAGATCTTCTTTCACGCGGTTAAGCACTTCCATACCAATCTGCTGGTGCGCCATCTCACGACCACGGAAACGCAGCGTGATTTTGGCTTTATCGCCCTCTTCCAGAAAACGAATCAGGTTGCGTAGTTTGACCTGATAGTCGCCTTCATCTGTACCAGGACGGAATTTAATTTCCTTAACCTGGACAATTTTTTGCTTTTTCTTCTGTTCCTTAGAAGATTTGCTTTTTTCATAGAGGAATTTGCCGTAATCCATAATTCGGCAAACCGGCGGCTCGGCGTTAGGGCTGATTTCAACTAAATCCACGCCTGCTTCTTCAGATTTTTCTAAAGCTTCGCGCAGGCTAACAATGCCTAGCTGCTCACCGTCAACACCCGTCAGACGTACCTCTGTTGCACGGATTTCACCATTGATACGGTTCGGACGTGTTGGTTGTACTCTTTTTCCGCCTTTAATACCTTACTCCTCCAATTGATTAAGATTTCTGCTGCGAATTTCCTGCTGCAGATTATCTATAAATACGTCGACATCAATAGATCCTAAATCTTTACCACGGCGGGTACGCACGGCAACTTTACCGGCCTCCACTTCTTTTTCACCGCAGACAAGCATATAAGGGACACGACGTAATGTGTGTTCACGAATTTTAAAGCCAATCTTCTCGTTTCTCAAGTCTGCTTTTACACGAATACCCGCTTTTTGTAATTTCCGGGTCAATTCGTTGACATAATCCGCCTGATTATCGGTGATATTCATCACGACAACCTGTAACGGTGCCAGCCAGCTTGGGAAGAAACCTGCATATTCTTCGGTCAGAATACCGATAAAGCGCTCCATTGAGCCAAGAATAGCACGGTGGATCATTACCGGGGTCTGGCGTTCGTTGTTTTCGCCGACATAGGTAGCGTCCAGTCGTCCCGGTAATGAGAAATCGAGCTGTACTGTACCACACTGCCACGCACGATCCAGACAATCATACAAAGTAAATTCAATTTTAGGGCCATAAAATGCCCCTTCACCCGGCTGGTACTCGAATTCGATGTCGTTTTCTTTCAGTGCTTCAGCCAGATTCTGCTCCGCACGGTCCCACAACTCGTCGCTGCCGATACGTTTTTCCGGACGTGTAGACAGCTTAACGACGATTTTTTCAAAGCCGAAGGTGCCGTACATATCGTAGATCATCCGGATACAGCTGTTCACTTCATCCAGAATCTGATCTTCGGTACAGAAAATATGTGCATCATCCTGGGTAAACCCGCGGACACGCATCAGACCGTGTAACGCACCTGATGGCTCGTTACGGTGGCAGCTACCAAATTCCGCCATACGTAATGGCAGGTCACGGTAGGATTTTAGTCCCTGATTGAAGATTTGCACGTGGCCCGGACAGTTCATGGGCTTAATGCAGTATTCACGGTTCTCTGAAGAGGTGGTGAACATCGCCTCTTTGTAGTTTTCCCAGTGACCTGTTTTTTCCCATAACACCCGGTCCATCATGAACGGACCTTTCACTTCCTGGTACTGGTACTCTTTCAGCTTGGTACGGACAAAGACTTCCAGCTCGCGGAAAATAGTCCAGCCGTCATTATGCCAGAACACCATCCCCGGGGCTTCTTCCTGCATATGATACAGGTCAAGCTGTTTACCGATTTTGCGGTGGTCACGCTTTGCGGCTTCTTCCAGACGTTTCAGGTAGGCTGCCAGCTGTTTTTTATCCGCCCAGGCCGTACCGTAGATACGCTGCAGCATTTTGTTATTGCTGTCGCCGCGCCAGTAAGCACCGGAAATCTTCTGTAATTTGAAATGATGACAGAAACGCATATTCGGTACGTGCGGACCGCGGCACATATCGATATATTCTTCATGATGGTACAGGCCGGGACGGTCATCATGGCTGATGTTCTCATCCAGGATTGCCATCTTGTAGCTTTCACCACGTGACTCGAAGGTATCCCGCGCTTCCTGCCAGCTAACGTTCTTTTTAATGACGTTATAATTGGTTTCAGCCAGCTCATGCATACGCTTTTCGAGCCGCTCGATGTCTTCCTGGGTCAGGGTATGATCCATATCCACATCATAGTAGAAACCATTATCAATCACCGGACCGATAGCCATTTTGGTATCCGGCCACAGTTGCTTGATAGCATGCCCCAACAGGTGAGCACAGGAGTGGCGAAGAATTTCAAGACCGGCTTCATCTTTTGCGGTAATGATTGAAACATCAGAATCTTCGGTAATAGGATCAACCGCATCCACCAGCTCACCGTTGACACGACCCGCGATACAGGCTTTCGCCAGCCCCGGGCCGATATCCTGAGCAATATCCATCACACTGACCGCATGGTCAAAAGAACGCTGACTTCCATCAGGAAGAGTAATAACAGGCATTTCATATCCTTAATTGCAGTGGTAACCCACACGAAAGGCTACATGCAAATATTGATTTTTATTTGAATTCAGTATCTTAAGTTACACGTCACCCGGAAAATATCCGGCAAGGTACACACATTGGTACACATCGGGAAACCTTTGCCCTCTTCCGGCTGAAGCTACCTGCCCAATGTTACATGTTAATGGGGGGGACGGAAAGAATAGGATGAACATCAAGGAGATTTTATCAGTAGCTTCCTCAACACCGGGGCAAAATCACCGCAGCACCGCGTCCGCCTCCCACCGAATAACGGCGTTGGAGCAACGCAGATCGATGGCGGCGCAACAGGAATGCACTGATGAGGTGACTGGCCGTCCCGGTTCACGGGCAGGAATCAGATACAGCTTCGGCCCGCCCGGGAGCGCTGTGCCGTTACCGATCACTGTCCGTTGACGGCGCAGCCGCACTCAGGGCCTCTTCGTCAGCCCACCGCAAGACTGTCAGCCGCCGGTCAATCGTTACAAAGTTACTGTTCTGAAACAATTTCATGCTGAAATTAATAAATTAGTCCATCGCGGTTTTACTGAGGAATGCTATGCTGATCGGGCAATAACAGGAGAGTATTCACATGAAGAAAAGTATTTCCGCACTGGCACTGGCCGGTACGTTACTGCTGTCGCAGACAGCGATGGCAGCAGGTTGCATCAAAGGCGCCGTTGCCGGGGGTGTTGCTGGTCATATGGCTCATCACCACGCGGTTGCCGGTGCAGTCGCCGGTTGTTTTGTTGGCCATCACATGGCTAAAAAATCTGCCCAACGCGCAGCCGCTGAAAAACAGCAGCAAGCCCATCAGTAATGATGTATCTGCAGCCTCCGGGATCGCCGGGGGCTGTTTTTATCCCCCTGTCCGGGTATTATCCCGACCCTCTCCGGCATTATCACGCTTAGCACCGGCTTTACAGAAGTAACTTTCCATTTACCTCTGAATGTTGCCCCGTCTCTGAGGGTAATCCCCGAGACTGAGTTCTGCCTGTCGCACAGGACAGAAAGAATATTCACCCGCTTTTCCGCTTTAAGAGTTATCCCGCAAAAGCTCTGTCAGAATCCCCGCCCCTCTCCGGCATCATCATGCTTAGCACCGGCTTTACCGACGTAACGTCAGGAACATACGTTCCTTTTTCGTCTGCTGATAATACGTGGCTACGTTCGCACCGTCCGGTGAGCTAACGCCCCGATGAGTGACGCCGTCACTTAAAATTTAACGGCCATGGATACGCCCGTCACGACATGGCTCCAGCCTTCAGCGCAAAAAAGGCTTCTTTCGGTGGTGAGGGCTAAATAAAAGGCCTGTCACACCGCTGACTGATGTCAGCCACAGCAACAACAGTAATACAGACTGAACCCGTCGAATTTTCGGTGCAGAGTGACCGGAACCTTCACGTCACGCCCGGTCGGCCTCCGGGCTTTTCACCGCCCTAAGTCCCCGGGTCAGAAAGACCTGCTGCAGATATCGCACGGTGATACCCAGCGTTTAACCTCCGCAGGCGCAGAGAATGGACGGTTAACAACAATATAGCTGCGGAAAGCGGACCGGAGCCTGTAACCGGCAGATATCGCAGGGTGATACCCGCCGTTTAACATCCGCAGGCGCAGAGAATGGACGGTTAACAACAATACTGTTGCGGATAGCGGACCGGGCCTGTAACCGGCAGATATCGCAGGGTGATACCCGCCGTTTAACATCCGCAGGCACAGAGAATGGACGGTTAACAACAATACTGTTGCGGATAGCGGACCGGGGCCTGGAACCGGCAGATATCGCGTGATGATACCTGCCGTGCATTATTCCCAAGTTCAGCGGATGAGCGGCTAACAAGCGATTGCTGCGGATAGCAGGCCTGAGCCGGAAAGCGGCAGATATCGTACAGTCATATCCACCGTCAGTATTCGCAGGTACAGGGGACGGCTAACAAGCTACTAAAGCCGATTCCGCGTACCGCTGCCGGAAAGCGGCAGATATCACAGGGTGATAAATACCGGTCAGTATCTGCAGGGGGAGATTCAGCGTTGAACTGACTTTCTATTACCGCGGAGACCCTGCGGGATAAAGGATGACCGCCCTCTTCTCCTGCTACCCCCGGGACGGAGACTGTCAGCACAGAAGGCTCCCGCCGGGCGCACGGCAATTTCTGCAACGCCCCCGGCAACGACATGATAACGATTCAGACCCTTTTCAGTGAGGCGGAACGCAACGGCGCTTTTCCTGATTTTTCCGCCGGCCGGTTATCCGGCTTTTTTCCTGAAGACAGATCACACTCTTTCGGCAACAGGAAGGTAATGGCTCCGGCCAGTAACAGCGAGACTGCCAGTGCGCACACCGCCACGTTCTGTCCATACAGGTAAATCATTATCCCTACCAGATAAGGTCCGCAGAACCCGCCCAGATTACCGAGCCCGTTGATTACCCCACGTGCACTCCCGGCCACTTCCGGAGACGAAATCCGTCCGGGAATCGACCAGAAAGGACTGGTCGCCGCTTTCAGGAAGAAACCGCAAATAACCAGCGCAATATAGGCCGCGACCACGTGGTCCCTCAGGATCACGGACGCCACCAGCGCTGCAGCAAAGCTGAAAAGTGACACCCGAACCCACAGCCGACGTTTACCTGTCCGATCGCTGAGCATAGAAATCACATAAATTCCCGCCAGCGTCGCTAAGAACGGCAGCACCGCCAGCAACCCGACACTGGCCATATTTCCTCCGGTCAGGTTCTTCAGAATACTGGGTAGCCACAGGGTGTAACCATAATCCCCGGTCTGGTAAAAGAAGTTTAATGCCACCAGTTGCATCAGCCCTTTATTACGTAATACCGCTTTTAACGGGGCTTTGGTGACCGGGGCCAGTTCTTCACGCGCTTTACGTTCACGTCCCAGCACGGTCAGCAGATATTCCCGTTCTTTTTCCGGCAGCCAGCGGGCTTCCTCCGGACGGTCGCTGATCACCAGCCACCAGATGGCCAGTACCACCACCGACAGCAGGCCTTCGATGAAAAACAACCAGCGCCAGTCGAGCGCGGCAATAATCGCCCCCGAGACCGGCGCGGTCAGCATGCCTCCCAGCGGAGCAAACATCATGACAAATGCGTTGGCGCGGCCCAGTTCTTTTTCAGGAAACCAGTTACTGACCATGGTGAGAACAACCGGCAACATCCCCCCTTCGGCAACACCGAGAAAAAAACGCAGCGCCAGTAACTGATATTCATGGGTGACAAATCCGGTCGCCACCGAGACGACGGCCCAGGCCGCCAGCGACCAGGCAATAAAGCGTTTACCGCTGCCGTAAACGGCAATACGGCCGCCGGGTATTTGCAGAAACAGATAACCGATAAAAAATATTCCGCTGGCGACACCGGCCATCTGGCTGGTGATCCCTAAATCTTTTTCCATTCCGCCAGGCAAGGCGAAACTAATATTGACCCGATCCATAAATGACATAATACAGGCGATGAGGATCGGTGCGATAACCCGCACCCAGCGGGTTCCTGGTATTTTATCGTTCATAATAATGTCCTGGTTACATCAGCGACCTCCGGAGACTGGCGGGTAGCGGCTGATCATCAATGAAAAAGGCATGTTCCCTCGTACTACCGGTACTCTTTTTTTTATTGAATTAATCCCGGGATCTCCCGGCCTGAGAAGTAAGCTGCCAGATTGTCCGCCACCGACTGGCTCATGGCCTGGCGGGTTTCCACCGTGGCACTGGCCACATGGGGTTGCAGCAATACATTATCGAGAGCGAAGAAAGCCTCCGGCACGTGTGGTTCGTGGCCGAACACATCCAGTGCCGCCCCGCCAATCACTTTTTCCTGTAATGCCCGCAACAATGCAGGTTCATCTGTCAGGCTGCCGCGCGCGACATTGATAAGCCAGGCATGTGGCGGCATCGCCTCCAGCACGGCAGCATTAATGATGCCGGTATTTTCGGGATTCCCCGACGCGGCAATCACCAGGAAGTCGCTCTGACTGGCCAGGCTGTGCAGGTCCTCACACCACTGGTAACCGGGGGCGTCCTTACGCTGACGGCTGTGATAAAGAATGGTCATATCAAACCCTTTCGCCCGCCGGGCAATGGCCTGACCAATGTTGCCCATTCCCAGGATACCGAGACGTTTTTTGCTGACTTTGGTCGCCAATGGCGGCGCGGTCTTTTCCCACTGACCGGACCGCACGAACTGATCTCCCTGACGCAGGCGGCGGCTGGCAGCCAGCAGCAATCCCATCGCCAGGTCAGCAACGTCATCGGTCAGCACTCCGGCCGTGATCCCGACACGGATGCCGCGTTCGCGGGTATAATTGAGGTCGATTGCATCGGTTCCGACGCCGAACACGGCGATCATGCCGGCACGGGGTAACTGTTCAAGGATCTCACGGCTGACGCCAACGTCCCCCCGGGTAACGACAGCCTGAACGTCCTCCCCGTGCCGGCGAAGAAAGTCGGCGGTATCGGTTTGCTCGTAAAGACGGAATACCCGGTAGCTGGCGTCCAGAGAAGTCTGTAAGACGTCCATCACCGGCGCGATGAGCAGAACAAAGGGTTGAGTATCTGTATGCATAGCAACGGTCCTGTCTGATAAGCCTGTAGCGTGTCTTATGTATCAAACGGGTTTTTGCTGCTGAATGTTGCGATCTCCGTCACGCCAGATAATGTTAAAAATTTGTGTTACTTCTGGCGTGATCTGGCAGGCATTTTACGGTTATTTAACAGGGGGAGATCAGGGGTCAACAGGTTCAGGAGGGAAAAGAAAGGTGTCAGGCCGCCGGTCAGATGGTTTCTCCCATCGACAACCGGTAATGTAAATCTACCCGTTCTATCGTGGGTAATCCCTGAATTTTTTTAATCAGAATCTCTGTGGCAACCTTGCCCATTTCAAAACGTAGCGTCAGCACACTGGCGAGTTTCGGGGTTGTCACCTGGCCGATCTCCAGACCGTGGAAGCCGGCAATGGCCAGTTGCTCCGGCACACGGATGTCGCTGGCGATGCATTCGCGTAGCACACCCACCGCCAGATCATCATTGGTGCACAGAATGCCGTCCATCTCAGGATACATCTGGCGTGCAAGGGTCATCATGCCTGCGCCGATAGACACAGAAGAGACCTTACCCGGAGTAATACGTCCGGGCGGCAGGCCGGCCTCCGCCATCGCCTGACAGTAACCGGCATAACGTTGTTCATCCCTGAGGTCAGCCATCGACCCGAAATAAATAATCCGGGTTTTTCCGCTGGCCAGCAGCATACGTGTCATGTCCAGACCGGCGCGCTGGTTATCAAAGCCGACATTAATCCGTCCGCTGTTTTCTGTCAGCCCCATCACTTCTGCCACAGGGATTTTTGCCGACCGTAAATACTTTTCTGCGCGCACGCTGTGCACGCTCTCCGTCAGTAACAGAGCTTTAACATTAAAAGCCAGTACGGTTGCTATCTGTTCTTCTTCTTTCTGGCTGTTGTAATCGTAATTGACCACCAGGGTCTGGTAACCCCTGGCGGCAGCCGCGGTTTCGACCCCTGCCAGCACGTCTGCAAAAATCTGGTTATGAAATGACGGAACCAGCACCCCGATCCGCCCGATGGCATTACTGTTAATCGCCGCATTGTCCGGGTCAGGCTGATAGCCCACTTCCTCAATAACGCTGGCGATACGCTCTGCGGTTTCCGGTTTGACTTTTTCGGGGGTACGCAAATACCGGCTGACGGTCATCTTTGTTACACCCGCGAGGGTCGCAATATCATTCAATGTGATGCGCTGCAATTTCATTGTTTCTGCCAGTCAGTACCGGAATCGGTAATCCATTATGCCAGCCCGACACCGAAATGAACATCTTCGCTTCGGGTCGTCGATGGCAGGGTGTCGGGCTGATTTTATGCCATCGATCACAGCGCCAGTAACGTTGTTTTGTAACATCATTTTTAGTGATCAGCGTCACAGTTTAACCGCCACGAAAAACGTGAGATAGAACCTGTGACCGGCAGCACCGATGTCAGTGGCCTGCCGGACAATACCGCCTCCCGGGCCGGGCCACCGGATAATGTACCTGCCCTGAAGACAGTCACGTCAGAGGCTCTGCCCCGGCAGACGTAAACCCGACGATTGCGGTCATCGTGCCGCCAAAGGCGACTGCGGGCCGTCTCTGAGTAATAAACCGCAACCCGTGAATAACCTGAGGAGTGATTATGGCAGGCCAGTGCATTATCGTGATGGGCGTATCCGGGACCGGAAAATCTACGGTAGGCCAGGCGCTTTCGCACGCCCTGAACGCCAAATTTATTGACGGGGATGATCTGCACCCCCGACGGAACATCGACAAAATGGCGGCCGGTCAGGCGCTGGATGATGCCGACAGGCAACCCTGGCTGTGCCGGCTGGCCGATGTGATCTACAGCCTGGAACAGAAAAACGAAACCGGTGTGCTGGTCTGTTCCGCGCTTAAAAAGTCTTACCGGGATCAGTTACGCGCTGGCAGCCCGCATGTGCGTTTTTTATGGTTACAGGGGGATTTCGAGCAGGTAATGAGCCGTATGCGTCAACGCAGAGGTCATTTTATGCCTGAGACTCTGCTGCGTAGCCAGTTTTCTAACCTGGAAATACCGGGTCACGATGAGCCGGACGTCATGGCGGTGAGTATCGTGCCGCCGGTGGACAATATTGTCAGCCAGTATATGACCTGTTTGCGGTAATACACCGCCCCACAACCGGGATGAATATTATGATTATTGATGCCTTAGCCACCGCGGCTGAAAATACCTTCTATCCTGCCGCCATTCGTCAAATGCTGGCAACGATCATCGAAAGTGACCCCTATAGCCTGCCGGCAGGCCACTATCAGGTGCAGGGCAAACAGATGTTTTTCAATGTTGCTGAGGGGGAAACCCGGCCGCTGGAAAGCCAGAAACCGGAATTTCATCGCCAGTATCTGGATATTCATATTGTGCTGGAAGGTAATGAAGTCATTGGCGCCGGTGTCCGCGGCCTGCCGCTCGACCTCAGTGAACCCTTTAATGATGCACACGACCTCGGGTTCTGTGCTGCCATACCGGGGGAGACACTGATCCATCTGCAACCCGGTGAGCTGGCCATTATATTCCCGCAGGAACTTCACCGCCCGATGAGCACCTGTACTACCCCAGCCCCTCTGCGCAAGATTGTGGCAAAAATTGACTGCGCACTGCTCTGAGCCTCCCGTTCCGGGCACGCACACATAAGCGGGTCCGGTCAACACGGCCCGCGTCTTTCCATTTCGGGCAGGACGCAGACGGGTGGCAACAACGGTGGAACACCCACGGCTCCCCTATCGCAGCTGAGCCTTTTTGTCGGTCATCTCGCCTTTTTCAACCTGCTCAACAACAGGGTTTTGAAGGATAGAGGATAATCGCGTTGGGTGCGTTTGCTCTCTGCGATACTCATGCACTGCGGAATAAGATCAGGAACCTGTCAACACTATTCAGGACGGGTCAAAGGACAAAAAAAAGCCCGCTTAGCGGGCCTTTTTGTCTCTTCTGTTGGCTTACATGGAGTAAGACAGCAGTACAGAGGTTTTACTGTCGGTACGATCCGGCGCAGATGACGGCGGATTGTTATTCCAGGTCAGGTCGTAGGCCAGTTTCAGAGAGAAGTGAGAGTTGATCGCTACCTGTAAACCGGTTTCGGAGTTCAGAGTCGTATCATTCCCCAGTGTACTCAGTACGGACACACCCTGAATAAACTTCGTGGTATCCGTCAGCTGCCACTGGTAACTCAGTGCACCGTAAGCCAGTGCTTTCGTCTGGTGACCACCATCATGATAATCATCATAACGAACACCCGGACCCAATTCAGCACGCAGTGAATGCACCGGCCCGTTAAGGATCTGACGACCGTAACCGGCAGTCATCGTATCGCGGCTGTCGTAACCATTGAAACGGTCACTTAACCAGCTTGCCTGACCGAACAGATAGTCGCTGCTGTTCAGGTTATAACGTGAACGGCCACCCACGGTATAGGTTTCAGAAGAACGTTCATCGTTGGATGAGGTGTTCGACGCATTGCCCCACAGGCTGTATGCCATTGATTCCTGGTACCAGGTCATGTTGGTCTGGGCTGTCAGAGAAGAACTGGTGGTGTTACCACTCTGCGCCAGATAACCTGCAGAAGCTGAACCTTCAAAAGGCTTTTTTGCGGTAGAAGGATCATCCATCGAGGTAAATACTGAGTTATCAGCATATGCCTGCTGGGCGAACACACCGGCGGTAAGCAGCAGTGCTGCTGAAATTTTATTGAACGCTTTCATTGAAAAGACCTGTACTGACGACGTTGTTAATAGCTAAGTCTGAAAACTTTTAAATAGCGTTGAATGCCATTTACCCGAGTTTTGTAAAAAAGCATGTATTCGCTTTCCTTGTCAAAAAAAAGTGACAGGCCTTAGCGTGATTCAGATTGATCTGAACAGTAGCGGGTAATGATAGACGTGAATAAAAAAATAGAAAGCAAAATCACATAAAATGCCGGACGGAATGTATCAAAAGATGACGTTACTAACGTCCAGGTTAATGGCAGTAAATAAACTTAACGCTATCGTGGATAGTCTAAGTTTGCGGCCAGACAGAAAAAAGATCCCGGGTTGAGATCCCGCGGCTGGAAACTTCGACGAAATGCGGGTTACAATCTGACCACGCAGCGAAATTGAGGACAACACTATGTGGTCAGCCATTCATCGACTGTTAGAAGAGCAGCAAAGCGATTTTGCTGGGATATCTCATTATCATCAATGCCACGGGGGTGAGGTTAATCAGTCCTGGCAGATGGTGAGCGGCGATAAACACTATTTTATCAAATCCAATCATCGTGGGATGTTGCCCCGCTTTATCGAGGAAGCGGACCAACTGGCTTTGCTGGCCAGGACCGGATGTGTCAGAGTGCCGGCAGTGTATGGCAGCGGAACCTCGCGGCATCATAGCTTTCTGATCCTTGAATATCTTCCCCCGGCACCGTTGAGTAAAGCTTCTGCTGCGTTACTGGGTGAGCAGCTTGCCAGACTCCATCAATGGAGTGAACAACCTAAGTTTGGTCTTGATTTTGATAATTCAGTGACACTGTCACCACAACCCAATAACTGGCAGAACCGCTGGTCCTCCTTCTTTCCGGAACAACGTATCGGCTGGCAGTTACAAATAGCCGCTGAGAAAAAGTTAACCTTTGGCGATACCGAACAGATTATTGCCAGTGTCGCCCGGTGTCTGGAAAATCACCACCCCGCACCGTCCTTATTGCATGGGGATCTCTGGCCCGGGCATTGTGCTGAAGCACATAATTCGCCCTGGCTGTTCAATCCGGCATGTTACTGGGGGGACAGAGAATGTGATCTGGCACTGTGGCAACCGGACAATGTATTAACCACCCCGCTGATTCAGGCTTATGAGAAAATCAGTCCCTTACCGGCAGGCTATGCAGACCGCCAGCCGGCATACCGGCTGTACTATTTGCTGAATCGTGCCTGTGCATTCGGGGAACACTGGGTGGAAGAAGCGCAACAGGTCATTGATACCCTGTTGCGCGATTATCGTTGAGAGCGGGAATTCAGAAAAAGCCGGTGAGTCGCAGAGCAAAATAGCCGATAACAATCACAATCACCGGCAGAATGTACAATTGGAAGTACTGCCTGAAAATGGAGTGATTGTTCGTCTGTAACTTTTCGGTCAGCTGCTCACGGGTCAGCCCCCCGCTGTCTTTAGCGCGTTCCAGAATGAGCTGGTCATCGATGCTCTCTTTCATAAAGCGCGACTGTCGCCACATACGATCGCCCGAGGCCTGTAACGCCAGACCGACAAAGATCACAATATAAATAATCCAGAACAGGACATCAGCCTGAGTACCGAAGTCCGGTACCGGTGAGTTCTGCCATAAAAAGTTCAGGAACGGCGTGTTAAACTTAACCATGTTGATCATGACATGAATGAAATCAGTCAATACAGCATCAATGCCGGGTTGATTATCACTGTGGATGTACAAATAGTTCATGAGTGATACCAGTGTGGATATCACCGCGGGGATAAACAACAGCCAGCCGGCAACTTTTTTGCCGATGGCGATCCTGCCCGTTTGTTGGTAATTCATGCTCTCTCCTGCAGCGTGTTTTGTGATACAAGTCTACCTGCGCCCCGGCTATTTTTCCTGTTTTATACAGCTAAAATCATTATTCAGAAGATATTTCATACAACCGGACGCAGTATTTTCATACTCCGGTTATTTTTTTGCAAAGTTTTAACCATTCACGGAGGGTTTTATGGCCTATCATCGCCCGGTCAAAGCAGCAATATTTGATATGGACGGATTGCTGATCAACTCTGAACCGTTCTGGCATCAGGCTGAACTGGATGTCTTCTCACGCGCAGGCATCGATATCAGCCTGCGTGACGCCTTACCTGAAACCACCGGATTACGTATCGACCAGGTGGTGAGGCTGTGGTTTGATGCAGGTAATATCCGCCATCTGGATGCTGAAGAGATGACACGGCTGATTATCGCCAGGGTGGCAGAGAAAATAGATCAGCAGCGCCCGCTGATGCCGGGTGTACACGAAGCTCTGGAAATGTGTCGGGAGTGTGGGTTTAAAATCGGCCTCGCGTCTGCCTCCCCGCTGAGTTTAATTCAGAGCGTGCTTGAACTATTCTCTCTGCAGCCTTATTTCGACGCGGTCGCTTCCGCAGGCGAACTTCCCTACAGTAAACCCCATCCGCAGGTGTATCTGAATGCCGCCGCCGCGCTGGCGACAGATCCGTTACATTGTGTCGCCCTGGAGGACTCGCTGAACGGTATGATCGCTGCCAAAGCCGCCAGAATGCGCACGCTGGTCGTTCCTGCCACGGAAGAAGCTCATCTTCCGGTCTGGAGTCTGGCTCATGCCCGTCTTGACTCGCTGAATGATTTAACGCCGGATCTGCTGGGCTATCTGCCCGCTTCCCGCTAAGCCCGCGGCGGGGAGCCTCTGCTCCCCGCAGTCAGCCCGGCTGAGGGTATCAATATCGCCCTGCACGGCTATCCGGGGGTGCTTCTGCCTCTCCGGACGAAGTTACCCGCATTCAGACAATTCCCGCTACTCAGGCCACTGACTCAGCCGATGTCTGAGCTAACGGATTTTCTGCCGGTTCCCTTGCAGCAATTTCTTCACGCGGCAGAGAGCCTCTGCTCCTCGCGGTCAGCCCGGCTGAGGGTATCAATATCGCCCTGCACGGCTATCCGGGGGGTGTTTCTGCCTCTCCGGACGAAGTTACCCGCATTCATACGATCTCCGCCACTCAGGCCACTGACTCAACCGATGTCTGAGCTAAGGGATTTTCTGCCGGCTCCCTGACTCAATTTCTTTCCGCTAAGCCAGGGCGCAGAGCGCCTGCGGCTTTTTCCTGCTCTATGCACCGGGAGGACGAGAGTTTTCTTTGCCTGTGTCAATATCATTTATTATTTGTTACAGCGTCACATATACCTTTTCGCTGTATAAATCCCTATACTGTATACATTGACAGTTAATCAGGAAGTTGCAGGATATCTCATGACGGCCGAAGGCCATATTCTTTTCGCTGTTGCCAGCGCCATCATTGCAAAACGCAGCGATCTGACCCCCGTTATTGCCCACGCAGACTGGTGGCATTTACTGCCGGCAACATTACTTACGTGTCTGCTGCCGGACATTGATCACCCTTCCTCCCTGCTCGGCAGACGTTTACGCTGGATTTCTGTCCCGGTATCCCGTGCATTCGGTCACCGGGGATTTACCCATAGCCTGATCGCTATCGTGGCAGGGTTATGGCTGTTACACCTGAAGTTACCGGAGGCTATGTGGCTGCCTGCCGACGTGATGCAGGGAATGGTGCTGGGGTATCTGAGCCACATTGTCGCCGATATGCTGACGCCTGCCGGAGTACCTCTGCTATGGCCCTGCCGCTGGCGGTTTCGCTTTCCGGTGTTGCAACCGCAAAAGAGTAATCTGCTGGAGCGCTGGTTCTGTATCACATTGGTCGCCGGTGCAGTATTACTGCCGGGTCCTCTGACAAAACAGGTCGTCAGCACGACCGGCAGGCAGATTTATTCGACCGCTATCGACTGGCAAAAACAACTGACGCAGTCACTGCATTAACCCCGGTGCGGCGGTAATGGGAAGGTAAAGTAAAAAAGTGCCAGCCCGCACCGGAAGGCCCGTTAAGAAAGCGTTAAATAGTGTAATGGAAGGCAAAATCCGGACAGTAGCGCTTGAGTTTTCGGGCATCCGCACAGATCATCTGATCAGTTATTGTCGGAGATAGAATATGAAAAAAGTTATCCCATCTCTGCTGGCGTTAACCCTGATTATGCCGGGTATCGCGCTGGCTTACCCGCATGGTCCCGGCCCGGGCTTCGGTGGCCCTGGCCCTGGTTTTGGCGGACCCGGATGGCGGGGTGGCCCCGGCCCGGGTGGTGGCGGTTTTCTGCCGGATTTAGCGACCGGAGTCCTGATAGGCGGCCTCACCTACTATCTGCTCAACGGTATTTATTATCAGCGTCAGGGGAATGACTATGTGGTGGTCAACCCGCCGCCACAGAGTACTCCGCAGCAACTGCAGGCGCTGGATTATAATGGTAAGCGTTATTACGTGCAGTCAGGCCATTATTATCAGCGTAATATTGACGGTGAGTATATCGAGGTTCCGCGACCTGACGGTTTGTAACCCAAAAGCATCAGGCCAATAAAAGGCCAGTCATCGGGCTATACTGCCCGTCAGTTGAGACAGGCATGATGGGATAAACTCCCCCTGGCTGTGTGAAAAACCGTAATCATCCCTTAATGATTACGGTTTTTTTTATACTGCTCAGCCAGGCCATTCTTCGTTTCTTTCCATCGTCATTCTGTCTGCATAAGCCGGGGGCAATAACGGTTTAACTGTTACGGTGCCTTCCGGGAAGGCGCTTAGCGCTTCTCAGATTAATTAATGCCCTTTTAATTTCCGGTGGAAATTCCCTTACAGGTAAGGTTTTTATTAATGGCCCGGCATTGAGAGCGCCACCCAGTCATGCAGGAGGCTGCGGATACAAAAAATCCGCAACCCTTGTGAGATTGCGGATTTTTGCAGGGCTGCCCGGAAGTTTAAGTACGACTTCACGGATAGGCTTCACCCCATGATGTCTGCCCGTTTTATCTCTGCAAAAGATCAGTTCGTTTTCGGAGCCTGAGGATCGGTGTCGTATTCGGTGCAGCTCTGGAAGCCGTAATTCATCACATGTCCGGTGTCGTTATAGCTGACAAAATACGTCAGCGGTTTACCTTCGCTTTGGCCAATGATGTAGGTATCACAGGTCCCGCGGGCATGGATCATGGTGATCACGGAAGCCGGTTGACCGCCGATATGGCGAACCTGGTCACGTGTCATTCCTTTTTTAACGTCTTTTACCACAGGTTTGGTGACATAGCTTTCTGCCTGATGATAAGTCGTACACCCGGAAAGAATGGCGATGGCAGCACCTGCTGCGATAAGTCCGGTGAATTTATGCATTATTTACCTCACTGTAATCGTAATACACAATAAAAAATCTGATGAACGGGTCAACTCACGCCTTTTAAGTGTAATAGGTAATAACGATAAAACAAATGGTTAGCATGGACTGAAACGTCTTAAACCGATATTCTCTTGGACAGCCCATCGCGGTAAACCAGCGCGCCTCAGGCCGATGACAGATATAATCTGTTAATTTTCATAATGATATTATTCAACGGAAACACCATAGATTCAGAGGAAAAATGTCCAAAGCCCTCCCGCACCGTTTCTCTTTTGTGCTAATCCTTGGCCTGATGGCAGGACTTGGCCCCTTATGTATTGACCTGTATCTTCCGGCGTTACCGCAGCTTGCCGGCAGCCTGCATATTGCTACCGCCAGTGCGCAGCTTAGCCTGACCGCAGGGTTGCTGGGGCTCGGGTTCGGACAACTGCTGTTTGGCCCGATGAGTGATAAGTACGGGCGAACAGTTCCGCTGGCATTGTCATTAGTGCTACTGCTGCTGGCCTCCGTCGCCTGTTCCATGGCTCAGAGCCTGGACCAGCTGCTGATTGCCCGCCTGTTCCAGGGCCTGGGTGGCGCCGGTGGCGCGGTATTATCCCGGGCCATCGCCCGGGATATGTACAGTGGTCATGAACTGACCCGTTTTTTTGCCATGCTGATGCTGGTCAATGGTCTGGCGCCGATCGCGGCCCCGGTCATTGGCGGTGCACTGATGAATATCATGAGCTGGCGCGGAATTTTCCTGGTGCTGTCCGGGATTGCGGTTTTACTGATCACTCTCAGCCGGTTACATGTTCATGAGACACTGCACCCGGAAAAACGCAGCCAGGGATCACTGCTATCCGCCTGGGGCGCGCTGGGCCAGGTGGTTACCCATCGTCCGTTTATGGGCTTCTGCCTCACCCAGGGATTTATGATGGCAGGTATGTTTGCCTACATCGGTGCATCGCCGTTTGTACTGCAACAGATTTACGGGATGTCACCCCAGACCTTCAGTCACTGCTTTGCACTGAATGGTCTGGGCCTGATCATTGCTTCACAAACCAGTGCCCGTCTCAGTCCCCGACTGGGAGAGTATCGGGTGCTGAAAGGCGGACTGATGCTGGCATTCGTGGCCTCTCTTAGTCTGTTGATTGCCGGCATTCTGCATGCCCCGTTACCGGTGATCCTGTTCACGCTGTTCTTCAGCATTGCCAGCAATGCCGTCATTTCCACCACGGCGTCCTCTCTGGCGATGCAGAGTCAGGGCCGCCGCGCGGGCAGTGCTTCTGCGGTGATCGGCGTAACGATGTTCACCCTGGGGTCACTGAGTATTCCTGTCACAGGGCTGGGCGGGACATCGGTGCTCAGTATGACATCGACGATTTTTGGCTGTTTCATGCTGGCGATCCTGATGTTTACCTTTGTGGCGAAAAAACCTGTTGCCGCGGTAAAATAAACAGACCGCACAGAAGGCATGTTGTGACACGGCGGTCACTGACCGCCCCTGAACCGAGGAGTCCTGTATGACATTACAACAAGAGATTATCCGTGCACTGGGGGTAAAACCGGTGATTGATGTTCAGCAGGAAATACGCACCAGTGTGGATTTCCTCAAGTCCTATCTGAAGACCTATCCGGGGCTGAAAAGTCTGGTGTTAGGCATCAGCGGGGGTCAGGATTCCACCCTGACCGGTAAACTCTGCCAGACGGCTATCTCAGAACTGCGTGCTGAAACCGGTGTTAATGATTACCGGTTTATCGCTGTACGTATGCCCTACGGTGACCAGGCCGATGAACAGGACTGTCAGGATGCCCTGAATTTTATCCAGCCGGACCAGACGCTGACCGTCAACATTAAAGAAGCCGTGCTGGCCAGCGAACGTGCGCTGAAAGAGGCGGGAATTGTGTTATCTGATTTTGTGAAGGGGAATGAAAAGGCCCGCGAACGAATGAAAGCACAATACAGTATCGCCGGAATGACCAGCGGTGTGGTGGTCGGCACCGACCATGCCGCCGAAGCGGTTACCGGCTTTTTCACCAAATACGGTGACGGCGGTACCGATATCAACCCTATTTTCCGCCTGAACAAAGGCCAGGGAAAACAGCTTCTGAAACAGCTCGGCTGCCCTGAGCATCTCTACCTGAAGCATCCGACGGCAGACCTGGAAGACGGTCGTCCGGGCCTGCAGGATGAGGTAGCCCTGGGGGTGACCTACGCTTTAATCGATGCTTATCTGGAAGGTAAAACCATCGCGCCTGAGCCGGCAAAAATCATCGAGGGCTGGTACCTGAAAACTGAACACAAGCGTCAGCCACCAATTACGGTATTCGACGACTTCTGGAAAAAATAATCACCTTACGCATAACATGAAAAACCCCCTTCTCAGAAGGGGGTTTTTTTTATATCTCCGGCCGGGACCTTCTGTCACTTTCCTGTACCCTGCCGGTATCGGCGATAGGGATACCAGGTTCTGCCGGGAGTGACCTGGCAGCCTGAACCCCCGCGTCATCTCAGAATAAAACCGCCCATAATGGCTGACGGGATCACCGATCCGTCAGCCCTCAGGGCGGTCTCAGGGGATTCAGAAGGCAAAGGCGTTAGCCGGCAGTATCCTGTGGCGCCTGTCCTTTAGCATCATGCTTTTCGGTCAGGTGGCGCTCAAAACCGTCGTTATATTGTTTCTTCTGTTCCGGTGTCAGAACGTTGTACAGTTTATTTTCTGTCTGCAACCGCTGGAATGCACGGTCTTTAGCTCCTGCGGCCAGGCTGGCAGCTTCGGTCTCTGCTTTTGCCTGATCAAAACTGTCTGAGGCTACTATCTCATGTGCTGCACGACGTTGTTCCACCGACGGACGTTTCATCTGCTGATGGCTCTGCTTCATGATGTCACGCACCTGTTGTTTCTGTGCATCAGTCAGTTTTATGCCATGAAAGAAGTCCGGTCCATGAGGATGCATCGGACGGTGCTGGGATGCCGTCGGAGGCGTTAAATTATCGGCCTGCGCGTGTACCACACTGGCAGCACCAAAGGCCAGAGATGTTGCCAGGAACAGTGAAGTGAGTTTACGCATAGAGTCATATCCTTAATAGTTTTAGTTGTCTGACGATGTCTGCTGACATTGTCGTCGTCGGAAACCACTTTACGCCTGATAACGTCAATTACTCAGAGACTGCGTAAATCACTGAAAACGAAAATGTGCAAAACTCCGCAATCATGGAGAAAAAAGGAGGAAATAGCAGCAGAGTGATAAGAAAGTGTATGGTAAGTCAGGTCCCGCCCGGCAAATCGTCCTCCGGGCGAAACATTGCGGCAGTTTACAACTCTTCTTCCAGCATCAGCCCGGCCCGCTGACCATACGCGACCCTGGGGTTTGGGAAAAGCACCCGCTCGCCCTCCGGATGCAATACCCGCTCAGACCGGCCCCCTTCCTCGCTCAGTATCGTCCCCGGCGGAAACCATGTAAAATTCGGTGTCGTGTCTGACATATGCAGGTGAAAATCCGCGCCGGTGCGGGTTAACTGCCTGACCACCCGGAAATGGCGTGGCGGGGTATCCGGGGTGGCTGGCGTTTCTGTGTCACCCCCGATCCTGGCCCGTAATGCCTGCCGGGCGCAGTTAAAATCCGCCAGAGCATTACAGCCAAACGGTAGCGCCTTTCCCAGCTCCAGAGTACAGCTTTCCGCTGCCAGCGTGTGGCAGGTGAAATGGCTGAAGGTGCCGCCCGGTGCCTGATGAAAAACCAGCGCTTCCAGACCTGCCCGCCCCAGCCAGTCAGTAAACGATGCATTACGTGGCCGGGGACTCGCCGGTAACAGCCCGAACTTCGGGTAGAGTGACCCGCGGATGGCCGTATGCAAGTCAAGATGCCAGCAGACTGACTGCGCCGGGTCCTGGCCGCGAAACTCACTGACCGCCTGCTCCAGCTGCGCTGCACGCTGCGATTCATCACAGGGCGGCAACTTATCGCGATAGCCTGAAAACAGGCGATTCATATCATAATCAACAAAGCGTACGCCCTGACGGATTGCCGCCGGATTACCGAAGATCACCAGTAATCGCTGCGCAACAACGCATTCTCCGCGTAATATTTCTGTGACCAGTTGATTGAGGATCTCTATCGGCGCAGTTTCGTTACCGTGGATCCCGGCCGAAATGATCAGCGACCCCGGTTGGCGGGGCGTACGGGGGATCAGTTCCAGAATCCCTTCGCCTTTTTCACGCCAGAAAAGCACTGCATTTTCTCCCTGCGGCGGCAGAGCCGGTTGCCCGGTTAACATTCCCTGAAGATAATCGGTCATTCGCTTTCATCCTCACTGTGATTGCTGGAAGTCATACACCGTCCCGAGATTCAGTATCCCGGTCAGTTCATCCAGGGCCTGATAATTGTCTGTCAGTAGTTGCGGATCTGCCAGGTCATCCGTCGTCAGCCGGTCGCGGTAGAATTTTCCTGCCCACGCCGTCAGCCGGGTATAGAGCGCATCATTCATCATGACGGCCGGGTTAACGGCCTGACGTTCTTCCTCTGTCAGGGTAACCCGTAAACGCAGACATGCCGGTCCGCCACCATTACGCATACTTTCGCGCAGGTCGAAGACCTGTAAGTCGGTGATCGGGTTATCCCCGGCCAGCAGCTGTTGCAGATATTGCCAGACCGCCGGATGCTCACGGGCCTCCTGTGGCAGTACCAGCGACATACTGCCATCCTGCCGGCCCAGTAACTGGCTGTTAAAAAGATAGGTGTTAACCGCATCACTGACCGTCACGGCCTCGTCCGGCACCACCAGCGGATGAAACTCAGGCAGACGCTGGCGGATGGCATCAAACAGGGCCTGTTGACCGCTGAAGGCCTGTTCATGACAGAACAACACTTCGCGGTGACTCACGGCAATCACATCATTATGAAACACCCCCTGATCGATCACCGCCGGGTTCTGTTGTGCATAGAGGGTTGTTTGCGGATCCAGCTGATGCAGCCGCGCCACGGCTTCACTGGCCTGACGGGTTTGCCTGGCGGGGTAGCGCACCGGCCCGCCCGAGGGTAGCCTGGCATCATAACCGTAGACAAATAACTCCAGTCCCGGCCCCTCTGCACCGCCATACAGACGGTTATGGTTCGCCGCGCCTTCATCGCCGAACGCCGGAGTCTGGGGTAAGGCGTCATGGATGATAAATCGACGCTCATCGGCGAACAGTGCCCGCAGTACCGCGGCTGTCCCGCGGGCTTCAGACATCCGGTGCAGTTTATTATTCAGGTTAGCTACCGTGAAATGGACACGGTTATCAGCAGTATCTGCCGAAGGCGATACGGTCGCGGCATTGGCAACCCACATAGAAGAGGCCGAGCAGGCGGCGGATAACAGCTCCGGGGCCTGTTGGCGGGCTTTCTGCAGTATCTGAACATCATTACCGGTAAACCCCAGCTGCCTTAGCAGGCGCAGGTCCGGCCGGGCCAGTGGCGGGATCACGCCCTGCACAAACCCCTGGTCTGCAAGGGCTTTCATTTTCCCCAGCCCCTGCAGTACCGCTTTCAGCGGGTTGGACGGCTGATACTGGTGACGTGCCGAGGCCTCATTGCCGAAGGATAACCCGGCATAATGGTGTGTCGGCCCCACCAGCCCGTCAAAATTAGCCTCTGTTGACTGACTATTTCTGTTCATCGCGCATCCTTAACGGGAAAAATCGAGGCCCGGGGGCAGTTCTTCCGGCAGTGTTAACTCCGGACTTTCCATTGAAGCCATCGGCCAGGCACAATAATCTGCGGCATAAAAGGCCCCGGGACGGTGATTACCGGATGCCCCTATCCCGCCGAAAGGTGCATTACTCGCAGCACCGGTTAGCGGTTTATTCCAGTTAACGATCCCTGCCCGCGCCCGTTTTTGCAGCAATAAAAACTGGCGGCGATCCGCAGAAATCAGCCCGCAGGAGAGGCCATAGCGGCTCTGATTCGCCAGAGTGATCGCCTGTTCAAAATCGTCATAACGGATAACGTGCAGTAACGGCCCGAAGATTTCCTCATCCGCCGCAGGCAGACCGGTGATATCAATGATGCCCGGATAAATCAGTGCAGAGGCCGGATCCGGCCAGCGCATTCTGAGCAGCACGTCTCCGCCGGCCTGCTCTGTCTGCTGCCAGTGCTGCCAGATATGCCCGGCGGCGGCGGGTGAGATAACACTGCCCATAAAGGGCTCCGGCAGCGTATCCCAGGCGGCCGGGACAATTTTTGCGGCCACCTCCGAGAGTCGTGTGAGAAAACGGTCCCCCTGCTGACCACGTCTGACCAGCAGGCGCCGGGCACAGGTGCACCGCTGACCGGCGCTGATAAAAGCGGACTGAAGTGTAATATTGACCGCTGCATCAATATCCGCAGGATCTTCGACGATCAGGGCGTTGTTGCCGCCCATTTCCAGCGCCAGAATCACCTCCGGCCTTCCCGCAAACTGACGATGGATATGATAACCGGTGGCCGCACTGCCGGTAAAAAGGACTCCGGCCAGCGAGGGCTGAGCCAGCAATGCCTGTCCGGTCTCTTTGCCTCCCTGTATAAGGTTAATCACCCCGGCGGGCAGACCGGCCTTCTGCCAGCATTCCAGTGTCAGCTGGGCCGTCGCAGGCGTCAGTTCACTGGGCTTGAATACCACGGTATTTCCCGCCAGCAGGGCAGGAATAATGTGTCCGTTCGGCAGATGCCCCGGAAAATTGTAAGGACCAAATACCGCCATCACGCCATGCGGGCGGTGATGCAGGCTGCTGCCCGGTGTTTCGCTATCGCCGGTGCGCTGATGCCAGGACTGTACCGAGATGGCGATTTTGTTGATCATGGAGGTCACCTCACTGGCGGCCTCACGACGGGGTTTGCCGGTTTCTCTGGCAATACAGGCGGTCAGCGCCGGCTGATGGTCTTCCAGCTGTTTTCCGAAACGGTTAACCACCGCCAGCCGATCGCTGAATTCCAGTGCGGACCAGGCCTCGAATGCCGCACCGGCGGCCTGACAGGCCGCAGTAACCTCCTCCTCTGTCGCACTGTGCCCCTGCCAGAGCACCTCGCCGCTGACCGGATCATATTTTATCAGAGCGCTCCCGCGGCCGGTCAGCCACTGGCCATTGATCAGTAATGTCATAAACAGGTTCCTTGCGGGCTAAGAGAGACAACGCGTACCGGGTCTCCGGCAGCTATCTGTAAGCGGGCCGCGCAGTCGGGCGGGATTAACACCGTCCCGGCCTGCGGGTCGACCGGCAGCAGCACGGCCCGGAACCGGAGGTAGTCCATGCCGGCGACCAGACAGAGCGGATGGTGGTCGTCAGGGATCCCTGTGGCCGTTGTCATGACCCGGCTCTGTTTAACAGCCCGGATCGCCGCTAATTCACATTCCAGAGTCGGGCCGCCATCAAAAATATCGACATAGTTCTGATAGCGGAACCCTTCGGCTTCCAGCAATCCCCTGGCCGGTGCGGTCTTTACATGCACCTCACCGATCACCGCCCGGGCGTCTTCGCTCAGATAATGGATATATAACGGGTGCTTTGGCATCAGTTCGGCAATAAAGGCTTTATGTCCGGTACCGCTGAGGAAGTCTGCCCGGCTGAAATCCATCGAAAAGAAATGGCTGCCGACACTGTCCCAGAAGGGTGAATTACCGGCGTCATCGATCACTCCGCGCATTTCGGCCACCACCCGCGGAGAAAAAACCTCCGGAAAACCGGCCATAAATAAAAAGCGGGATTTCGACAGTAACTGACCGTTTTTATGCATCCGGTAATCCGGGTCCAGAAACAGCGAACACAATTCGGTGGCCCCGGTATGGTCATTGCTTAGTGACAATGTCGCCAGTGGATTATAAATATCCAGTTGCCGTGAAGCGTGTACCAGTGAACCGACACGATAGTTATACCAGGGCTCTTCCAGACCCACGGCGACTTCGATAGCACTGATCCCGGCAATGGCACCATCGGTGGTATCTTCCAGCACAAACACGTATCCCTGCTGTGCCTGAGGACGTTCCCCCTGCCATGTCTCTATAGAACGCTCAATGCGCGCTGCCAGAGTCTTCTCATCCTGAGGCAGGGATGTCAGGCCCCCGCCGGTTTTCTTAGCAAGCTGCATCAGACCTGGCAGGTCGGCACGGCAGACAGGACGGATCACCATCATCGGTTTGCCCTCCCCGCCAGCCCGGACAGATCAGTCACTGATGCGCAGTTACCGTTATGGGCTACCCGGGCACGACCGCTTCCGTCCGGATACCCGACGGGGCTCTGTTTTTTACAGCGAATAGGTTGTCTCATCAGGATCTCCGGACTGAATATCAAAAACGATTATTTAAATTTCAGCCTCAGGCTGGCTGCAGTAAGTGTAGATTGCAGTTAACGTGCCAGAGCGGGATGAAAATGCATAAAATTATCAGCCATAAAATAAATCAATAAGTTACACCACTCCGCTATTCACTTTTAATGAATAAAAAATGAATAGACCGCTGACAGCATAAGACTCATCCTCTCCGGGAAAGCGGATTTATGCAAAAAGCGAAAAAATTATTTATTTTGTGATTTTTATCACTCTCAGGAATAACCAGTCATAGCAACGCACTCCCGGGGGGCAGAAAACAGCCCGAACGAGGGAATGGTGAACCAAAAAGGTGCAGAGAGTGCGCGCCGTCCCGGAGAATGCCCCGTAGCAGAACATCGCCTGTCTGCCGGGCGGAACGAATGCGCTTATGCCGGTGAACCCGGTGCAGGTCTGTTACCGGCCGGTAACCTGTTGGCGGTGACTGAGCCGTCATGCATGGCAGCCGGACAGCCGGCCGCGTAAATATTATCAGGCGGGTCCGCAGAGCAGACAGGAGTAAAACCTGAAGCCCTTCCCTTAAAGGAGTCACGGCCGGAGAAATGTCGTGAACGCAGAGGCTGTCATGATAAGTCAGCACACCTGTCAGCAGGTTCTCGCCGGTCACCGTACTATCAGGGGTGACAGCCGATTAGCCGGACAGCGGGCTGCGTAAATATTATCAGGCGGGTCCGCAGAGCAGACTGGAGTGAAACCCGAAGCCCTTCCCTTAAAGGAGTCACGGTCGACTAATGGATTAGTAAATAACTCATTGATAAAATGATGTTTCTGTCAAAGGTCGCCGATACGGAGCCGGACGAACCCATAGATAAATCAATAAATGTACGGCCCCGGATCGCAGGTCAGGTATACAGTCTGCCTGATACGTCTTTCCGGGGTCAGCGCTGAACCGGGCGATGTATGTGCTGAGTGCTGCCGCAGGTGAATCACCAATAGTAAACAGCCAGTAGCGAAGATAACCTCCGGCAGCTTTGACGCGCAGAGAGGAGAAGTGTTTCAGGACCACCCGCCGGAAAGTACCTCCGGCCGGGCGGTCACTTCGGTTTACGGTGCCATCAGATCATATTGATCAGGATTCACCGTATCATCCAGCTGCATCGGCGGTGTCAGCTTTAGCGTAATGGTATTGGAAGTCGCCGTATTATGATTATTGGTCACCGTGACGGCGAGGTGATATTCATTGGTCGCCCCCCGGTCATTACTCCATGCCGGCATGATAATGCTCCAGCCCTGGGTACCGGAAGCATCGGCTGGCGGTGTCAGGCTAAGGGCACGGGTATCGCCTTCCCAGTGAACCGATTTAATATTCTTATCCGGGGTCACCTGCAGTTTCAGTACCAGGCTCTCTCCTGCGGATAACTGCCACGGCGGTGTCGCGAGGAAGACACTCAGTGAACTGCGTTTACGGTAACTCAGCACCGGACTGTTATTACGGCTGACAACATCAAAGCGGCTACCCCGCAGTGAACGGGCCGCCGCCACTGCATCCGGCGAAAGCTGTTCACGCAGCGATTCGCCAAAATGGTAATTCAGCTTCAGACCGAACAGGTCCTGACTCTCCCCGCCGGTGCCGGTTTTATGGCTGGCCGAGAACGTTACCAGCGGTACCGGTGTATAGGAGACACCTAAAGAAAGCGCGGAGGGATTGTGGTAATAATTACCGCTATCGAAGGCATCGATATTATCCCCAAGATATTGCTGCCAGCTCACCGTGACGCCGAGTTGCCGGTAAAACGGCAGATACCCCTGACTGCTAATATCATATCCGCGTGCCATACGCGCCATCTGAGTGTCGTTCACATCACGCCAGCCGGACAGCGGCTGATAGTAGTTCGCGGAGAAACGAAGAAAATCTCCCCAGGCCTCAGAACCGACCGATGCCCTGTTCAGTTGTTTATTAAACAAATGGTCGAGAAAGGCATTATACCCGAACAACCAGTTACCCTGGCCCCAGCGTTGCCCCAGGCCGACACTGCCGGTCGTCCCGGGCGTACTTTCGCTCAGAACGACCTCACTGAACGTCAGGTAACGATCATTTTCTGCCAGCGGGCTGAGCAATGAGGCTGAGGTACCGTCAAAATTCCCGTCCACATCGACATTCAGATTTACACTGGCGTGACCATAAGGTGACAGCAGCGACTGACTCTCCTGATTCAGTCGTTTCCCGAGCTGGTCGCGGAAATGATCAAACGCCCAGAGCCCGGCGCTGTGTCCGAGACTGGTGTCGGTGTCACTGTCATTTGCGGCGGCAATCCCCTGAACTATCTCCGCCAGCTGGCGGGAAAAATCGTTGCTTCCCGCACTGCTACCAAGTTCCGGTAGCTGGTCTGCTTGTTTAGCAAAGCGGGCTGCAGCATCATCGAACGGCGTCTCAGAGAGTGTTGTGTCACTGTCGGCCCGGGCGGTGACGTGCGCTGCAAGCAGCAATGTGACGAAACAACAGAGGATACGGGATCTGTTTAAGGGCATAAATAATATCAACAGCTTCCGGTAGGTAAAAAGATTAACTGGCGATTCACAACCTGCGTACTCGGGTAAGTGTTAAGGGTCAGTATATCATAGCCTGCCTGAAGTATAACGTTCAGCACAATTTCTGCACAAGGGTCTCTCTGGCAGTCTATCAGGGCGTGTCCTGCTCCGGAGAACGTTCCCTGACCTGCGAGGCCAGTGTACTCAGCTTTTCGTCCGGTGCGCCAAGGGCAGCCAGACTGTTGACCAGGTCATAAAGATAACGGGCATTCGTCCCGAGCGGACCGCGTGCCGCCGCGATCAGTGGCGCTACGATGGCGGGCGAGTCATCCGGTTCGTAGAGAGGGTGCTCGGTATTAATGGTAAAAACCAGGGCAGTGATTTCACGGCCATCATCCAGTGTCACTGTCTGCCAGCGCGGGCAATAACAGCCGGTGATCATTTCCCGCTTCCAGAGTAATTCCAGTTCAGTGGCACTGGTCGTCTCATTCAGGCGAAATACCAGCCCACGCGTCTGACCTCCGGCTTTTAATGCCAGCATACGGCCAGGAGTACAACCGGTCCCCCGCCCTGCAATCAGACGGATACAGAAGGCACGCTGCCACCCGTCCAGTTGTGCCGCTTGTACTTCACTATAGTCCAGCACCGGATTCCACATCAGTGACCCGTAACCAAAGACCCAAATCGGCTGTCGTGG
Organism: Tatumella terrea; assembly: GCF_039523755.1. Taxonomy (NCBI): domain Bacteria; kingdom Pseudomonadati; phylum Pseudomonadota; class Gammaproteobacteria; order Enterobacterales; family Erwiniaceae; genus Tatumella; species Tatumella terrea. Next base: position 223,003 of record NZ_BAAAFX010000006.1, on the reverse strand, counting down.
AGGGAGTTCTGCCAGAAAACGGCTCAGGGAGGCTTTCCGCTGTTCTGTACTCAGTAACAGATGCGGTTCGATACTGCCAAACGAGGACTGGCAATCAGCATTAATCAAAAAATCCCGGGTCAGCACATTCCCTCCCTTCTTGCTCTGCTTTTTCAGTGAAACCCGGTGTTATGATTACAGCAAACAGCTAGTTATGTGAAGTGCTTCACAAATAATAACTCTTTATCCTGACGGAAAATAAGATTCATTGAACATTCATTGAGCTTCTGCTGCAGTTCATCAGGAGGAACAACCCTGAAAAACACCCAACAGGCCACACTAAAGACAATCTGACCCCATAACTCCGTCTGAGAATGCCAACCTACATCAATACCCCCCTATAAAGACATGATTAATTTTGTAAAAAATAAATTAATAAACATAGAGTTAGAAAAAGTAACCCTTAAAAAACAGAGATTCGCATTAAAAAAGTAAAATGATGTAAAAAAATATATCAATTCCGGAAATAAATGATAAGATTATTGAAAGTTACGATTCCCCAACCGCTTTACCCGAAGCCTGACCTCCTGAAAAGATAGTTCATTTTTAACGCGTGAGGAAACAGAATGCCAGCGCATGAAAAAACCAGACACACGGAGTATTCTCTTATTTTCCCGATAGTGGCATTGATAGTACTTTGGTTTTTTAGTCATCAGACTTCATTACCTCTTGTCATTGCTATCAACCTGCTGACACTTGTCGCTATCCTGAGTAGCGCGTTCAGTGTGGTGCGTCATGCTGACGTACTGGCACACCGGTTGGGGGAACCCTTTGGTTCGCTGATCCTGACGTTGTCGGTCGTTATTCTGGAAGTGAGCCTGATTTCTGCATTGATGGCGACCGGGGGTGCCACGCCAGGCCTGATGCGGGATACGCTGTATTCCATCATCATGATTGTGACCGGCGGGCTGGTCGGTTTCGCTCTGCTGCTCGGCGGCCGTAAATTTGCCACCCAATACGTCAATCTGGCGGGGGTGAAGCAGTATCTGATTGCCATTTTCCCGCTGGCTATTATGGTGCTGGTGTTCCCGAACGCCTTACCTGGCGGTAACTTCAGTACCGGACAGTCACTGCTTATTGCCCTGGTCTCTGCCGCGATGTATGGCGTTTTCCTGCTGATACAGACCAAAACCCATCAGAACCTGTTTATCTATGAGCATGAGGACAAGAGCGATGACGGCGACCCGCATCACGGTAAGCCGTCTGCCCACAGCAGCGGATGGCATGGTCTGTGGCTGGTCATCCACCTGGTCGCGGTGATCAGCGTCACTAAAATGAATGCGCCGGTCCTCGAACAGTTGCTGGGAGATTTACACGCACCACAACAGTTCACCGGGTTCCTGATTGCTTTACTGATCCTCTCTCCGGAAGGACTGGGAGCGATAAAAGCGGTACTGGCAAACCAGGTTCAGCGGGCGATGAACCTTTTCTTCGGTTCGGTACTGGCCACCATCTCGCTTACCGTGCCGGTCGTCACACTGATTTCGGTGATCACCGGTCAGTCACTGATTTTCGGGCTGGAAGCCCCACAGATGATTATCATGTGCAGTGTGCTGCTGTTGAGTCAGATTTCCTTTTCGACCGGTCGCACCAACGTACTGAACGGTGCCGCCCATCTGGCGTTGTTTGTCGGTTATCTGATTACCATCATGCTATAGATCGCTGCAAAAGCCGCGTTATCGTCCGGAATCATGCAAAAAAAACGCTGTCATCTGACAGCGTTTTTTATACCTGAAGCCCTGCTTATTTGCTGGTATCCAGCACCGGGAAAGATTTCACCACATCATCGATGGCTTTCATCTGCACCAGGAAAGGCTCCAGTTTATCCAGCGGCAATGCCGAAGGACCATCACATTTGGCGTTAACCGGATCCGGATGCGCTTCAATAAACAGACCGGCAATTCCGACGGCCATCCCGGCGCGGGCCAGTTCAGCCACCTGGGCACGACGGCCACCGGAGGCGGCACCGAAAGGATCACGGGTCTGCAGGGCATGGGTTACGTCAAAGATCACCGGGGAATTATTGGAGACTTTCTTCATCACATTAAAGCCCAGCATGTCGACCACCAGATTGTCATAGCCGAAGTTACTGCCGCGATCACAAAGGATAACTTTTTCGTTACCACCTTCAGCAAATTTATCGACGATGTTACCCATCTGACCCGGGCTGATAAACTGGGGTTTTTTAACGTTGATAACGGCCCCGGTTTTTGCCATCGCTTCAACCAGGTCTGTCTGACGGGCTAAAAAGGCCGGAAGCTGGATCACATCCACCACTTCTGAGACCGGTTGAGCCTGTGCCGCTTCATGCACATCAGTTATGATTTTTACGCCAAAAGCAGCTTTCAGTTCAGCAAAGATCTTCAGCCCTTCTTCCAGGCCCGGGCCACGGTAAGAATGAATTGAAGAACGGTTTGCCTTATCAAAAGAGGCCTTAAACACATAAGGAATACCCAGCTTATCTGTCACTTTTACGTAATGTTCGCAGATACGCATGGCCAGCTCGCGGGACTCCAGCACGTTCATACCGCCGAACAACACAAACGGCAGATCATTGGCTACGTTGATGTCACCGATGGCGACGACTTTTTCTGTCATACTGTTGTTCCTATAGTTACTGATGCGCTGCTCAGTGCAACGTCACTTGTTTATTCTCAATCGCGTGGATCTGGACTTTGATCATCTCACTGACCGGATCTTCAGGGCACTGTTCAATAAAATACGTTAAATCATTCAGCGCAATATGTTCACATTCCAGTTGTGCGTAAATCAGGCCCCGGTCACGAATTTCGTAAGGATCTTCCGGATCCATATTCAGCAAGACCTCACTGACATGTAAGGCCAGTTCCAGTTGCTGTTCTTCCATCAGCGAGGCTTTCAGCGTATCCAGCATTTTGCGGACCACGGTGGCATTATCTGCCTCATCCAGGTCCTCATCATATAATCCGGAGGTCGGCCCTAATGTGCCTTTCACCCAGACGTCGAGCGTATGCTCGTCCAGTGTCTCCCCGTTAAAAGGATTGATCAGCCACATCTCTCCGTCCACCCAGTCGGCTCTCGCGATAAGCTGGGTCGGGAAGATGACCGGCAGCAGAGGTAATGACAGTTCGCCGGCGATAAACAGTAATAAAGCGCCAAGAGAAACTGCCGTACCCTGACGGGTTTTTAACACATTATCCAGCCACAGGGCATCAGATAAACGGTAAATACCGCTGGCCCCGGTAAAACCCCATTCCCGATAGAAGAGGTCCATCAGCTGTTTAAGTTGCTGTTCCTGGTCAGCATCGGCTGAGACGTGCTCTCTGGCCTCAGCCACCATTTCTGCCAGCCGGGTGCGAATTTCCACGGTCGGGAAATCAGTGCGAACCCCGGCCATCACCGTCATCATGGCTTCACACAGTGAGCATTCACTGAAATCGTATGCAGTCGTCGTACTCATGATTACACCGCCAGCAGCATTTTTTGCGTTGCCAGGGTGACAATGATCCCGACCATTATCAGCGCGGCGATAAAGGCCCCGCTCCGGACCGGCAATGAATATTGCCGGCGTCCGAAGGCGATAAACCCGAGGCCGATATACAGCACCACGGCAAACAGTTTTTCGGTCAGCCAGCCGTTGCCTTCGGTGAACGGATACTGATGGGTGATCAGCACCAGCAATATGCCGCTCAGTAACAGAAAGGTATCAACAATATGTGGCACTATTTTTACCCAGCGGCGGTCTGACATTGCAGAATGTGCCGCCTTCCAGTAAAAGCGCAGAATAAAAAGGGCCACAGAGATAAACACTGTCAGCAGATGAATAGATTTAACTAACGGAAAAAGAGTGTACATATCAGCTCATTGTAGTCGGTTTAATAGTCTGGCCATAGGTAACACGGGGGTTGCCCGCATAATCAGGGCGTGTGTTCACCTGGCTGAATCCGGCGTCTGTCAGTAATGTTCTGACCGCTGCATCCTGCTGCCAGCCGTGTTCCAGTACCAGCCAGCCTCCCGGAAGAAGCCAGTCACGGCTCTTATCGATAATAATCCGTAAATCTGCCAGTCCCCCTTCGTCGGCGACCAGCGCACTCAGCGGCTCAAAACGCACATCCCCCTGCCGGAGATGTTCATCTGTCGCATCAATATACGGGGGGTTACTGACAATGAGGTCAAAACGGGTAGCGGCCAGGGCATCAAACCAGTGGCTTTGCAGAAACCGGCAGTTTTCCAGCGCCAGCAGGGCCGCATTTTCCTGCGCCAGGGTCACCGCTTCTGCAATACGATCCACTCCGGTAACCTGACAATCTGCCCGCTCTTTGCCCAGCGCCAGTGCGATAGCCCCGGTACCGGTTCCCAGATCCAGCACTGCCGAGGGCGTACGGGGGATAAGCTCCAGTGCGACTTCAACCAGAACTTCCGTATCCGGCCGGGGGATCAGGGTGCTGTTATTCACTTTTAACGGCAACGACCAGAATTCACGTTCCCCCAGCAGATGTGCCACCGGTTCCCCTGCCTGGCGACGCTGCAACAGCCCCGCCAGCGTGGATAACTGGGCATCCGTCAGCCGGGTATCGTCAAAGGCGATGATCCAGCTGCGGGGTTTGCCGAGCACAAAGCCCAGCAATATTTCAGCATCCCGTTTCGGGCTGTCACTCTGAGCTAAAACACTCCGGCTCTGTGTCAGCCACTCACGTATAAGCATTAGTCCTGGCCTGCCAGTGCGGCCAGCTGATCGGCCTGATATTCCTGAACAATAGGCTCTATCAGGCTATCGAGTTTCCCTTCCATCGTTTCATCCAGACGGTAGATAGTCAGGTTGATACGGTGGTCGGTCACACGGCCTTGCGGGAAGTTATAGGTACGGATACGGTCAGAACGGTCACCGCTGCCCAGCAGGTTACGGCGTGCAGAAGCTTCCGCTTCATGACGTTTGGCCATTTCGGCGGCATGGATACGTGCGCCCAGCACCGACAAGGCTTTCGCTTTGTTTTTATGCTGTGAACGCTCGTCCTGACACTCCACCACGATGCCGGTCGGTAAGTGGGTAATACGGATGGCCGAGTCGGTGGTGTTAACGTGCTGTCCGCCTGCGCCGGAAGAACGGAAGGTATCGATTTTCAGATCCGACGGATTGATATCCGGTAATTCGGCGTCCGGGATTTCCGGCATGATGGCCACGGTACAGGCCGAGGTGTGGATACGCCCCTGCGATTCGGTCTCCGGCACACGCTGAACACGGTGACCGCCGGACTCAAATTTCAGTCGTCCGTAAGCACCGTCACCGACGATTTTAGCGATCACTTCTTTATAACCGCCGTGTTCACCGTCACTGGCGCTGACAATCTCTACCCGCCAGCGGCGGGTTTCAGCATAACGGCTGTACATACGGAACAGGTCACCGGCAAAGAGTGCCGCTTCATCGCCGCCGGTACCGGCACGGACTTCGACAAAGCACGGACGTTCATCGTCAGGATCTTTCGGCAGTAAAAGGACCTGCAGGTCCTGTTCCAGCACCAGACTTTGGGCTTTGGCCTGCTGTAATTCCTCCGAGGCCATTTCCCGCATTTCCGGGTCATCCAGCATCAGGGTTGCGGTGTCGATATCTTCCTGAACTTGCTGCCACTCACGGAAGCATTTGGTCACATCAGTCAGCTGTGAATATTCACGCGATAAGGCGCGGAAACGCTCCTGGTCGGAGATAACGCCGGCATCACCCAGCAACGCTTCCACTTCTTCATGACGTTCCTGCAGCGCTTCGAGTTTAGCAACAATTGATGTCTTCATGTATTTGAGGTTTATCCAATAACTGAAAAGGGCAACCCGGCATTATTCAATGCCGAGGCTGTCGCGTAAAATTTGCAGGCGTTCGCCATCGCCATCGCGGGCTGCCTGCTGAAGGGATTTGGTCGGGGCATGGATCAAACGGTTTGTCAGTTTATGTGCCAGGTCGTGCAGCACTTTAGTCGCATCCTGCCCTTGCTGTAAGGCCTGCAGGGCACGGGACTCCAGCTCTTCACGAATAAGATCCGCGTGAGAGCGATAATCACGGATGGTCGTGACCGCCGCCTGAGAACGTAACCAGGACATAAACTCGCCACTTTCATAAACGACAATGCTTTCTGCCTCCACGGCAGCGGCCTGACGCTGGGCCATGTTCTGCTCGATGATGGTTTGCAGATCGTCAACCGTATATAAATAGGCATTCGGCAGTTTGCCCACTTCAGGTTCCACATCACGGGGAACCGCGATATCCACCAGCAGCATGGGCTGATTACGGCGGGCTTTCAGCGCCCTTTCCATCATCCCTTTACCGATAATCGGTAACGGACTGGCGGTGGACGAAATAATGATATCCGCGTCCTGCAGACGGGAAGTCAGTTCGCCGATTTCAATCACTTCCGCATCCACCTCATCCGCCAGCACCTGTGCACGCTCCCGGGTACGGTTAGCGATGATCAGTTTTTTGACCTGGTGTTCGCGCAGATGGCGGGCCACCAGCTCAATGGTCTCACCGGCACCGACCAGCAGGACATTGACTGACGAGAGGGATTCAAAAATCTGACGTGCCAGAGTACAGGCAGCGAAGGCTACCGAAACGGCACTGGCGCCGATTTCGGTCTCTGTACGCACCCGTTTTGCCACCGAGAACGTCTTCTGGAACATGCGTTCCAGTTCACTGCTCAGCACATGACCACGTTGCGATTCTGCAAACGCCTTTTTAACCTGCCCCAGAATTTGCGGTTCGCCCAGCACCAGCGAATCCAGCCCGCTGGCGACACGCATCAGATGGCTGACGGCTGCGTTGTCCTGATGCCAGTAAAGGCTTTGACGGACATCGTCTTCCCGTAACTGGTGGTAGTCGCATAACCAGCGGACCAGTTGTTCCTGAATATCCTCATTTTCACCGACACTGAGGTAGAGCTCGGTGCGGTTGCAGGTTGAGAGTACCACGCCACTTTCGACCTGTGGCTGTGATAACAGGCTGTCCAGCGCTTTATCAAGTGTGTCCGGCCCAAAAGATACCCGTTCGCGCAGAGCGACGGGTGCCGTTTTGTGATTGATTCCGAGTGCTAGAAGCGTCATGGCAATTCTGGTTGGGTTGTCCCAATAATGTCAGGGTTATAGAGTTATTCTACAAGATGCAGCAGATCAAGAAAAGCCATACAAAAGCTAAGACAGTAATAAGATTATGCCGAAGACCAGGAATAATCCCTGAATAGCATTGACGGTTAAATAGCATGGCTGTAGCGTTAACCGTTATGCTGTAAGAATATCATGTCCAGGGAGACGACTACGTGAGTATACTGAACCTTCGCCGGGGAGCCTTTTTAGTGCCTCTGGCCAGTCTGTTATTAAGTGCCTGTGCCACCCTGCCATCACAGGGACCGGGCAAAAGCCCTGATTCTCCCCAATGGAAACAACACGTCAATGAAGTGAAACAGGTGCAGGCTTTCCAGACCCGGGGTGCCTTTGCTTATATCTCACAGCGACAGAACGTCTATGCACGTTATAACTGGCAACAGAGTGCCAGTGACCGCTACCGGTTGATCCTGACCAACCCGCTGGGCAGTACCGAAATGCAACTGGATACCCAGGGACAGACCGTGCAACTGGTAGACAATACCGGCAAACGCTATATCAGCAACAATGCCACTAAGATGATTTCTGAGCTGACCGGCATGAATATTCCGCTGGAGAATCTGCGTCAATGGATGCTGGGCCTGCCGGGTACCGCTGACAGCTTTACTCTCAATGATCACTACCAGCTACGTACCGCCACCTATCAGCAGGACGGCCAGACCTGGCATGTGACGATCAATGACTACAAACAGGATGTCACCCCTGCTCTGCCGGCCGACCTGGAGCTGACGGCCGGCAACCTGAGAATTAAACTGCGTATGGATAGCTGGAAACTGCAATGATCACGACCTGGCCTTCTCCCGCGAAGCTGAACCTTTTTCTGTATATCACCGGTCAGCGTGCCGATGGTTACCATGAATTACAGACTTTATTTCAGTTTCTGGACTTTGGCGATACGCTGACGATTGAGGTCACCCAGCGGGGGACTTTGACACTGCATACCCCGTTTGCTGAGGTGGAGGATGAAAATAACCTGATCCTGCGGGCGGCACGGTTACTGAAAACGACCGCTTTAGCCGACCAGCGTATTGATGCCTCTGCCGGGGCCGGGTTTTCGATTGAAAAACGGATCCCGATGGGTGGCGGACTGGGGGGGGGCTCGTCGAATGCGGCTACCGTGCTGGTCGCCCTGAACCGGTTATGGCAATGTGGCTATTCTGCTGAGACGCTGGCGGCACTCGGTCTGCAGTTAGGCGCGGACGTGCCGGTATTTATCGATGGCCATGCTGCCTTTGCTGAAGGTGTCGGGGAGCGGTTACACCCCGCCAGCCCGCCGGAGAAATGGTACCTGGTCGCCCACCCGGGCGTCAGTATCCCTACCCCGGCGGTATTTGGTGATCACGACCTGACCCGTGACACTCCGCGGCGCTCATTAAACCAGCTTATGGATGAACCCTGGCACAATGATTGTGAAGCTGTCGTAAGAAAACGTTTTCGTAAGGTTGATGAATTGCTCGTCTGGCTGTTAGAATACGCGCCGTCGCGCCTGACAGGGACAGGTGCCTGTGTGTTTGCCGAATTCGACACAGAGGAAGCTGCCCGTCGGGTCCTTGAACTCGCTCCTGAATGGATAACCGCCTTTGTTGCCCGTGGAATGAATATTTCGCCGCTGCAAAAACGCTTATCTGAGTGATCAGCGTGTGCGTGACAGTATCACCTGTTCCAGATACTGCACGTATCGCATTTATACACCTGTGTGAATCTTCCCTGTGACACAGCGCAGGGAGTTCTCTGGACGTAAAGCCTGAGGTTTTTCTCGTGCCCGATATGAAGCTTTTTGCTGGTAACGCCACCCCGGAACTAGCGCAACGCATAGCCAACCGCCTATACACTAACCTCGGGGACGCCGCTGTTGGCCGTTTCAGTGACGGTGAAGTGAGTGTGCAGATTAATGAAAACGTGCGCGGGGGTGATATTTTTATCATTCAGTCCACCTGCGCTCCGACTAACGATAATCTGATGGAACTGGTGGTGATGGTAGACGCCCTGCGTCGTGCCTCCGCCGGCAGGATCACTGCCGTTATCCCTTATTTTGGTTATGCCCGTCAGGATCGTCGCGTTCGTTCTGCCCGTGTCCCTATTACGGCGAAAGTTGTGGCTGATTTCCTGTCCAGCGTCGGTGTTGACCGCGTACTGACAGTAGACCTGCACGCAGAACAGATTCAGGGCTTCTTTGACGTCCCGGTGGATAACGTGTTCGGTAGCCCGATCCTGCTGGAAGATATGCTGCAGCTGAACCTGGAAAACCCTATCGTGGTTTCTCCGGATATCGGTGGTGTGGTTCGTGCGCGTGCCGTCGCAAAACTGCTGAACGACGCCGACATGGCGATTATCGATAAACGTCGTCCGCGGGCTAACGTTTCACAGGTGATGCATATCATCGGTGATGTTGCCGGTCGTGACTGCGTTCTGGTGGATGATATGATCGATACCGGGGGCACGCTGTGTAAAGCGGCTGAAGCCCTGAAAGATCGTGGTGCTAAGCGTGTCTTTGCTTATGCAACCCACCCGATCTTCTCCGGTAATGCACTGGAAAACCTGCGTAACTCCGTGATTGATGAAGTAGTGGTCTGTGACACTATTCCTCTGTCACCGGAAATCAAAGCCCTGCCGAATGTCCGTACTCTGACATTATCCGGCATGCTGGCTGAAGCGATTCGCCGTATCAGCAACGAAGAATCTATCTCTGCGATGTTCGAGCATTAATCCTGCATCATCAGAGGTAAAAAACCGGGCCATCAGGCCCGGTTTTTTTATGCCGGCCATCCGCTGCCTGGCATCATTACCCCGGGTCTGCCCTGCCCGCTGACGGCGACAGGACACCCCGTGATCGTTACTTATGACGCGGATGCAGGCGACAGCCGTTATAACGTAACAGGAAATACCGGTCACAGACTTTTTCTCTGCCCCCGACCTGCGCGCCGGTCAGCCACAATAACGCCCCGAGAAAGATAGCAAAGACGGCGCCCCCGGTGGCCAGTTCCGACAGATGCATCGACGGTAGCTGATTCATTACCGCGGCAACGATACCGCCGAGCATGGTGACCATCCCGACCCCCATCAATACATTGCCGATCAACAGTGATTGTTTGTGTTTCATGACAATTCCCCCATCCTTCTGCGGAAAACGTTGAACCGTTAAATAAAATTTTAATTAACAACGTTAAGACACACTGCAACACAGATCACGAAAAAGCGATAAAATGAACATTATGTGCTTTCGGCACAGACCTTTGTACTCCGGCGCGACACACAGTAAACTAGGGGTTTGGAATAATGGCAGAGTATAGATTGTGAGCAGCATTAAACTGATCGTCGGTCTGGCGAATCCTGGTGCGGAGTATGCCGCGACCCGACACAACGCCGGTGCCTGGTATGTGGACTTCCTGGCCGGACGCTATAACCAGTCTCTCAAAGAAGAAGCCAAATTTTATGGCTACACCGCCCGCCTGAATCTGGCCGGAAACGACGTCCGCTTACTGGTTCCCACGACCTTTATGAACCTCAGTGGCAAGTCCGTGGCGGCGATGGCCGCTTTTTATCGGATAGCCCCGCAGGAAATCCTGGTGGCGCACGATGAAATGGATATGCTGCCAGGCGTGGCGAAGTTTAAACAAGGCGGAGGTCACGGCGGCCACAACGGTCTGAAAGATATCATCAGCAAACTGGGCAATAACGCCGACTTCCATCGCCTGCGCATCGGCATCGGTCATCCCGGCGACCGGAATAAAGTGACCGGGTTTGTGCTGGGTAAACCCCCTGCCAGTGAACAAAAACTGATAGATGAGGCGATCGATGAAGCGGCACGCTGTACCGAAGTGTGGCTGAAGGAAGATCGTCTCAAGGCAATGAACCGGCTGCACTCTTTTAAAGCCGGCTAAGGTTCGCCGGAAATCCGCGCCATCGGGGGCGGTTGTGTGTATAATGCGGCAAATTTTTTCTGTTCCGGGGGCAGTCATAAGCGCTGTCACCAATACGTTATAAGGTAACTCAAGCATGGGATTTAAATGCGGTATCGTAGGCTTGCCGAATGTGGGCAAATCCACCCTGTTTAATGCGCTGACCAAAGCGGGTATCGAGGCGGCAAACTTTCCGTTTTGTACGATTGAACCGAACACCGGTGTGGTTCCCATGCCTGATCCGCGTCTGGACAAATTAGCTGAGATTGTAAAACCTCAGCGCACTATCGCCACCACCATGGAATTTGTCGATATCGCCGGTCTGGTTAAAGGCGCCTCCAAAGGTGAAGGCCTGGGTAACCAGTTCCTGACCAATATCCGTGAAACCGAAGCTATCGGTCACGTGGTTCGTTGTTTTGAAGACGACAACATTATTCACGTTGCCGGTAAAGTCAGCCCGGCTGACGATATCGAAGTCATCAATACCGAACTGGCACTGTCTGACCTGGATACCTGTGAACGTGCGATCCAGCGTTTACAGAAAAAAGCCAAAGGCGGCGATAAAGACGCTAAAGCCGAGCTGGAAGTGCTGGAGAAATGCCTGCCACAGCTGGAAAATGCCGGTATGCTGCGTGCCCTGGGGCTGGATGAAGACGAAAAAGCGCTGATCCGTTACCTGAGCTTCCTGACCCTGAAGCCAACCATGTACATCGCTAACGTCAATGAAGACGGTTTTGAGAACAACCCGTTCCTGGACCAGGTGCGTGAAATCGCCGCTCAGGAAGGTTCTGTGGTCGTTCCGGTCTGTGCTTCTGTCGAATCTGACATTGCCGAACTGGACGATGCTGACCGTGATGAATTTATGGCGGAACTGGGCCTGGAAGAACCGGGTCTGAACCGTGTGATCCGTGCCGGTTACTCCCTGCTGAACCTGCAGACGTACTTCACCGCAGGTGTTAAAGAAGTCCGTGCCTGGACCATCCCTGTCGGTGCCACGGCTCCGCAGGCTGCCGGTAAAATCCATACCGACTTCGAAAAAGGCTTTATCCGTGCCCAGACCATCGCCTTCGATGACTTTGTTAATTTCAAAGGCGAACAAGGTGCGAAAGAAGCCGGTAAGATGCGTGCAGAAGGTAAAGAATATATCGTTAAAGACGGCGATATTATGAACTTCCTGTTTAACGTCTGATTCGGTTCTGCTGTCTTATCAGGGTTTACTGACCCGGATTAAGACGGATCAGCCCATAAAATCCACGCACTTGCGTGGATTTTTGTTTTTATGGAGGCCGGGTTTTTCCGGCGCCGGCAGGGGCAGAAATGGGTACAGGGATGCTTAAGGCTTTACTTCAGCATGAAGTAAAGCCTCCGCCAGGAACCTGAGCGAGTCACTGAAGAGCGGTAACCTTTTTGACAGTGTTGCGGCGCAACTCCTCACCTGCCCGCCTGCGCATTTTCAAAATAGCCCCCTGCCGGTGCCCTGCGCGGGATTTTCTTTTCCGGTGATCGGTTATCGCTTAGAACTTGCAACTTCCTGCCGGAACTCGTCCATGATAGCGCGCATATCCTCCAGGCAAGCTGCCGCGGTGGCTCCTGCTTTTATTAACACCGGTTCAGCCTGCGAAAAATAGCGCTCAATCTGCGCCGGTGTTCCTTCGGCTTGTAAGGGGATGGCACAGATCAAAGACGTACCGAAACGCTGTTGCAGCTCGTCCGGATACGTCTCAATCACGTCTGTCGCTTTTAGCACGTTAACCGGGTCTTTGAGAAGTGCGTGGCCGATAGCGTTAGCCAGTTGTAAGGCGTGTTCGTCGTCCAGCTGGTCGCCGATGCTTTTAACCCGCGTGGGTAGCTCCCGCAGAGTGAAGCGATCGGCGTTGCTTACCTTTCTGATATACGCGTTCCAGACTTCGCTGTTCGCCATACAGGAAGCAGAAAGTGCGCAGGTGATTAAAATTACCGCCCGTAGGATCATCGTACTACCTCAAGCATGCGATCAGACGAAAAATAATTTTTGAGCGTACATGCGGCCCCATGATAATACAGCCTTCCGACGCGAAGCCAGGCAGGCGGTTCAGGCGGTTTTCGCTCACCATGAATACGAAATTCCGAACGACCGAAACTCTGGCCGGAAGTCATTTTGAGGATAATGGTCATCGGTCCTTTTGACGTGCTATGTCCGACGATATAATACGTTCCGCGCGGTAGTGGTCCCATACCTCTTACGTGTTGTCGATCCGGGTTGTTCTTGTTGGTCAGGTTGCCGGAATACCCCTTTCCAACTAACTCCCCTTTATGCCATAACTTGCCGGTACTCTGATGGTATGTCCATGTCATAATTTATATTCCTTTATATTGCACTGCTGTCTTTCCCGTTGTCCGGGTGGATGATATTCCCGTCCGGAGAATGACAGGTGATTTCGTCATAGGTCATTTTGACCCCGTGCCTATGGATATCATGCTGATAGCCGGTATCCTTTACATCTTCCTGTATAGCACGACGCTGATAATTCGCGTGCCTTCCGGGAAAGTATTGAAGTATTCCTCTTACTGCCCTGCATGATTAATTCGATAATATTTAAAGGTTTTCCATTGCCGGTAAATTAATAAAAAGACTGACAAAATGAGTAAACCGCTTTTATGAATACAGAGAGTGCAGGCTCTGGCATCGCGGTAATCTTGCTGCCCGGCGGGCCGATAGGGAGGAATACACCGCGTGACAAATCGCTAATCTCTAAGCTACCTTCTTACGGGGCAACGTCTGCGGCTCCTTTAAATTTATCCCGCGTAATATTCCGGACGTAAAGAAGAGACACTCAAGCCTAACTCCATAACTTTATAAAATCACCAATACCTTACTCCTGTTAAATAATTATGGTAAGTCACTTTATATCCTTATCACCATTAAAAAACGAGTTAATAACTCTTATGAATTAATTTTAAAATGATTAATATAAACTGCCACCGTGGCACTTATTTATTTCCCGGATTAAGTAAAGCCCCAGTGCTTCGGCGGCGAGCTATTCACTAAACTGTTCGTCTTTCTCACACTGCTTAATCATATATACAGCGTTAACGGGCACAGGCGATTGCAGGCTGGACTCCACTCCAGACAGGTCTGGCAGCCCAACATCTTCTCCCCGCCCTCAGCAGATATGGATAATTTTCTGATCATGTACATGGGACTTTGCTGCGCATAGCCCGTTATGATCGACAATGTATTACGCCCTTATTGAAAAGCGCAGATTATTAAACGACATGTTTCCGATAATCCTTTTATCAGGGAAACTGGATCCTGTTAGCTAAATGCCTTTTTATTTTTTCCAGAAAAGTGCGAACGGTTTCACCCCGGGGTTCAGGAAAACACTCTCCCTGGCTAAGAATTGCAAAGGTCTTTGTCAGTGTTTCATCATTTAATGACAGTAAATTTTCCGCCTCCTGACAAACGTTAATTGCCTTTTTTGGGTTCTCTATTTGTAAATAACTGTCCGGTACGTCCTCTACTGTTTCGCCAAACAGATCGTAATCCTGACCAAAAACACCCGAATAAGCGTACCAATATTTTTATAATTGTTATTCATTATCAGCCTCAGAAAGATGGATATGGCGTCAGAAGATAATAAGGTTTGCCGTTAAACACGTTGCGAAGTAAAAAAATCCTGACAGAATAAGCCATAATTCGGGTTGTGCTTCCCGGCCTGAAACCCTAACCCAATACGGTTCGGCTCTGCCAGGTCAGCTACTCTCTATTTATCCCTGGCAATCGTTATAAAATAACGGAATACCGCTGCACGATACTGGCGAACACTGCACATTTTTCGATCGCGCCGTTAATTTTTAGCAGTACACTAAGTATCTTCCACCCGTTTTATATCAGCGACGGGACTGTATGCTGCATCTGGAAAATATCACCAATCCACCATGATACCACTGGCTAACCACTGTGCTGTGTTAAGAATTTTCCACTGACTCGCAGGCGTTTCAGCCGTATCTTCAACACCCGTTTTAAGGCTCTCTTCTGTTCTTTTCAATATTCGCGGGTGTTAGTGTCATCTGATATTTGCTACCGTGCGCAATCCTGCTCCGCCCATGAGTTCAGAGACAAGATGCCCCTGTGAAATTTGCTTTCTGTCAACTCATACGGTTAATCAGAGATGTGCCTGACAGCATTTCGGCTGATTGTTGTGAGGATCCTGCGTCGTATCAGACCACTAACCGGCCTGATAAGATACCAGTAAGGGGTAAAACTGCGGAGTGCATCTTTATCCGGACAAAATACCCGGGTTTCTGTCGTCAATAGGGATTTCGTTTCACTGAGTTGATTAAGTGTAAAGCTCAGCACGAGCTTTGCCGTCCCTGCCTCGCTAAATGCGATAAAATCAGCGCCATTAGTGATAATCCTTTGACCATAATCGGCTTTCCAGAATTTGCCGGCCAGGCCAAATATCAGTTCCCGATCACCCTTTTTCTCCAGCAGCGTAAAGTTGTCCATCCCGAAGGGTTGCAGGGAGGACGCAGGCCGGGTATTTCTCATCTTCAGTAACCGGAGCGGTAACTCACGAACCGCTATCGCATACCGAAAGAACCAATCATCCCGCAGGCGAAAATTTAATACTGCGTCCATAATATCCGCCTGCCGTGCCGTTATTTTCAACGTATGTTTCTCGCTGAACTGATAAACGGGCAAATATTTTTCCTTAAGACACATACCATAACCTCTTCGTTTAATGAGCCTATGTAGCCAGAAACGTTACCACGTTTGACCGGCCAAAGAGCGTCAGCAAAGAGTAACTCTTCAGCGAAGATACAGCCGTTCATTTTAAATGACGATGCAGCCAATTCTGTCGGCCTGCAGTTATTATCGGGGCTGACCTGTCCGGCTTGCCATTGTGTTTTCAGACGGACTCTTCATCCTTTCCTGGCGGGAAAAGTGAGAATAACTGTTCGCTATCATTCAGTGCAGAATATTAACTGCCAGGGTATCCGGGTCTTTTCAGATGACACTGTCTGGTAATGATATATCAAGACAACATTTTTCAGGAGATAATTGATACCGACAGATAGCGGCATTTATTTATAGTCCGGTAATACGGGGACTGGCCTGCAGATAACCGGGACACAATATTCAGGCCCCGGACACGGATAGCAGGCAGGTACCTGCTATCGGTCATACTACAGTTGCATCAGCATTTCGTGCCACACCATGCCGCCGTGTTCTGAGTCAGAAGGTTTGATATAGGAATAGCCAAGCTTTTTATAGAAGTCCACATGGTGCGTTTTACACATCAGGTGGATCGTTTGTTTGCCTTTTTCCTTCATCAGGGCGATAAATGCTTCCATCATCAACCGGGCGTATCCCCTCCCCTGATAAACCGGATCGACCACCACCGACATAATGACAACATTTGGTGCATCATCTTCGTGACCGATCAGTTCCTTGAATGCCTCATCCGACATCACAACCTGCCGGGCACAACCGGAGTTAATGAATCCGGTGATTTCGCCTGCCCGCTCTGCACACAAGAATCCTTGCGGATATTGCCGGATACGGGTGGCAATTTTTTCCCGCGTTGCTGCTTCATCGCCTTCATAAGCTTCACTTTCAATCTGAAAGCAGCGATCCAGGTCAGATAAACTGACCTCACGGAAAACAAGACTGGTCATAATATTACCTCTGGTGATTAATTCCGGACGGTCGTATTGTACTGACTTATCATAATGAACCTACTGCATTCTATTCACTTACGGAATGAAAACTATGCATCAGAAGTTACGAGCGCTGGATATGAATTTACTGCTGGTGTTTGAGACAATTTACCGGCACCGGCAAGTCACCTCTGCAGCCAGCGAGCTTGCTATTAGTCCTTCTGCACTGAGCCACGCACTCTCACGGCTCAGGGCGACACTGGGTGACGATCTGTTTATCCGGCAAGGCAGTATGATGCAACCGACCGCCAGGGCACAGGTCCTGGCACCGGGGATTTTTTCGGCACTCAATGCGCTGTCTGATACACTGAAATCGGCGGAAGTTTTTAATCCGCAAACCAGTACTCAGACGTTCCGTTTTGCGGTGACCGATTATACGGCGGCCGTTTTCTTTCCTGCCCTGATCACACGCTTACAGCAGGTTGCACCCGGGGTTTCGGTGAAAACCATCAACTCAACACACAGTGATTCGTTTGAAGACCTTGCGTCCGGAAAAATCGATTTTGCGATTGGTTTTCAATCGACGGAAGCAGTGGATCAGCCACGGACCCGGACCATTGAATGCTTTCGCGATAACTACGTTGTTGCCGTCAGCCGTCGTCATCCCCGTATCCGGGACGCACTCAGCCTGCAGCAGTTTCTCGCCGAAGGGCATATTGTTGTCAATCCCTGGAATGAAGCCCGCGGTGTTATCGACCGCATACTCGACTCTATGAATATTCGCCGACGGATCGTCATTGAACTACCTGGTATGCTGTCTGTGCCTGCGATAGTCGCGGGTTCCGGACTGATTATCACCCTGCCTGAAAAAGCGGTCAGGACACTTTTCCACGCAGAGGATCTTAACTATTTTCCTGTTCCCTTCAGCGTGCCGCCCTACATCCTCAATGTCTGCTATAACAGTGAGCTGAGTGCTTCTCCGGGCCATGACTGGATGCGTACACTTATCGCAGAGGTAACGGGAGAAACCGCGACTTCACCAGAAATGATGATATCGCCTGAGAAATGATTCAGCCGGAGCGGAAGAGAGTGTTTACGCGAAGAGAACCGTTCCCGCGCTATCTGCTGTCGGGGTTATCCGGCGTTTTTTGTGAAGAATGAAACAGGGCCCTGAGGGTCATCGGCATAAAAATAGCATCCTGACCTGCAACGCTAGCCGGTAAGACGGAATGAGAGGAACGCTGAAATACGACCCGCCCTCCCCTGTAAAACACTCGAACCGATGCTCATTCCTTCAGACGACAAGATCTATGAACATATGCATACAGCGAAGCTCGGCCTGAGCGAGCCCGGAAAAATGGTTATCTTCGCCGATCAGTAAGAAGCCATGCTGCTGATAAAATGACTGCGCGTTCGGGGTGGAAGATAAAGTCAGTCGTTTCAATCCACGTTGCTCTGCTTCACTTTTAATCGCTTCGATGATCTTACTGGCACAACCCTTCCCAAAGTAGTCCGGTAGCGTGAAAATAGCCTCTACACTTCCGGCGGCCAGATCCAGATATCCGGTGGCAACAAGACCATTACGGGGGTCTTCTGCCACAAAGAACGGGTTTTGCGTAATCTCTTTCCTGTAATCTTCCGGCATGACATCAGGGGTCCAGGCATTAATCACCGCGGCACTATAAGCGGTTTTGCACCCTTCCCGGATGGCAAGGTTTCTTATATTCCAGCATGCTTCCGCCTCTTCAGCCAGGGCTCGTCTGATTTTCATGGTAATTCCATCTTTAGGTTAGTCGGGTAGTTATATCTATCACAAAACATCGCCAGATTGATCATCTTATTCATCAAAAGCAACGGGTTACAACCGACTGGCAGAGAAACAGCCGCAATGTTATTTTCCCCGAACGAAGGTTAATAAAGAATGCTGCGGCTTATACCAGCGCCCGGATGAAAAATCGGGTCATATTACGACCTGCGGAAATATGCCAGTCAGTTTGGGGGTGAACAGGCTATGTATCGGCACCCGTCCGGGGTAAAAACCCCGGGGGTTACTGTCATGGGGTGTGCGGGCTAATCGTCTCTGCTATCCGGCCGCCCTGCCGGGATAAAGTGAGTTTGCGCCCCGCTGAGGCCACTTCCCCTGCTACCCCGCTCGTTACCGGAAGGTATCATTCAGATCTCTATCTCTCTCTGCCAGCGATGTCTCTGTGGCTGAGTCCGGGACCAATATTCCTGTCAACAGGCTGACCGGTTTTTGCCGGCGTTTTATTACCCTTTAATTTTATCCGTCTGATATATTAGCGAGACGCATGTCTTAACGGGACTGACTGAGTCTCAGTGGCCTTTCGCTGTATTAAATCCCCCGATAAAGACAATATTCTCTTAATAAAGGTGTTTTACGATGGCACTGATCGACGATCTTAAAAAGAAGTATCCTCAGTCACTGGCATGGGCGTTCGGTGACAGTCCTGAAATGGCAGATGAACTGTCTGACCTGGTCTGTCGGGGATTAAAAACCGCATCCTGCGGGTCCCTGTCCGCATTCCGGGAAGACCCTGATGCGCCGCGACCTGGCAGCATCAATATCATCCTTAACGGACAAGATGTACCGGTCTGTGTCATCCGTACGATATCAACCCGTCTGTTACGCTTTTCAGAAGCTACCGAAGCACTGGCCATCAAAGAAGGTGAAGGCGATTTAAGTCTGGAATACTGGCGACAGGAACATAAAGCGTTCTTCACCCGGGAAGGAACCTATTCCGACGATATGGAGATTGTGGCAGAAGAATTTGAAGTTATTAAACTACTGTAATCAGACCCCCGGGGGCTGGTGATTTTCGCCAGCGATATCACTATTTCGCGATACTGGCAGGAATGCCGTGATCCCGGGGGACCTTAAGGAGTTTAAGATGTTTATTCACTATCCTGAGAGGATAGGGGCAAGGGATGAAATTTTTTCTTCACACCTTAATTTACTCAGGAGATATCGTCTGTGAGTCACGAAGCCTTTATGTTGCTGGCCTTAGCCGTCTCAGAACAAGCCTTGCCGGAATGCCTGCCTAACCCCCCGGTCGGGTGTGTGATTGTCCGGGACGGTAAAGTGATTGCCACGGGCTATACCCATGCGCCCGGTTTACATCATGCGGAGATGGATGCCCTGTCCAAAGTGTCAGGTTCGCTTGAAGATTGTGATATGTATGTGACGCTGGAACCCTGTTCGTTTACCGGCAGAACCTCCTCCTGTGCCAGGGCTCTGGTAAAACGCAATATTGGCCGTTTATTTGTTTCTGTGATCGATCCACACCCGCGGAACCAGGGTAAAGGTATCGATATTGTGCGTAAAGATGTACCACGGGTAGAGATCGGGCTATGTGACTCAGAAGTCAGTGCATTCCTTAAGCCTTACCTGGCTTAATCCCTCACGATCGGTCCGGGAGGCTCCCCCGTAATAGGCTTTCCTTATTTACCTCAGTCAGCCGCTGAGTTATCTGTCATGCCCTGCTATACTTCGCTTTTCCCCGGAGGCACTGTCGGCGGTAATCATGGATAGTCAGCCCCCGGGATCTTACTACGACGTCATTTTTACCGGTAAAGGGGAAAGCCGTACCGGGAAACGGTCAGGGAGCCATTATTATGCTAAATAAACATGCCTCCGGGGCGGTCATGATCATCCTGGGCGCCATTTGTTATGCACTGCCGGGCATCATTATGAGTCTGGCCATCGGGCATGGCGCACATATCAGTAATATTATCGCGACTCAGTATCTGTTCTCTTTTATTCTGTTTTTTGTGCTTTCCGAGTTCAGCAGTAATAAAAAAGGCGTGATCTCGCCGAAAGAGAAAGGTATCGCTCTGTTAACGGGAGTGCCGTTATTCGGTGTGACCTACTGTTTTTTCAGTGCCGTGGCCTATGTCGGGGTCCCGACCGCGACTCTGCTGATCATGCAATCTTCCTGGATAGCCCCGCTGATGACGTCGCTTATCAAACGCAGCCGTGTTGCACGGCAGGACATCGTGGCCCTGGTCTGCATCATCTCCGGCGTAGTGATAGCTACCGGCGCGTTTGGTGGCCATGTTACGCTGAATATGACCGGCCTCCTGTGGGGATTATCCGCCGCCTGTTGCTACAGTATGGTGATCCTCTGTTCTTCACAAATCGCAACCAGTAATCGTGTCACAGATAAAGCGAAGTTACTGACTCTGGGAGCTTTTATTACGGCTATCTGTGTAATGAAGGATCACGTCACTATTTCGCCATTTACCACCGACAGTTTCTGGTCACTGCTGACAGCCATGTTCTCTTCTGTATTACCGGTGCTGCTTTTCGGGCTGGGGATGCCGCGGACATCGCAGACACTGGCGGGCATGCTGGTCACCCTCGAGTTACCCGCAGCCTACGTTTTCTCCTATCTGATCCTGGCAGAGAAAATTACGATGTCGCAGATTGTCGGTTGCCTGATTATTGTTATCAGTATGATGATACCTAAAGTCTCTAACGCACTGCGTTACAGGAAAATGCCAAAGGTTCCCTGAACGGTTCCTGCAGGCTGACACGGTCGGGGGAGTGCCGGTAACAATGCACGCCCGGCCCCCTGCTCTCAGCATCGTCGGTCATCTGTTCCGTACATACTACACATCCCCTGCGCGAATATCCCCGTCACAGCGATACGGACTAACAGCCCCTGTCCCCCCGGGAAACCGGTTGATTTTTATTTATTTATTGTTAATTTAATCTTATCTTTCATTAGTCTCCGGCAACGGCAGCTAACCCCGGGGCAATCCATTTCCCCCCATGACGGAGCGATTTCAGGTATGCCAGTCAGAAAAGCCACGGTAATCGGCCTGACCGCCATTATATTATGGAGCACCCTGGTCGGATTTCTTCGCGGGGTCACTCAGGGACTGGGACCGATCGGCGGCGCAGCGATGATCTACACCTGCAGTTCGCTGTTACTGTTCTTCGTGGTCGGGATCCCGACACTGTCTTCCTTCCCGCGTAAGTACCTGATCCCCGGGGCGGCACTGTTTGTGGCCTATGAAATCTGCCTGTCGCTGTCCATCGGCTTTGCGCATTCGGATGCCCAGGCGATTGAGGTGGGCATGGTCAATTATCTCTGGCCCAGTCTGACCCTGCTGTTCACGATGATTGCCGACAAACGACGGCCCGGCCTGCTGATGCTGCCGGGGATCCTGATTTGTTTCGCCGGCGTAGGGAAAGTCCTCGGCGGTGAACAGGGTTTTTCACTGCATGAGGTGACAGGGAACATTATTTCCAACCCTCTGAGCTACGGCATGGCCTTTGCCGGAGCCATCATCTGGGGCGTCTATTGTGTGCTGACCAAAAAACTGGCCAATGGCAGTAACGGGATCACGCTGTTTTTCGCCCTGACCGCGGTGGCGTTATGGGTAAAATTCTTTTTCTCCGATACCCCGGTTATGCATTTCAGCCCCGGTGTGCTGGGCTGTCTGGCCGGTATTGCGGTGACCATGGGGCTGGGATATGCCGCCTGGAATATCGGTATGTTACATGGCAATGTCACCCTGCTGGCGGCCGCATCCTATTTTATTCCGGTGATTTCCTCGCTGTTCGCGGCCCTGCTGCTGGGGCAAACGCTCAGTCATAACTTCTGGTCCGGCTCGCTTATGGTCTGTGGCGGCTCGCTGCTATGCTGGTACTCCAGCCGCAGCCCGGCGTAAACCCGCAAAAGGCGCTGCCGCCCAGAGTGCCGGCAGCGCAAAGCGCATTCACTGATCAAGCACCTCCCTGCGGCGGCCATTTGCGCTGGCTCTATTTCTTTACAGAAAATAGCTGCTACGCTTAGGGGGGGCAGCGGCCTCAGGCTTGTCCCGACCCCGTCTGTCAGGTAAGATCCCCGCGAATTAACCGTGATAAATTCAGCTCCCGGGCCTTACCCGTTCAAACCTGCCTGCTTCACAGCTAATACGGCTTACGACTTACATACATTGCTTCCTTGCATCAGGATTTTTATGTCTGACATGAAATCACAGCCGCGTCATGCTGCTTTGCCGGTCACCGGCATGCCTTTCGTGCTGATCCTCAGCGCGTTAATGGCCTTTACTTCGCTTTCGACAGATATTTATCTGCCGGCATTACCCGCGATGCAGAAAGATCTGCAGGGTAATACCGAACTGACCATTACCGGCTTTTTACTCGGTTTCTGTATTGCGCAGCTGGTCTGGGGGCCGATCAGTGACTCTCTGGGACGCCGCAAACCCCTGATGATCGGTATGGTGCTGTTTATTGTCGGCTCCATCGGGTGTTCGTTATCGCACAATATTACTCAGATCGTGTTCTGGCGCGTCTTTCAGGCACTGGGTGCCTGTACCGGCCCCATGCTGGCACGGGCAATGATACGGGATCTGTTTACACGGACCCGCGCAGCGCAGATGCTGTCGGTATTAATGATGATTATGTCGATAGCCCCTATCGCCGGCCCGCTAATGGGGGGGCAAATCATCCGTTTCGCCTCATGGCAGGCTATATTCTGGTTACTGGCCGGGCTGGGCACTCTGATGCTGATTTCCCTTTACTGGCTGCCGGAGACACTGCCTCCGGAGAAACGGGTAAAGTCCTCCCCTGTCAGGGCGGTCACTAACTATTATTCACTGCTGCGTAACACCGTTTTTATGCGCTTTACCCTGTGCCTGGCGTTTTATTATCTCGGGGTGTATGCCTTTGTTGCCGGCTCTCCGTTCGTTTACATCAGTTATTTCGGGGTTGACCCGCAATATTTCGGCTGGCTGTTTGCGGTGAATATCGTCGGGGTGGTGATTATGAGCCAGGCCAACCGCCATCTGGTACGACATTTTCCGCTGGAGAAACTGCTGAAGGTCGCGGCGATCGTTGCAGCGATTGCGGCAACCCTGCTGGCACTGGTCTCGGCAGGACATCCGGCAGGGATGGTGTTGATTGTCATTACCATCCTGTTCTTCTTTTCGATGAACGGCATTATCGCGGCCGGTTCAACGGCGGCGGCGCTGGATAATGCCGGTGAGATCACCGGTTCTGCCTCTGCACTGATCGGCTCTTTGCAGTACGGTAGCGGGATTTTTGCCTCGTTATTGCTGGCCATGTTCAGCGACGGCACTCCGTGGACAATGGCCTGGATCATCTGGGTATTCAGTCTGGCCAGTGCCATTATGGCATTGACGACCCGGGTCAAGCCGCAGAGAGACGACGACTGAGCCAGCCCCGTCAGTCAGACCGAAACGATGCCTCCCCGGGTAATGTGATTCAGTTAAACGTTTTAAGAAGATAAACGCATACATAGGTTGAAAGGGAAAACGGAGGAACCCGGGTTTCCCCCCTGATGAACTGAACCACAGGCCCGAAATTTCGGGCCTTACTCCCTTAAACGACCGGCATGACCTCCCCGGGCGTTTTTTCTGTCCGATCTTAAGACCTGCTGCTCTCCCCGCTTCCTGCCTGTACAGACGGCAGAGTCAGCGTGTGACGTTTCAGCAGGGTGGCGAGTCCCAGTGCCATCATCACCAGCGCCTCCGCCAACAGGAAACCGGACATAGCATGGGCATAACTGCCATTCAGGTGCTGATGCAGATGCTGGTAGAGCGCGCCCGCGGCGGCGGGCCCAATCCCCAGGCAAGCCTGCTGTAAGGTACTGAGAATGGCACTGCCTGCACCGGCATCCCGGGTAGCAATATCCCGCATCCCCACCCGGTAGAAACAGTTCACTATCACCGCCTGTCCCATCCCCATCAGCAACGAGCCGGGGGCGATCGACCACAGTGTCAGGGCATTCCCCTGCCAGGCCAGAGTCGCCATCAGCAGCACAATACCGCTGACCTGCACCAGCACTCCTGCCAGTAATACAGGGGCCGGAGAGTATCGGGCAATCAGTTTTGGCGCATAGAGTGCAGCCATAAAATAAGAGGCGCCGAGCACGATAAAGCTGTTACCGGAGGCCAGCGGGCCCATACCGGCACCCGCCTGCAGGGTTAACGCCATACAGAACATAAACCCGGACCAGCAGGTGAAAAACAGCACAGCAATCAATAAGGCGAAGCGCACCCCCGGCAGTTTGAGTAAGCGTGGCGGTAACAGCGGGGTCAGGCCGCGCCGTTGCTGCACAAGTGCGCCATAACGCATCAGCAGAGCCAGTGGCAGCACGGCGATAAAGGCTCCCTGCATCATCCACGACCAGTGCATCACCGGCCCCAGAGCCAGCGGAAATAGCAGACAGCAGAGGATAATTGCCAGTAAGACTGTGCCCTGCCAGTCGATGCGCGAAGGCTGGTCATTACGGGTTTCCGGAATAAAGCGCAGACTAAACATCAGAACCAGCAGACAAATGGGCACATTAATAAAAAATGCATTACGCCAGCCCAGCCCGGCGATATCTGCCGACACCAGCCAGCCGCCCCCGACCTGTCCGATAATAAATGCCAGTCCCCCGATGCCGCTGTACAGGCTGATTGCCCTGCCGTGGGCGTGCCCGGACAATGTCACATGCAGGGTTGCCAGAATTTGCGGCACAATCAGGGCCGCCCCCATCCCCTGAACCGTCCTGGCGATCAGTAACTGAGTCACAGTGGCGGACAGACCGCAGAACAGAGAGGCGAGGCCGAAAATAGTCACCCCGGTCAGCAGTATCCGCCGCCGGCCATAGTTATCGCCGAGTTTGCTGCCCACGGCCAGACAGACGGCAAAGGCGACGCCGTACAGCGCAACAATCAACTCCAGATCTGTGGCACTGCTGGACAGTGAACGGGTGATCGATTCCAGTGCAACGTTAGTGATTGAGGTATCTATCAACGGTAACATTTGCGCCGTCAGTAACAGTATCAGACCGGTTTTCCCGGGCGAGGCAGGTGTCGCTTTCATGAAAGCTCCATTGTGTGTTTTATTTTCTGCCCGTAGTATTGAGGAATATTTAACAGGGTACCAGTACCTGCTTATACTGGTATCAGCACTACCATGCTGGAGTACAGAATGACCATGCAGCCTTCCGCTGTCAGTCCTGTGAGACAGGAAAAAAACAGCCGTCAGTTACTGGCCGCCTTTTTGCGTACCCGCCGGGAAAGCCTGGACCCGCAACGTCTGGGGTTACCGAATACCGGCCGCCGCCGTACCCCCGGCCTGCGCCGGGAGGAAGTGGCAATGCTGGCGGATGTCGGTGTGACCTGGTACACCTGGCTTGAACAGGGCCGGGAGATGAAGCCCTCGGCCACCGTCTTATCGGCAGTCAGTAAGGCATTACAATGCACGCCGGCAGAAACCCGCCACCTGTTTATCCTGGCCGGGCTGCCGGTACCGGCGGGCCCGACGGGCGCAGAATGCCGGCAGGCAGGCCCGGCATCACAGCGGTTACTCAACTCGCTGATGCCAAATCCGGCGACACTGCAACGACCGAATTTCGATATTCTCGGCTATAACGCAGCCTTTTGCCGCCTGATGGGCGTGGATCTTGATACGGTACCGATCGCGGAACGGAACTGCATTTATCAGTACCTGACGAATGCACAATGGCGCAGCCGTTTGTGTGATGAGTCAATGCTGTTACCCCTCTATGTGGCTTATTTCCGCGCCGGGATGGCGGAATATCGCGGAGATCCGCGCTGGGAAGAGTTACTGGAGCGTTTTTTTGCCGTCTCGTCCCGCTTTTATGAGCTCTGGCAACAGCATTATGAAATCCGCAGTATCGAAAATCACATTAAACATTTTAACCATCCGCGCCACGGTCACTTCACCCTGCAGCAGATGAACTGGTTCTCTGCCCCCCGCGATGGTTCCCGTTTGCTGGTGTTTCTGCCACAGGATGCGGAGGGCGAAAGAATACTCGGCGAACTGGCGCAGCAGACCCATATCTGACGGTGATGCTGTTCAGTGATCAGATATGAAAGGTGCTGTCTGCGATATCGGTAATAAACATATGCCCGGGCGCATGGCTGACCGCTAACGGCACCTGTGAGGCCATCACCGCCGCTTGCGGAGTCACTCCGCAGGCCCAGAAGACCGGGATCTCTCCGGGCCGGATCTCCACTGCATCGCCAAAATCCGGATGCCGGAGATCGGTAATGCCCAGGCCCGCAGGGTCACCGATATGCACAGGCGCACCATGAACGGAAGGATAGCGCCCGCTGATCGCCACAGCATCGGCCACCCGGTCCGCCGGTATCGGGCGCATTGACACCACCAGCCTGCCGCGGAGCTTCCCTGCCGGACGGCATTCTCGGCGGGTAAGGTACATCGGCACATTACACCCGGCACTGATGTGGCGGATGTCGATACCGGCCTCCGCCAGCGGGGTCTCAAAGGTAAAACTGCAGCCAATCAGGAAGGTGACTAAGTCAGGATGCTGCTGCCAGAGAGCGGAGGCATCGGTAATTTCTTCGGCCAGCCGGCCATTTCGCCAGACGCGATATAACGGAATATCCCGGCTGATGTCCGCCCCGGCGGCCAGAGGTGTCTCTGTCCGGCCGGATTCGATCACATCCAGTACCGGACACGCCTTCGGGTTACGCTGCGCGTACAGCAGAAAATCCCAGGCGTAATCCGGCGGTAAGGCAATCATATTGGCCTGGGTCATCCCGGGGGCGACACCGGCGGTAGGCATAACAGTCCCCTGCCGGTAGCTCGCGCGGGCGGCGCGGGCAGCGGAGATCTGCGGGTAGGTTTCAGGCATAACGGGTATGACTCTTCTGCTTTTTAGTCCGTCGCTTCACTATAAAGCGACGGATATAAATAGCAATCCTCAACCTCAGCCCCGGAGTTAACCCGCCGCGTCCAGTTGTTTACCACGGGTTTCCGGTAATGCCAGGCAGGCAATAATCACCAGCAGATACGAGCCGCCAGCCATATAACCGATAGCGGTGCCCAGAGGCATGTGCCCGCTCATGTAACCAATCATTCCCGGGAAGATAGCCCCGACGGCACGGCCAAAGTTATAACAGAATCCCTGCCCCGATCCCCGGATATGCCCCGGATATAACTCACTAAGGTAGGCCCCCATTCCTGAGAAAATACCGGACAGGAAAAAGCCCAGCGGGAAGCCAAGGACCATCATTACCGCATTGGTCACCGGCAGCAAGGTATAGCTGACCACCAGCACGATGGCGCACAGAGCAAACAGGATAAAACAGCGGCGACGGCCAAACGCATCGGAAACCCAGGCACTGGTCAGATATCCGGCAAAGGATCCTGCAATCAGTATGACCAGGTAACCACTGGTGTTCAGCACTGACAGGTGACGTTCAGTTTTCAGGAACGTCGGCAGCCATGTGGTGACCGCATAGTAAGCCCCCTGCATACCGGTGGCCAGCAGACTGGAAAACAGCGTGATACGCAGCATTTTCGGGTGGAAGATTTGCATAAAGCTGCCTTCCGATACCCCGGTCTCCTGCTGACGGCGGCGCGTTTGCAGATAAATTTCCGGGTCCTGCAGGTTGCGACGTAACCAGACCAGGATCAGCGCCGGCAATGCGCCGACCCAGAACAACATTTTCCAGGCCAGTGCCGGAGAGAATGAAGAATAGATCAGCCAGTAAGCAATGGCAGCCACTGCCCAGCCGACTGCCCAGCTACTCTGTACCAGACCGACCGCTTTACCCCGGTGACGGGCGCGGATCATTTCAGAAATCAGTACCGAACCGACCGACCATTCTCCGCCGAATCCCAGCCCCTGCATAACCCGGGTAAACAGCAGTTGTTCCGGTGAGTGAACAAACCCGCTGCACAGGGTGAAGAAACTAAACCAGAGGACGGTGACCTGCAGCATTCTGACCCGGCCATATTTGTCTGCCAGGATCCCGGCAAGCCATCCGCCCACGGCGGATGATATTAATGCACCGGTTGCGATGTACCCGGCTTCGGTGGTTGTCATGCCCCACAACGCAATAAACGTCGGGATCATAAAGGTGTAAATCATGGAGTCGAACGCATCGATCCCGTATCCCATAAAAGCAGCGGCGAGCGTTTTACGCTCGGCGCTGTTGGTTTCCCTGAGCCACATAATTATTTACTCTGCAGGTTAATGTATTGTCTTGAATGCTGCGCAACCGCAGCGGCTACCGCAGGTCAGTTCTCTTATCTGAGGACCTGTCTTATATACAAGCAAGCTTTATGCCAATAAGAATTAAAGCGCTGACATTGTCTGGCGCACACCTTAATAGGCTTAAATCTGAATTGCAAACCCGGCCGCAAAGGAACCGATACCATGACTGATAATCATACAAAAAGACCAAATATTATCAGGCCATTTATCCCTGTTTTCCTTATAAACCATAAAGTTACACTGTTTACTATCATCTGCGTGAGGAAACCCGTTTTCAGGATTAACAAGGTCATCCTTTGTACCCGCTTGACGCTGGCTTGCCTGTCCGCGATCCCCGTAAAGTCGCTGAACTTACCGTAGCCATCAAGATGTCATACCGGCTGGCCAGCCAACCGGTCAGCGATAAAAAGCATTAAAGGGGTTGTCGCCCACCAGGCGCTTGAGGAGAAAGGTTGCTGCAGGTCATAGCTGTGGTGGATCTTATGCGGTGATTTGCCGGAACCGGTATGTTAACTCCGTTAACCATCCCCTTTCCCGGTCGCCGCATCGGCACATCGGCATCGGCATCGGCATCGGCATCAGTACATCAGTACATCAGTACATCAGCACATCAGCACATCAGCACATCAGCACATCAGCACATCAGCACATCAGCACATCAGCACATCAGCACATCAGCACATCAGCACATCAGCACATCAGCACATCAGCACATCAGCACATCAGCACATCAGTACATCAGTACATCAGTACATCAGTACATCAGTACATCAGTACATCAGTACATCAGTACATCAGTACATCAGTACATCAGTACATCAGTACATCAGTACATCAGTACATCAGCAAACCAGAGCAGGAATTCTGACAACAGGCAATTACTGATCGGAGAGACCTGCGGTTGGCTGGCCCGCCATTGACCCGGTGAAGGATGATCTCATCGCAGCGTAACCGGTGTCCCGGA
This sequence comes from Tatumella terrea, assembly GCF_039523755.1. NCBI lineage: Bacteria > Pseudomonadati > Pseudomonadota > Gammaproteobacteria > Enterobacterales > Erwiniaceae > Tatumella > Tatumella terrea. Next base: position 193,304 of record NZ_BAAAFX010000006.1, on the reverse strand, counting down.
TGAGGAAAGGTTGCGGCGCCCACGGTGATACCTCTCCGGCTGCCGGTGATCCCTGTCTATCGCTGACCATCAGAGTGTTTAAGGTAATGAGTTCGCCGGCCCCGCAGAAGTAACAGATCAGCGCCGTCACGACAGATTCACCGGGAGCGATTCTTCAGGAGACAGTGTCCCGACGGCCTTGCCCGGAAAGCGACGCCACCGGCGGCAAAAATTATCTGGGGAGTATTATCTGTAAGGACAAACGTTGTTTACCGGGGAAAGTTTTAGTGTCCCGACGGCCTTGCCCGGAAAGCGACGCCACCGGCGGCAAAAATTATCAGGGGAGTATTATCTGTACAGACAAGCGTTGTTTACCAGGGAAAGTGCTACTTCAGCATAAGCCGCGCCTCTGCAAGGTGCGGTAATACAATCCCGCAGCATGAACAGCCTCTTGTCCGCTGTCTGACCAGGGCCGGAACACAGATTAGCGCCCTGCCGCCGAGGCAGGGCGTATTACGCTAACAGGAGGTGAAACGCTGCAGACGCTGATGCAGCTGCCTGTTTTCACTGTTAAGCCGTTCTATCTCATCCAGTAACGAAAGCGTCACCGCAATACCCGGCCAGTCGAGTTCGAGTTCGCGGCGCAGACGCTGGGCCCGAAGGCAAAGCGCCAGCGATTCATCATCAAACAGCCACTGCTCAGAGACATCGCCCTGTGGCTCCAGGACTCCCAGGCCAATAATTTCGGTCAGTTCCGGCCGGCTTAAGCCGGTATGCAGACAAAACTCGGTGACGGTAAAGGTGATTGTGACATGACTCATTATTCTTTCCCCCATCCCCGGCGGGCATCAAACGCCGACCCGGCGTCAGCCAGTTGCTGCCAGAGTGCCTGTGATTTTTCATCCGGCCGGGGTGGCATCACAATTTTCACCACGGCGTACAGATCTCCCTGATTCTGCTTCCCGGCCAGGCCTTTCCCTTTTACCCGAAGACGCTGCCCGGCTTGTGTCCCTGGTGGAATGGTCAGCAGAATGCTGTCCTGCAATGTCGGTACCGATACTTTGGTTCCCAGCGCCGCCTCCCACGGGGCCAGCGGTAGAACAACCTCCATATCATTCCCCGTCACATCAAACAGAGGATGCGGAGCGATACGGATGACCAGATACAGGTCGCCGGCAGGTCCGCCACCGCTCCCCGGTCCGCCCTGGCCTTTCAGTCGGATCCGTTCACCGTCACCGATACCGGCAGGGATTTTTACCTTCAGCGTTTTCGGGATTTCACTGACGATCATCCCAAAGCCATTACGGACCGGTAAACTGAACTGAATGGTCCGGGTTTCCCCCCGTTGGGCCTCTTCAAGAAAAACGGCCACTTCGGTTTCGATATCCTGCCCACGCTCCGGCCGGGGTTGCCGGGCCTGTCGCGACTGCTGACCAAAAACGGAGCTAAAGAAGTCAGAAAAGTCTTCCTGCCCGGCACTTCCGGCGTCTGAATAGGCCGGACCTGAGGAAGAATACTCATTAAAACGGGGATCATTGCGGTGCTGCCAGAGGGTGTCATATTCTTCCCGACGCTCTTTGTCCTTCAGCACTTCATAGGCTTCGGCGATCTCTTTAAACTTTGTCTCTGCATCTTTCTCACTACTGACATCGGGATGAAATTTTCTGGCCAGACGGCGATAAGCCGTCTTTATGGCTTTTGTATCATCAGTGCGTTCCACCCCGAGAATAGCGTAGTAATCCTTCAGTTCCATAGCATTAGCCTTCGGGTCAGTAAGAAGCGAATATTCTGGTCAGGTCAGTGATAAGGACCTGCTGAGTAATAAATATAGACGGCAGCGTAATGCTTTGCAGTGTCATTCTCATGGTAATTTCCTGATATGGCGCCGCCCTGACTGCCGCAGAAAAGGAAAAACACAAAAGAAATTCTTTACCCTTCAATCCCGGTGACAGGTTAATATCAGCTTACATTATTTTCTTACAGAACGGTGTGACCGGCTTCCCGTGGCGCTTATTTCCTGAAGGGATGAAAAATAACCCGATGAAAATTAATGCCCTTACCCGATTAACCCTGCAATATACAAGGTTAAATAGCTGTTTAAGCATATCGCCATGTTTTATATCACCGGCTGAAACCTGCCCTTAATTCCTGCAGGCTGACAGTCTTCGTGCGGAAATAACATTTATTTACGGAGTTGTTTCATCAGTAAAACTTACGTATTCCCCGTAAGCCGCGCGCTATACATCCTGGATCATCAGAGCTACTTTAGATGCCTTTGCGGGCCACAGCCCTGGCCCGGCGATGCTGCCAGACCTGATGCGGGAGGACAATAATGATTGATCTGATTATCCCGGCACTTCTGCCGATAGTCGTCACACTGTTGCTGGGGTTTATTGCCGGCTGGCACCATGATTTTGATGCCGGTCAGGGAGCGGTACTCAACCGGATGGTAATGCTGTATGCCCTGCCGTTAACCCTGTTTGCGGGGATGATGGGTCTCTCACGTTCCGTATTGCTTGCCCAGGGAGTGATTGCCGTCATCCTGCTGGCCGGCATGGTGGGAGGATATCTGCTTGTCTTTCTGCTGGTACGCTATCTGTTTCGTCAGAAACCCGGTCTGGCGGCGTTGCTGGCCCTGTCGGTTTCCGGCCCGGCGGTCCCTTTTGTCGGGGTACCGGTACTGGGCCATCTGTACGGAACTATCAGCACCATTCCCATCGCCTTATGCAGTATTATTATGAACCTCTTCCAGGTACCGCTGACTATTCTGATCCTCTCCTCTTCCGATACAGAAAAGAAGGACGACTCCTTTCTGCAACATATTGTCCATACCCTGAAAGAACCCGTGGTCTGGGCCCCGGTACTGGCGCTGATCCTTTTACTGTGTAACCTGCATATTCCCGCGGCGTTCCGCAGCGCCTTACAACTGCTCGGCGGAACCACCGGAGGCGTGGCGCTGTTCGCGTCCGGGGTGATTTTGTACTCCTATCATGTGGTGTTTAACCGCACGGTGATCCTGTCCATTGTGGCTAAGAATATCCTGCTGCCGTTACTGATTATGGCCCTGGCGATCTGGCTGCATACCGACCGACAGACACTCAGCCTGTCGGTGATCAGCATGGCCATTCCGACCGCCTCCGTCTGTGTCATCCTGGCGGTTCAATATAAAACGGCCGGGCAGGAAATCGCTTCCATTCTCTTCTTCAGTACACTTTTCTCGATTCTGACCATGGGCGGATTGTTATATTACCTGGCCGGATAATTAACCCTTCGTTGCGGTTTGAGCCGATAACCGATATCCCGGAGATAATGTATGACCGTTAAAACAAAAAATGTCGCAGAGTTTCTTGTTTCCTGTCTTGAAGCCGAAGGCGTGAAGTACGTCTTCGGGATCCCGGGCGAGGAAAATATTAAATTCGTTCGTGCCATCACTGCCTCAGAAAATATCCGTTTCATTCTGGTCCGCCATGAGCAGGCCGCCTCCTTTATGGCCGATATCTACGGTCGCCTGACCGGTAAAGCCGGGGTCTGCACCGCGACCCTCGGCCCCGGTGCCATCAATTTATTGCTGGGCACTGCCGATGCGCAGACCGATTCCAGCCCGCTGGTAGCGATTTCGGCCCAGGTAGGCCTGAACAGGATCTATAAAGAATCCCATCAGATTGTCGATCTGCCGGCTATGTTCCGGCCGGTCACTCAGTGGGCAGAAACGCTTTACACCCCGGACGCCTCGGCTGAAATGGTCCGTAAAGCCTTTCAGATAGCACAGCAGGAGCGGCCGGGGGCCACTTATCTGGCCATTCCGCAGGATGTGGAAGCGATGCCGGTACCCGATACCCTGAAGCCCATTCCACCGGTGACCAGCAGCATTTCGCTGCCGCCGCCGGAGACGGTTTCGGCTATCGCGCAACGGCTGCGTGAAGCCCGCTTCCCTGTCATCCTGGCCGGACACGGCGTGGCGAGAAACGGTGCCGCGGAAGCGCTGAACCGGTTTACCGAACGTTATCAGATCCCGGCAGCGACCACCTTTATGGGGAAAGGCGTGGTGAGTGATCGCAGTCAGCATGCGCTGGGGGTTATGGGCTTTATGCGCCATGATTACGAGAATTTTGCCTTCGATAAAGCCGATGTGATCCTGGCGGTGGGTTACGAACTTCAGGAATTTGCCCCGGAAAGAATGAACCCGCAGGCCGACAAAAAAATCATCCATATTAATAGTTTCCTTCCGGATACCGACCGTCACTACCGCACCGATATCGCCCTGGCTGCAGATATTTCACTGACACTGGCCGCACTGAGCGAGGCGCTGGGTGAAGCACCGCTGCATGCTCAACCGGGCAGCGCCACAATCCGCCACCTGCGTGAGCAGGAACTGGAGAAAGGCCGTCATGACGACAGTTTCCCGCTGAAACCGCAACGGGTGGTGGCTGATATGCGCAGTGCGCTGGATGACCATGATATTGTACTGGCGGATACCGGGGCGATTAAGATGTGGGTTTCCCGTCTTTATCCGACCTATCAGCCCCTGACCTGCCTGACCTCAAACGGATTATCCACCATGGCATTTTCCCTGCCCGGCGCGATTGCGGCAAAACTGGCGTTTCCCCGGCGTAAGGTACTGGCCAGTATGGGGGATGGCAGTTTTATGATGAATTCCCAGGAAATTGAGACTGCTGTCCGTGAACGTATTCCGCTGGTCGTGCTGGTCTGGGTGGATGGCAGTTACGGACTGATTAAATGGAAAATGGATATTGAAGAAGGTGCCCATGATTCGGTGGATTTCGGTAACCCTGATTTCGTGAAGTACGCCGAAAGTTTTGGTGCCCGCGGTCATCAGATCTCTTCTGCCGGGGAATTACTGCCGGTGCTAAACGAAGCCCTGGCCAGCGACGGTGTGACGGTGATTGCCTGCCCGGTCGACTACCGTGAAAACATGGCACTGGTAAAAAACCTCGGGGAATTAACTATCGCACTGTAAGCCTCTGCGGCCCGCAAATGCTGCGGGCCGCCTTTCCACATAACCCGCCAGCCCGGACGAGCGTAAGAACGAGCCAGGAGAGAGTCAGGTGAGAATAAACGATCCCGCTGTCAGTCTCAGTTGCCAGCAGGAGCTGCGGGCGGCTTTTCCACCATAACCCGCCAGCCCGGACGAGCGTAAGAACATGCTACGAAGAGAGTCAGGTGGCGAATAAAGGATCCCACTGTCAGCCTCAGTTGCCAGCAGGGGCTGCGGGCGGCTTTTCCACCATAACCCGCCAGTCCGGACGAGCGTAAGAACGAGCTACGGAGAAAGTCAGGTGAGAATAAACGATCCCGCTGTCGGCCTCTGTTGCCAGCAGGGGCTGCGGGCAGTCTTGTCGCCAGAGGATACCCTGATGAAAGTGACAACGTCACGTAAACCCCGGTTTATTTCATAAATTTTAGTGCTATGATTATTTTGCCCGCCCCGTCTGCCGTCCGCTGTATCCGGCACCCTGCTCCGGGAAACACTCCCTGAACCCGCCTCGCCCGGGACGCTCCTGAGATCAGGGATACTGAACACGCCCGGCCTCAGGCTGGCTGTTTTTCGATTAAGGCAAAAAATGATTGTGGAACTTACGCAAAATCACGCTCCTTTCGGCACAGTATTAGGTTACGCCCCCGGTGGCGTCGCCATCTATTCTTCTGATTACGATTCGCTGGACAGCGAAGAGTTTCCGGACGATGCGTCACTGAGGAGTTATCTTGGCAACGAATATATGGGCTATAAGTGGCAATGTGTGGAATTCGCCCGTCGCTTTCTGTATCTGAACTACGGTGTAGTCTTTACCGATGTGCGGATGGCTTACGAAATCTTCGCCCTGCGCTTTCTTCGCCAGGTGGTTAATGACGATATTCTGCCATTGCAGGCTTTTGCTAACGGCAGTGCCCGGCCACCGGTGTCCGGCGCGTTACTGATCTGGCAACAGGGAGGGGAATTTGAAACCACCGGCCATGTCGCGGTCATTACCCGTGTCTATGCCGGAAAAATACAGATAGTTGAACAGAATGTGGTCCATAGCCCGTTACCTGCCGGACAGCAATGGACCCGTGAGCTGGTGTTGCGCTGTGATAACGGTCGCTATATTATCGAAGATACCTTTGATGACACGGAGATCCTCGGCTGGATGGTTCAGACCTGCGATAGCGTCGACAGCCTGCCTGCGCCCGAAACTGCGGCGGAATACCTGGCAATCCACGCTAAACGCCTGCCGGACGCGGACAGATTTTCCGGTGAATGGCTGGATAACAATAACCCGGTTGAACATGCCTATATGCAGGCCAATCACGGTGCGGTGATCAATGCCGATCCCTGTCAGTATTTTACGATCTCCCGCAGTGCAGAACAGGAACTGATCAGCGCCACCAACGAACTGCACCTGATGTACCTTCATGCCACCGATAAAGTACTGCGGGATGACAGCCTGCTGCGCCTGTTTGATATCCCTGAAATTCTCTGGCCTCGCTTGCGGCTCTCCTGGCAGAGGCGCCGCCATCATATGATCACCGGCCGGCTCGACTTTTGTCTGGATGAACGGGGCCTGAAAGTCTACGAATACAACGCGGATTCTGCCTCCTGTCACACAGAAGGCGGCATCGTGCTGGGGAAATGGGCACGTCAGGGGGGCGTTAACGAAGGTAAAGATCCCTGCCGTCGTCTGATCAATACGCTGGCGGATGCCTGGAAACACAGTGATGCCCTGCCGTTCGTGCATATTCTTCAGGATGAGGATGTTGAGGAAAATTATCATGCGCTGATGATGCAACAGGCATTAACCGATGCCGGCTTTGAAAGCAAAATTCTGCACGGCCTCGGGGAATTACACTGGAGCGCCACCGGTCAGTTGATTGACGCGGATGCCCGTGAAGTAAACTGTGTCTGGAAAACCTGGGCCTGGGAAACCGTGCTGGAACAATTGCGGGCCGAATGTGAAGCCGAAACGCCGGCCGCCTTACCGATCCGTACCGGAGAAGCCGACCATCAGGTCCGGCTGATGGATGTACTACTGCGACCTGAGGTGATGGTGTTTGAACCGTTGTGGACCGTGATCCCGGGCAATAAAGCGATCCTTCCGGTGCTCTGGTCGCTGTTCCCGCACCATAAATATCTGCTGGATACTGACTTCACCATTAATGAGGAACTGCAACAGACCGGCTATGCCATCAAGCCTATCGGGGGACGTTGCGGCAGTAATATCGGACTGGTGAGTCACAGTGAACAGTTACTCGGCGAGACAGGCGGCCGGTTTTCCGGGCAGACCAGTATCTATCAGCAACTCTGGTGCCTGCCACGGGTGGCCGGACGATATATTCAGGTCTGTACGTTCACCGTCGGGGGCCACTACGGCGGGGCCTGCCTGCGTTCTGACCCGACGCTGGTGATTAAGAAAGAGAGCGATATCGAGCCACTAAGGATCATCGACGATCAGGACTTTATCGGCTGACGCCTGACAGGCCCAGCCAGCTGGCGGTGCCTGACGCTTTGAGTTATCCTGCGGGAGTTCTGAAGTCATCGCTGCCCTTTTTCCCGGGGATAGCTATCCCTGTGATAACGCCTTTATTCGCGGATCATCAGCCTGAGAAAAATGACTCTGCGTAATCCCTTTGCTGGCATACAGGGGGCCCCGGGACAGAACACCCGCCAGCAGGACATGTTAAGCAGGATATGCAGTGACAGAAAAAGTCAGACGGCGACGCTATTGCCCGATGGCCTTCCATGATGTACAGCGGGCCACGGACAGCCCCCCCGGCAGGACACGTTAAGCAGAATATGCAGTGACAGACAAAGTCAGACGGCGACGCTATTGCCCGGTGCCTCTCCGGATGCACGGGCATATAAACCGGACGGCGCATGATATCCTCATCCTCCCGGGAGCTATGCAGACCGGAAAACTCCGTTTCGGTCATAAATGATATTGCGGGGATCCGTTTTCATTCCGCGCCCCCCTGCCACCCTCCTGGCGGAGGCCATACCACGCCACCGCGTCGCTTACAGCAAAGCCAGAAAATGCTCGCCCGCTTTACTCAGGTTATGACGCCGCCAGGCCAGTGCAACCTGAGCTTTCAGTGGCGCTCCTTCGATAGGCAGATAACAGACATTCGCCTGGTCAATTCTGCTGTGTGAGATCGGCACTATCGCATAACCAAAGCCGGTCGCCACCATACTGATAGCCGATGTCGTCTGCGGCGATTGCGCAAAGGTCGGCGGCGTAAACCCCGCATGATGACAGGCCGATATCACCGAGTCATAGAGTCCGGGCGAGATCTCCCGCGGGAAGATAATCAGCGTGTCATCGCGTAAGTCTGCCAGTGAGCTGAGTGCAGGACGCTCTGCCAGCGGATGATTCAGCGGTAACGCTACGACCATCTCTTCATTATCGATCACCCGATAATCCACTTCCCGGCTTCTGTCGCAGGGCAGACGAATAAACGCGATATCGATGGCACCTTTCAGCAATTCATTAATCAGCGCTGACATATGCAATTCGCCGGGCAGAAGATTAATCATCGGATAATGGTCGCGGAAGTTGTGTAACAGCGTAAAGACCTGTGGGTTGAGTGCGGTTGAGGACGCGAAACCTATCCGCAGCGACCCGCTCAGTCCCCGTCCGACACTGCAGGCTTTCTCAAACGCCGAATCAGACATTTTCAGGATTTTAATTGCATCTTCATATAGCACTTTTCCTGCCGGTGTCAGTTCGACACTGCGGGTCAGCCGGCGCAGCAGCGGGCTGCCGATTTCATGCTCCAGCCGCTGTATCTGCTGACTTAACGGCGGCTGGGAAATCCCCAGACTTTCTGCCGCACGAGTAAAATTCCCCGCATCCGCGACCGCAACAAAATAGCGTAAATGCCGAAGTTCCATATCAAAAACGTCTTAAAGTGAGTAGTGCATCATATTGGAATTATCCCCGCCATCCTGTCAACCTTTAGGCCATAAGGTTAAACATAAAACCTCAGGGATAAATCATGGAAACGAAACATTGCGGGTGTTCCTGCATCAGTGATATTACCAGGGCAGCGTTAAAATTAGAAAAAGATCGCGGCGAGAATATCGTCTACCAGGCCTCACTGATGAGTGCATTACTCAGCGGCGTCTATGAAGGCGAGACGACTATCCGTCAGTTACTGGAGCACGGTGATTTCGGACTCGGAACATTTAACCATCTGGATGGGGAGATGATCGCGTTCAACAGTGATGTGTTTCAGTTGCGCAGTGATGGCAGTGCGCGCAGTGCCTCACCGGATCAGAAAACCCCGTTTGCGGTGATGACCTTTTTCAATCCGACACACGAATACACCATCAGAGAACCACACAGTCGTCAGCAGATCCACGACATTATCGATGCCAATGTCGCCAGTCAGAATATCTTCTGTGCGCTGCGCATCGATGGTCATTTCGACAAAGTCGATACGCGAACCGTACCGGAACAGCACCGTCCTTATAAACCCATGATGCAGGCGGTTGAAGAACAGCCGGTGTTTCATATTGAGCAACAGGACGGAGTGCTGATTGGTTTCCTGACACCGGAATTTATGCAGGGGATCAATGTCGCCGGTTATCACGAACACTTTATTAACCAGCAACGCAGCAGTGGTGGTCATGTGCTCGATTATCAGGTCAGGGAAGGCCGGCTCACCTTTGGTACCATCGAAAAACTGGTGATCGATTTTCCTAAGGACGAAGACTTCCGTAACGCCGATCTTAATCCTGAAGATCTGAGTGCAGCCATCCAGTCTGTTGAAGGCTAATCCGCTATCGAACAGGCGAGTAAGGACCTTATTGTGAACAAGAGTGATAAAAAAACCGAGTGGAAATGTGGTGCCGACCTGGTCGTTGCCCAGTTAGAAGAACAGCAGGTCAGATATGTGTTTGGTATTCCCGGCGCTAAAATTGACCGGGTTTTCGATTCGCTGGAAGATTCTTCGATTATTACCGTTCCGGTGCGACTGGAAGCCAATGCCGGATTTATGGCCGGTGCCATTGGCCGTCTGACCGGTAAAGCCGGAGTGGCACTGGTTACCTCCGGTCCGGGTTGCTCAAACCTTATCACCAGTGCGGCAACCGCGACGTCAGAAGGTGACCCTTTTGTGGCTATCGGCGGTGCGGTCAGCCGTCAGGACCATCTGAAACAGGTTCACCAGACCATGGATACCGTTTCCATGTTCCGTCCGGTCACAAAATACTCCGCTGAGGTTACGTCCTCGTCTGCGATTGCAGAGGTTCTCTCTAACGGCTTCCGGGCGGCTGAGTTTGGGCGTCCCGGCGCCTCATTTATCAGTCTGCCGATGGATATTGTAAATGAACCGGCCAGCGGGCATGTACTGAGCGCACGACTGCCCTCGCTGGGTACAGCACCGCAGAAAGAGATCAATGAAGTCTCTGCCCTGATCGCTCAGGCGAAAAATCCGGTCCTGCTGCTGGGTCTGATGGCCAGTCAGCCTCGTAATGCCGATGCCGTTCGCCGTCTGCTGACCCGCAGTGAAATTCCGGTCACCAGTACCTATCAGGCGGCCGGGGTGATCGACCAGAACCACTTTTCCCGCTTTGCCGGACGTGTGGGCCTGTTCAATAACCAGGCCGGTGATCAGTTACTGCGGAATGCAGACCTGATTATCACCGTCGGTTACAGCCCGGTGGAATACGAGCCGGTGAAATGGAATCAGGGAACGGCCCGGCTGGTCCATATCGATGTCTTACCGGCCGAAACCGACAGCCACTATTCTCCGGACATTGAACTGATCGGGGATATTGCCGGAACCGTGGATCTGCTGGCAGAACAGATTAATCACCGCTATGCACTCAGCCAGAGCACCACGCTTATCCTGCAGGAACGTCAGCAGCAGCGTGAGTTACTGGCCCAGAAAGGCCGCAGCCTGCAGCAGTTTGCCATTCATCCGCTGCGTCTGGTCCGTGCCATGCAGGATATCGTTAACAGTGATGTGACCCTGTGTGTCGATATGGGGAGCTTCCATATCTGGATCGCCCGTTATCTGTATAGCTTCCGTGCCCGTCAGGTACTGATCTCTAATGGTCAGCAAACGATGGGGGTGGCCCTGCCCTGGGCGATCGGTGCTGCACTGGTTGACCCGCAACGTAAAGTGGTTTCTGTCTCCGGGGACGGCGGCTTTATGCAATCGAGCATGGAACTGGAAACCGCGGTGCGTCTGGGTGTGAACATTCTGCATATTATCTGGGTCGATAATTGCTACAACATGGTCGCTATTCAGGAAGAGAAAAAGTACAACCGTGCGTCCGGCGTGGATTTCGGACCGATCGATTTCAAAGCCTATGCCGAAGCTTTTGGTGCCAAAGGTTTCGCAGTGACCTCGTCAGAGACGCTGGAATCGACCCTGCGGGCCGCCATGGATGTACAGGGCCCGGCCGTGGTGGCTATTCCGGTTGACTACAGTGCCAATGCATTACTGATGAGCCAGCTGAATATGGCTGAAATGTTCTGAGTCACCGCCATAGCGAAACGTGAAGTGACGGTGAAAAACGGGTGCCTGTGGGTGCCCGTTTTTGCAGGGACAGCCGGCGAACATCCCGTTCAGCAGGTTACCCGTCACCGCGTTATCTGTCATATCCCGCGCCGGTTCACTCTGCCACCAGTACCGGCGGTGACAAAGGTGATCGCACTCACTCCCCTGGGTAGCTGACAGATGTCCCGCTGGCCGGCCCGCGGGCTGTTCTCCCCCCTGCCCCGGGAGCCAGCACCCCTGCGGCAACACGCCCTCCTCCTGGTCAGGTCTGAGGACTTAGCCCCCTGCCTGCTTAGCGCTTATTTCTGTTATTGCTGTCCGCCCGGTAGTTCAAGGGTATACCGTTATTCACCGGCAATCCCGGGCTGTGGACGAGCGTTGTCAGTTTCTGCTGCCGGTTATCCGTGCATCATTTTATCACTGCGGGAAACGCAGGAGGCACCTCAGACAGGGCAAACCGGCCGCCAGGGCATGAACGGCCGACGGGTGTGTATCAGCCTTCCTTATTTGTAGAATAATATTTACCAATATGATAAAAAAATTGCTGTCCGGGGGGCGGCTTACAGGCCATAATTTCCGTGGGTTAACGGTGCACCGGTGACCACAATGTGCTCCGGAGACGCTGTTTATCCGCTTTAGACTGGCACCGGCAACCGCTTCCTGCTTTTCCCGACAAAACATACCGGTATGGATTAACAGATCACGTTAATTTACTCATTATCCTGTTTCTGAAAATCCTGAGCTCCCGGGCCCTTACCTTTCAGAGATACAGAAGGTCTGGCTATGGGCGTTTTAAAAACTATCAATCACAGAAAGAACCGTATTATCCGCCATCTTAAAGGCCGCCTGCTCGCCCGCTGGCTGAATCTTCAATATTTCCGGCAGCCACCCGAACTGACCCGGCTGCGCCATATTCTTTTACTGCGTCTCGATGATAAAGCCGGCGATATGGTCGTGACCACCTTCACCGCCCGCCATCTGGCAGACCAGGGATATAAGGTCTCGGTACTGACCGGCCCGGTGTGCGGGCAGATGCTCTCCGGGTGCGACTATCTGGAAAAGATCTTCCTGTATAAAAACAGAATGTCATTGCATCAATTACGCGCCGAAAAATTCGGGGCAGTGATCGACTTTGATGATGTCCATGACTATGAGCGGTTAAAGTTACTCTGGCGTCTGGGGGCTGAGTGTAATATCGGCTTCAATAAAGACGGGCTGAAAATCTACCATTATTCCCTCGCACACCTGGACGCAGATACCCACGTTACCGCTCGGCACCGGAAAGTTCTGGCCCTGTTTTCTATTTATCCGCAACACACCCGTTATTTCCTGGGAGGATCGCCGCAGGAGCGGGAAAAAGTCTGTCGTGCCCTCAGTTATTCCCCGGGGGAGAGTGTGATTGCCATTAACCCGCTTTCCGGCGCGCCGGATAAAGATTTCTCTGTCACTCAGGTGCAGGCAATTATCGCTTATCTGCGCCAGACCAGGCCGGACAGTAAAATCGTGATCACCGGCATCCCGCAGAAAGTCAGGGAATTTGCCGGCCCCGGAGTCTGTATCATTCCCGACAGTACCATTAATACGGCCATTGAAACGGTCAGGATCGCCGAACTGGTGATCAGTATCGACACCGCGATAGTCCATATCGCCAATGCCCTTAACCGCAACCTGCTGGCGGTCTATAACCGGCGACGGCTGAAAGATACCGGACTTCCCGGTTATAAAATCTGGGCACCGAATTATGCTGCTGCGCGGCAGATTGTGGTCAGCGAATCGCAGGTCAGAGATGCTCCCGTCGACGCGATCCTTACCGGTATCGAGGCCTTCCTGAACCGCGGCACGGGTCTGCGGCAGGATGCGCAGATTGCCGCGAGCCCGGCGGCAGATATCCGGGAAAACCAGGGTAAATGACGATTTATCCGCGCTGATCGCAGGTTTTTTGCCCGGCAGGGCACGGGATCTGATGAAAATAAAGTGCGGCAAAACCCCTGTTATCCGCTACACTTAACAGTATCTGAGGCCGGAACCGCCGGAGGTATAGTTATGATAGCCGGATTCGTTGCACTTATGATTTCCCATTCCCGGGTGCTCCCTGTGACCAAAGCGCTCTATCCGACAGAAACTCAGTGTCAGTCTGCACTGAAGCATGACCAGAAACAGCGTCCGGGGGCGGAACTGCTCTGCGGTGAGGTTATGCGCAGCCGCCTTCTCTGAGTCATTGCTCTTCATTCCCCGGGCCTGTGGCAGGTGCCATCCAGGCTCGGGTGAAATCAAACCAGCCAAGATTATTCAGCCGGATCCCCTGTGCCTGCCCCGGGCTTTTCAGCCGCATCCAGTGGTGAAACAGCGGCTGTAACCAGCCGTCATGGATCACCTGCTGAGTCAGTTGCTTGCCCTGCAAAGATTCATCCCGCCAGGCGTGCTGCCATTGTGTAAAACGTTCAGCATCCCCGCCGGAAACCGAATGCCTGAGCAGCGGCAGGCTGAACAGCCACGCGCCGGCATTCCAGGTTTCAGGAACCGGGAAGTTGACTGTGCCCAGCCAGAGATCGGCACTCTCCTCCCCGCCAGCCCACTCTTCATAGTCCTGTTCGATCAGTTCCAGCACAATGCCCTGCGCCTGTAACAGATGCTGCATCTCAAGGGCCAGCATTTCAAATTCAGGATGCTGGCGATGGAAGGCCAGCCGGAGAACGCGCCCTGGCTCCCCGGCGGGTAAGGAATCCGGACGGACCGCCTCCCCTTCAGACATCCTATGCAGCCAGTCCGGCATCAGACTGGCGGCAGGGATCCAGAAGGGACGGATCGCCGGCACAAAACGCTGAATAAGCGTATAGGGATTGAGAATTTCGCGGATCCAGCGTCGTGCCGTGCTCTGCTGCCAGTGGGGAGAACGGCTGTCAAAGAGCAGAAAATAGCCCCCTTTTTCGGGGAACATCTCACCGCAATCTTCGCCGGGTGGCCCGGTCAGGCTGAGAGCCTGCCCCGAAATATACTCGATGTCACTCAGGCTGGAGCTAAGCCACGCTGACGGTTGTGCCCTGTTGCGGTATTGAGCCTCTGCCCCTCCCTGAGGAAGGCCGGCGGCCTGTTTCAGCGTTGGCGGCCAGACGATGACCTCTATTTCATCGAGGAGTCCGCGCAGACCGAAGTAGTGGTCAAAGGCCCGCATTCTCAGATGCAGGCGGTTATTTTCTTCCACCAGATAAGGCCCGGTCCCGACCGGCGAAGCTGCAAAGCCGGGCCGGCTGGCAAAATCGGCCGGTAATATCAGTGCCGCACTGTCCGTCAGCAGCAGAGGTAACCGGGCATCCGGCTGGCTGAGGGTGATCTCCACCGTCAGGCGTCCTCTGGCATTAATCCGGGACAGGTGGGAGAACAGTGGCTGAGTAGCGATGCGTTGCAGCGATACCACGACGTCCTCACTGGTCAGTTCCCGTCCATCGTGAAAACGCACCGCCGGACGCAGATGAAACGTCCAGTCACGGAAGTCCCGGTGCGACCAGAAATGCGCCAGGTCCGCTTCGGCAAGGCCGGTCTGTTCATTGACCCGCGTCAAACCGCTGAAAATTTGCTTCACCAGATGGATTTCAGAGCGCCGCAACGGTGTGCCCGGGGCAAGGTTCGGCATGGTGCGGTAATAGGGGATACGCAGCGACTGGTAATCTTCCCGAACCTGATACCCCAGTTTCTGCCGCAACAGCCCGGCCACCAGTTGCTGCTGGTCCCCCAGCAGACCGACCGCACTCCGGATATCGCCCTCATCCAGTAGTTGTTCCGCTTTTCTTAACAGCAGTTGCGCTTCGCTGTAATACAGGACCAGTTCCGACTGATGACCCCGTCCGGCACTGGGTTGCCAGTTCAGCCAGCCGGCCTGTTGCATACGCAGTAATAACCCCCGCATGTGGCGCTTTGAGCAGCAGAGTTTGTCCGCCAGTTCCCCCAGTGTCAGTGTCACTTCACGCTGAGGATAAAACGCCAGCAGTCGGCGGTAATGTTGTTCAAGCCGTGGGAAAGACATAAAAGCGGAACTCCCGGGATAAAAAGACAGCCGTTTTTAACTTCCTCTTTTTAGTCCATTATCAGGATAACGGCAAGTGTTGTTACCGTTGTCCGGAGACAAGCCCCCGTGCCCTGTCTCCGAAATGCCTGACTGAAAAAACAAGGAGCTGTAAATGACCCGTCATCTGAATAAAGACACCACCCTTTGTATGTCTCTTGCCGCGCGTCCCAGCAATTTCGGCACACGGTTTCATAACTTCCTTTACGATGCCCTGGAGCTTGATTATCTGTATAAGGCGTTCACCACCACAGATCTCGCCGGGGCTATCAGCGGCGTACGGGCGCTGGGGGTTCGGGGATGTGCCATCTCAATGCCTTTTAAGGAACAGGTGATCCCGCTGGTGGATGAACTGGATGCCTCGGCGAAAGCGATTCATTCCGTCAATACGATCGTTAATACCGGAGGTTACCTGAAGGCCTATAACACCGATTACATTGCCATCGCGACATTGCTCAGGCAGTACAAAGTCGATAGCGGGTTGACGTTTGTGCTGCGTGGCAGCGGTGGTATGGCAAAAGCGGTCGCCTGCGCCCTGCGGGATGCCGGATTTACCCGTGGCAGGATCATTGACCGGGATCCGGCAAAAGCTGGCCGATTGGCCGATCTGTATGGGTTCGAGGCTGGCAGTGACAGTGCCGGCTTGCAGCCACAACTGCTGATAAATGCGACCCCGCTGGGGATGGCCGGCGGCGGTGATGAACAGACCCTCGCCTACCGCGAGGAAGAGATCGCCGACGCAGACATCATCTTTGATGTGGTGGCATTACCGGAGACGCCCCCCCTGATCAACGCGGCCAGGACGCTGAAGAAGACAGTGATCACCGGCTCTGAAGTCTTTGCGATTCAGGCCGTCGAGCAGTTTGCGTTATATACCGGGGTCCGCCCTTCAGAAGAACTGTTCCGCCAGGCCGCCGCCTGGTCCCGGCAGTAACGGCTTAGCCCCGCTGTCGTCTGACAGGCACCTGTGTGTACTGATAATACCGGCCTCAACATAAAAAGGTGTATCTGATGAACGAACGTATCATTGCAGTAACCGCCTGCCCGACCGGTGTGGCCCATACGTTTATGGCGGCGGAAGCCCTGAAAACAGCGGCCGCAAAACAGGGATTTCTGTTTAAAGCAGAAACCCGTGGGTCGGTGGGTGTCCGTGACACCTTTAGTGATGAAGATATCCGTGAGGCTGAGGTGGTGATTATCGCCGCCGATATTGAGACTGACCTTTCGCGATTTCACGGTAAGCGGCTTTACCGGACCAGCACCGGCCAGGCGCTGAAAAAACCGGAAGAAACACTGCCCGATGCGCTGCGCCTGGCGACGCTTTATCAGAGTAACACGGCGTCCGCGAAGGCGGGGCGAACCGAACTGCCGGCAATTTATAAACATCTGATGACCGGAGTGTCGTTGCCACTGGTGGTCGCCGGAGGGTTATGTATCGCCCTTTCCTTTGTCTTCGGGATCAATGCGTTTAAACAACCCGGCACCCTCGCCGCCGCGCTGATGGAAATTGGCGGTAAAGCCGCCTTTGCCTTAATGGTGCCGGTACTGGCGGGCTATATTTCCTATTCTATTGCGACCGTCCGGGTCTGGCCCCCGGACTGTTCGCCGGGATGCTGGCCTCCGCCAGCGGCGCGGGCTTTCCTGGCGGGATCATCGCCGGTTTTCTGGCGGGCTATACGGCCCGGTTCCTGACACAAAAAATCACCCTGCCGTCATCTATGGAGGCCCTGAAACCGGTGCTGGTGATCCCGCTGCTGGCGACCGTGATCTCCGGGCTGGTGATGATTTATGTGGTCGGTGGCCCGGTGTCGGCCGTGATGAGAGGGCTGACCCACTTCCTGGCCGGGATGACGACTGCCAATGCGGTGTTACTCGGCATTCTGCCCGGTGCGATGCAATGTTTCGACCTCGGGGGTCCGGTCAATAAAGCGGTCTATACCTTCGGCGTCGGCCTGCTGGCATCCCGGTCTTACGGGCCGATGGCCGCGATTATGGCGGCAGGGATGGTCCCTGCGCTGGGGATGGGTATTGCCACCTGGCTTGCAAAATCGCGGTTTACGCCGCCGGAACTGCAGGCCGGTAAGGCGTCTTTTGTGCCGGGTCTGTGCTTTATCTCTGAAGGGGCTATCCCGTTTGCTGCCCGTGACCCGATACGGGTTATCCCGTCCACGATGGCAGGCGGTGCGCTAGCCGGCGGATTATCGATGTATTTCGGTTGTACGCTGATGGCCCCCCACTGCGGATTATTTGTCCTGGCTATCCCCCATGCCGTCGGGCACGTCGGAATGTATTTAGTGGCGATTATTGCCGGGAGTCTGGTGACCGGTGGAATGTACGCGCTGCTGAGACGGGCACCGGTACAGGACCCGGTTCACGCCTGACGGCAGAAAGGGGCACATTGTGCCCTTTTCTGAATACCTCTGACCTGTCCTGTATCACCGGCACCCCGGCAGTCGCTCTGACATGGTCACCTGAGAGTGATATCTCTTTCAGCAACGAAAATCAGGGGAGGACAGGCTACCGTTAACTCTCCCCCGCTTCTTCCCTGTTCCCCCGGGTGCCCTACCGCCCTGTAACCCCTTCGCTACTCTCTGCAGGCTTACCGGCTGCGTTGGTGTGACTGGCTGAGGCACAGAGTCATCCTCACTGCCAGGCGGACGGCCCGGAGGCGAAAACACGTCCACGGGTTAACGTAGTTCTGATTTCACCACATCCTCGCCGCCTTTCCACAGGCGATAACTGACCTGTATCCCCTGCGGGGCATAGACCACCAGCGGTAGTTTGCTGTTGTAGCGCAGCAGTTTTTCGGAGGCGGCCGGTAACGTCACCAGCCGGGAGGTCTTCTTCGCCGGAATGCAGGCCCGGCGTGTCGAGATAAGCCCGGGTTGCAGAGTGACCCGGTAGTAAGGATATCCCCACCCTTTGGCCGTTTCCTCTGTCATCGAACCGGCAAGGTGCACCAGGTTACAGTCAGTCATCGCTTTTTTACCAATGATCAGCTCCACACGATAGTGCTGTTCATTGCTCAATGGCGGTAACAGGATGACGTTACGTTGCATATGCGCTTCGGCCAGCGGATACGGTTTCATCACCCGGTCTTCATCGGTGGTGGCGGCCTGTGTGATCAGGCTGGTGCCTGTCAGCGGTATAAGCAACATCATCCACGTAAATTTTCGCATAAGATCTCCATAAATCACCGGTAATTGCTGCCCGGGAGCGCTGCCAGACAGTGACTCCCGTAGCGTGACACTGCTTAATGGCATCCTGACCGTGAACCGCATCCCTGGCAACCTCCGCAGGCAGAGACCGGGACAGATTGCACGGAAATACGCGGTTTACACCGGCCCAGAATTCCGACCAGGATCAGGTTATAAAGAATTACCGCAAAGAGTATGGCCCCGGCCCTGAGCGGAGAAGATGAAAAACTGAGGATCTGCCAGACAACCGTCGCCACCGACCAGGCGGTACTCAGTCCCCAGAAGACAGAAAACAGCATCCAGCCACGGCTGCTTTCCCGGGCAATCGCCCCTATCACAGAGGCGCAGGGCACATACAGCAGAACAAAAAGCAGATAACAGAAGGCCGCCCCGCTGCTGGCAAATTTCTGGTGCATCACCTTCAGGGCGCCGCTGCTGATCTCCGCATCGCCCTGGCTGGCCGCGATAGGATTTTCCAGCACCTGTAACGTGAACGTGGTCGCCAGACTCTCGCGGGTTTCCTGCCAGGCGGCAGCAAGTTCACTGAGGGGGCGGAACGTCTCAGGGTCAAAACGGTCCTCATCGATCACCTGCGAGGTATAGAGCGTGTTCAGCGTTCCAATCACCACTTCTTTGGCCATCGCCCCGGTGATCAGTCCGACCGTTGCCTGCCAGTTATCCGGCTGCACCCCGAACGGGGTCAGCAGCGGTGTCAGTGCTTTACTGACTGTCTCCAGCGCGGCCTCCTCTCCGGGCCCCGCCGGGTGCCCCTGCAGAGTAAAGCTGTTCAGCCCGCTGATCAGCAGGCTTACCATCACAATGACCTTTCCGGCGCGCCAGACGAACTCCCGCAGACGCTGCCAGCTCTGTAATCCGACACTTTTCAGGTGCGGCAGGTGATACAGCGGTAACTCCATTACAAAAGGACTGGCTTCACCACGCAGCAGGGTATGTTTCAGTAATAATCCGGTCAGTATGGCAACGAGGATGCCGCAGAGGTAGAGACCGAATACCGCCAGCGCCCCGTGGCTGCTAAAAAAGACCGACGAAAAGACAGCAAAAATCGCCAGCCTGGCACCGCAGGACATAAACGGGGCCATCAGCAGGGTCATTAACCGCTCCCGGGGGACATCCAGCGTCCGGGTTCCCATCACCGAGGGAACGTTACACCCGAAGCCGATGATCAGCGGGACAAACGATTTCCCCGGCAGTCCCAGCGACTGCATCATCCTGTCCATCACAAAGGCGGCGCGGGCCATATAGCCGGCATCTTCCAGGAACGCCATCAACAGGTACATGATGCCGATTTGCGGAATCAGGGGGAGGACGGTGGTGATCCCGCCGCCAATGCCACTGGCCAGAAAATCCGTGACCCCGGGTGGCAGACGACTCATCCACCCCAGCCACTGGATGCCGTGCACAAACAGGGTGACAGAACCGGACTCGAAAAGAGGCTGTAAGGCCCCTCCGACGTTGATGGCCAGGAAAAACATCAGGTACATCAGCAGCAGAAAAACGGGTAACCCCAGCCAGCGATCCATTGCCAGCCGATCCAGCCAGAGCGTCAGCCGGTGAGGTTTGGCAACCCGATGGTGGGTGACTTCCTGCGCCAATTCCCGGCAACGCTGCTGACGATACCCGGCGATCTGCAACGCCATCGTATCGGACTTTTCTGCCTCCGGCAGTATTTCTGACAGAATCTCCTGGCTCAGAAACCGGCGGCTATAGAGGTCACCTTCCAGCACCTGTAATCCCAGCCAGGTCTGTAACTGTGGAGAAAAGTGCCCGGTGATATTCTCTGAAATCTGCCGGCGAATAGCGGCCAGTTCCGCCGGGAGTTCCAGTGAACAGGCTGTGCCGGGGCCGTGTGTCTGAAGGTGAGCAATGGCATGTTTCAGGGCCTGTATCCCTTCTCCGCGCGTTGAGACCATCGGGATCACCGGGCATCCCAGCGCACGGCTCAGCAGATCAATATCAGGGACGACATCACGCTGCTGTGCCACATCCATCATATTCAACACCACAATACAGGGGATACCCGTTTCCCTGAGCTGTAACGTCAGCCAGAGATTCCGTTGCAGTGCTGCGGCATCCACCACGTTAATCAGTAATGCGGCATCCTGTTGCAGGATGAACTCACTGGCAATCTGCTCATCCAGTGAGGTCTCCGGCGAGGTCATGGTCAGTGAATAAAGCCCTGGCAGATCCACCAGCCGGACCAGGGCATCCCCGGCCGAAAAAAACCCCTCTTTTCTTTCTACCGTGACCCCCGCCCAGTTGCCTACCCGCTGTGAGGCGCCGGTCAGCTGATTAAATAACGTGGTCTTACCGGTGTTCGGGTTACCCGCCAGCCCGATGGTTAATGGTTGCTGACTCATACTGACGCGCTCCTTTCACTGATCGGTAAGGGTTCCAGTTGCAGCAATGCCAGGTCTCTGCGGCGTATCATAATGGTCAGTGTCGGCGTACTGATTTCCAGCGGGTCACCCAGCGGAGCCGCCCTGACGACCTCAAAATCTGCCCCCGGCAGCAGACCCAGTGACAATAGTTTCTGACGAAAGGCCGCCGACGTTTGCGGACTGATGGCCCGGATCCGATAGCGGCAAAAGGGTTTGACTGGCATAAGCTGTCCTTACTCGGTTGAAACCCGTCACGGGCGGTAGAGTTTCAGTATAATGAGAATCGTTCTCATATAATTTGATGTAAGACAAGCGGGGAGAAAAAATACCGGATGAAGGAACACCGGCGAACCTGCGGGGATAATTACCGAAAACAGGGCAGATAAGCCGTCAGTGGGTATCAGCTTATCTGCCGGATGATTATAACGGTTTCAGTGACAACAGACCGGCTCCGCGGATAAAATCGTTCAGCTTTGCCGGTGTCGGTAACGCCGGTAAAGCCCCTTTGTGGGTGGTGGCGAGTGCCCCGCAGGCTCCTGCCTGTGACAGCAATGCGCTCAGCCGTCCGGTTTCCGGCAGCCCGTGTCGTGCCAGCCATGATAACAGCCCGGCCATAAAGGCATCGCCGGCGCCGGTCGTATCAATACTTTTGACGTTGTAGCCGGGGAAGCTGAACTTTTCCTGCCCGTAGAAGACAATCCCGCCCTCTTTACCCCGGGTGATCACCTTCAGCGGGGCCGGATAGCGTGACAGTAAGTCCAGTGCTTCATCCCAGTCAGAGGTTTCATCTTCCGTCAGCCAGAACAGCTCTTCATCCGAAAGTTTCAGAATATCCGCACTGCCGCACTGTTGTTCGATGATACGACGCATCTCGGCTTTGTCTGTCCACATCTGTTCCCGCAGGTTTACGTCAAAGCTGACCCATCCTTCGCGGGCTTTCACTTTTTTGCTGGCCTGAACCACCGCCTCACGGCAGCTTTCGGCAGCCAGTGCCAGTGAACAGTAATGCAGGATATCTTTACCAAATACCGGCAGATCCCGGGAGGTCAGAAACTGGTCGGCGGAAGGATTAACCAGGAAGGAGAAACTGCGTTCACCGCTGGTCGCCAGATCCACCACCACCGTACTGGTACGGTGTGTCTCATCGGTCAGCATAGATTCTGTGCCGACCCCCTGCTCTTCCAGCGTACGTTTCAGGAAACGGCCAAAAGGATCATTTCCGATGCGGCCGATAAACGCACTGTCACCCGCGAGCCTGGCCACACCCACGGCAACATTCAGGGGTGCACCTCCTGCGCAGGCCTGGTAATTCATATCACCGGCAGGGAGTAAATCGACGACTGCGTCACCCAGAGCCCAAATTTTCATCATATATCCTCGTTACTGACGGCCAGCCATGTGCATCGTCCACAGCCCGACTCTTCATTTTATCTTTAATCTGAAATCTTCACCGACAGAAGGCCGGGAGGGAAATTATAGCGTTAAATACTGAAGGCTCCGCCATAACCTAACGATTTGTCGACTATTTTATCTGATAAGTTCACTACAATGACAGTGCGAATGCGACAGTATTGCTCCTAAAGTCTGAACTTCTTACGGATATTCTTAACTTTAATTACTCGTTCAGTCCATCAGATCCCTTAGCCCCGATAACATATAACTTTTTATTATGATAAATTACCCCCACTTTTTTTTCTCACCAGGTGGATACATTCGCAGAATGATTAAATGTTGGTCAAAAGAAGAGACTTTGTGGAGTTTTGCGCTATATGGTACTGCTGTCGGCGCCGGGACATTATTTTTGCCTATTCAGTTAGGATCGGCCGGGGCGGTAGTGTTATTTCTGACCGCCTTACTCGCCTGGCCCTTAACCTACTGGCCGCACAAAGCGTTATGTCAGTTTATTCTGGCCTCGAAAGCTGATAACCAGCAGGAGGGTATTACCTCTGCCGTTCAGCAATTTTTCGGTAAAAAAATCGGTAACCTGATTTCGATCCTTTACTTCGTCGCGTTCTTTGTCGTGATTCTGATCTACGCTGTCGCCATCACCAATTCACTGGCTGAACAGCTGGCGAAGCATACGGTGGTCGGTGAAGGTACGCGGATTTTGCTCAGTCTGGGCGTGGTCGCGACCCTGAATCTGATTTTTCTGACCGGGCGGCATGTGACGATAAAGGTCATGGGGTTTCTGGTATTCCCGCTGATAGCCTATTTTCTGTTTCTCTCGGTGTACCTCAGCAGTCACTGGCAGCCTTCCCTGCTCTCGTCCGGGTTGACCTATACGCCTGATACGCTGCATGACATCTGGTTTTCGATTCCTGTGATGGTTTTCGCGTTTAGTCATACACCTATCATTTCTACTTTTTCCGTGGCTCAACGCGAGAAGTATCATGATCAGGCGATGGCTAAATGCAAAAAAATCATGAAAGTGGCTTATCTGATTATCTGTCTGAGTGTCATGTTTTTTGTCTTTAGCTGTTTTATGGCGATCCCGGCCGCCGATGTGGAAATCGCTAAGACGCAGGGACTGACCATTCTGTCTGCATTGTCGATGATGTCTTCGTCGGCGGGCTGGCTGAGCGCCTCGGGGATCATTGTCGCCGTTGTGGCAATGTCAAAATCCTTCCTCGGGACCTACTTCGGGGTCATTGAAGGTGCTACTCAGGTTGTGTCTTCATCCGCACAGTTGGCCGGCTTCAGGCCCGGCCCCGGACTGAGCCGCGCATTATCGGTGGCGATAGTGTCTCTGCTCACCTTTATTGTGTGCTGTATTAACCCGAATGCGCTCTCGATGATTTATGCCATCAGTGGCCCGTTAATCGCGTTGATCCTGTTTATTATGCCGACGCTTTCGACCTGGCTGGTCCCGGCGCTACGCCCTTACCGGTCTGTGGCCAATTTTCTGGTACTGATCGTGGGTCTGTTATGTGTTTCGGTAATGTTTTTTAAATAAGTTCTGCCGTGGCCCGTGAGTTAGCGGGCCACGACTTTTCAGCGTCTGCGCTCGTTCTCCGCATTTCACCGTCGGGTTGTGCTTCCCGCTTTCCGCCTTCTATCCTCTGCATTCCATCTTTTGCTTTTGCGTTCTGAGCCCTGTATGCCGGCTCCTTTTTATCAGCTTTTGTTCCGGTCTCTGCTTTTTGGAGCCTGTTCTCTCCATCCCGCATTCCGCTGTTTGGATTCCGCGTTTTACTGTCCGGCTACTCCTTTCCAGGCTCAGAGCCCTGTATGCCGGCTTCTTATTATCAGCTTCTGTTTTCCAGTCTCTGCTTTTGGAGCCTGTTATTTGTATTCCGCCTTCTGCTGTCTGTGTCACGCGTTTTACTGTTCGGCTGCTTCCTTCTGCGCTCTTTATTCCGGCTTCCTTTTATCAGCTTCTGTTTTCCAGTCTCTGCTTTTGGAGCCTGTTCTTTGCATTCCACTTTCTGCTGTCTGTGTCACGCGTTTTACTGTTCGGCTGCTTCCTTCTGCGCTCTTTATTCCGGCTTCTTTTTATCAGCTTCTGTTTTCCGGTCTCTGCTTTTGGATTCCGCCTTCTGCTGTCTGCCTTCTCCCTTTCGCATTTTGCCTTTTGCCTTTTGCCTTTTGCCTTTTGCATTTTGCATTTTGCATTTTGCATTTTGATTTTTTCAATCAGGCTTCTGTTCCCATTGCAGACCTGTGCACGGCTGCTTATCCGGAAAACGTTCTGCCCGTTTCCATAGGAATCTCCGGTCCGGCGCAATAGACCGTACAGCAGCGATCATTCGCTTAACTGCCCTTCCTGATTGTCGTTCAGCCACGACTAAGCGGGAAAAAGGAAAATGACGTCGCATGACGCAGTGCTGGCCTGACGTCCCGGGCGGAATATCCGTGATAAATGATAGGGTGATTGGGTGATTGGGTGATTGGGTGATTGGGATGTTACCACTGAGACCACTGATATAGATGGTATGGGTGATATGACGGATATGGGTGATATATGAAATAACCGGTGTAACTTATATGACCCATACCACTGATATAAATGACAGGACGGTTGTCGCTGATATGACCGCACCGCTGAGAGCCGACCTCTCAGCTTAGATGCCCGGTGCCTGTCAGAATTCGGGCGAACATCGCATATTCACAGCTTGCAGACTATTCTGATAATGTTCTCTTTCGTTATCATAAGAGGCACTTTCTCTCTGAATCGGGTACATAGTAATAAGGTTAACTTGATCATGGAGGTTTACATGCTGGCATCTGCCATCAGCCTGGTACGTTCTAAGGCAGGTTTTGTTCAACAGTTTATCCGTAACCCCAGAAAAGTCGGCAGCATTACCCCATCATCGATGGCCTTGTGTGAATCTATGGCTAACTGTGCAGACTGGACCACAGTTCAGAATGTCGCGGAACTGGGTGCCGGAGACGGTGTTCTTACTAAAGTTTTACTGAAGCATATGCCGGCTGACGCGGCGATAGATGTGTTTGAAATCAGTCAGCCACTGGTTTCCCGGTTACGGGCAATCAATGATCCCCGCCTGCAGGTCCACGCAAAATCAGCTGAACGACTGCAGGGCCGGTATGATGCGATTTTCTCCGGTTTACCGCTGCTTTCACTACCGGTACCGGTGCGGCATGCAATACTTTCCGCCGTTCACCAGGCTCTGACACCCGGCGGTGTTTTCGTGCAGTTCCAGTATACCTCTTTAACCCAGTCTGAGCTTTCGCGCTACTTTACCTGGCAGCGACAACGGGTATTAAAAAACGTGCCACCCGCCTGGGTCTATAGCTGTACTCACCACTGGTCGGAAAGCTGACCGATCCGGAATTCCGGGTGACAGACGATAACACCCGGTCTGTGCTTGCAGCGGATTACTCTGCCGGATCCGAATCCTGTTGCTCCGCCAGCTCTTCATACATCGCCTGAATCGCTCCGCGGGCAATCGACGCCAGAGTGCGGTAAAACGGTGTCCGTGCATGGGCTTCTGTTTTGCCCAGGAAGGCCCCACACCATGGCAGCAGATACTGATCGAATAACGTAAATTGTGCCAGATACTCATCCTGCTGAGACTGATCCTCCAGCCAGGAGGTTGCCAGTAACAACATACCAAAATGATCTGCCGGAGTATCGGTCAGTGGCATGCCGCGCTGCTGAAGAAACGACCGCACCTCCTCTTCACGGGGACCCTTTTCCCACTGAGAGCCGAACGGGGAAACCGCCGGCTGTTCACCGCCAAACAGCGCCTGGTAGTCTGCTTCCAGCTCTGGCAGGTCACAATTATTCTGCAATGTTTTCAGCAGGTCGTCCTGTTCGAGTGGCCACTGTGGCTGCAGCTTACCTTCACGGATCAGTGTGAACAGGGGCTGTAAAACAGGATCATTCGGGGCACGGTTAAATAATGAGCCGAGGATACGGCAGATTAGCGAAAATTCATTCATTGAGGTTATCTCTTGCAAAGTTCAGTGTTGATGCGGGCCGCCGATCACCAAACTCAGCGATTCACCCCACGCTTTCTCAGGCGCCGTATTTAATGTTGCCTGCTACGCCTTGTCAATGCCGGCAACCGATTTATCGCTGCGGTCAGCCATCTCTCCCGGAGATCCGGAGTATGTTCCGTCCGGCCAGGCGAGTTTATCTGAGGTCAGGCTGCAGAGTTTTCCATAGTATGCCGCACAATCATTGCTGGCCGGAACGACCGCTAATCCCTGCCTGCCGTCTGTCACATGCCCTGACCGGCAGCGGGTCCGGTAAGTAAAAAGTGGCCAGCGTAAACAGCGATACCGCGCGGGGGCGATGGTTTTCCTGCTACACCGGGGCTCCCGGCTGCGGTTTTCATCACAGGCCATTAGGGCGGGACTCTCCGGCTGTCTCTGAGGTCATTCCCTGATGTCCTGCCAGCGATAGCGCTGAGCGCGGCCGGAAAATGCCATAAAAAAAGGCCATCCGGAGATGGCCTTTTTCTGAAAGACGAATCAGCTTCTGACTTTTCTGTAAATCCACAGCACGACCAGAGATCCAATCACCGCGACAACGAAACTGCCGAAGTTAAATCCATCCACTTTCCCGAAACCGAAAAGGGTGCTGATCCAACCGCCGACAACCGCGCCGATAATCCCCAGGATAACGGTGACAAAGAACCCGCCGCCATCTTTACCTGGCATAATCCATTTGGCGAGAATACCTGCAATCAGGCCAAAGATAATCCATGAAATAATGCCCATAACTGCTCCTTACATGAAATGAGTCTGCGTCAAATTTTGCCCGCTGGCCCGGATTTCCGGTCACCGGGAGTGATAACCCTCACACCTGGCAGAGGTTATCCGTGATATAGCCTGGCACATTTTCAGGCATTGTCACGTTACGCATAAGATTTTGCTATAAATAGTAGCGGAACAGGAAATTGTCTGCCGCCGGAGATAAGTATAGTAACAGAAAGGGAATTATGCGATATCCGCAGCGAATACTATGACCGGATGGCGCTTTTTTCACCCGCCGGTCATTCGCAGGTATCAGCTATCCTGATAGGCGTTGGTGACTTTCCATAAATAACGCGGCGCCTGGCTCGCAGGATGTTTGCGCTCAATATAACGATAAAATTGCTGCGGCGTCATATCATTGATCATGGCAATCGCCCGCTCACGGTCAGAAGAGAACGTACGTAATAATGCACCCGCACCGTTTGAATAGGAAACAATCGTGGCGTAACGCATCGTCACCGGATTATGGATGCCTGACAACATGGTCTTCTGCAGGATCCTGATATAGGCCGTACCGATTTCAATATTTCTTGCCGGGTCTTTCAGGTCTCTGCGGCTTGGCTCGCCATGTTTGCCCTGGGCCCGATAAACTTCACGGCCGGCAGTGGAGGCTTTTATCTGCATCAGGCCGACCGCGTCGGAACGGCTGACCGCATTAGGATTTCCACCGGACTCGACACTAATAATGGCGCTGATTAAACGTTGATCAACACCATAATGACTGGCAGCGTCTTCGGTAAAAATAGACCAATTATCATTGGTCAGAACTTTTGAGGGTGGTGCTTCAATTAAAGGTGTATATTTCTGCTGTGCAATTTGTTGCCGGGGCGGCTCACTGGCACATCCTGCCAGGAATAAGGCAGAAAGCACAAGATACTTTATTTTCACGTGTTTTTATCCTGATAGTTTTGCGTCGCCTATGATACAGGGTTAGAACCCGGGTGAAATTACCGTTTGTCTGAAATCACCGGTGGCTTAAAGACGTGACTTCGACGGCTGTTTTCTTCATGATGTTATCTGTGTTGTTTACTTTCTCCTGAAGACGATAATGCTATGACTTCCCGATATACTATCCGACTGATTGCCCCTTCCGGTTATTGCATCAATCAGGCAGCGGCCTGGCGCGGCGTTAAATACCTGCAGGATCTCGGTCACCGGCCGGAGAACACGGAGGTCATCACGCGGCGTTTCCAGCGGTTTGCCGGTACCGATACTGAACGCCTGGCAGACCTGAATGACCTGGCCGACAGCCCCTCGCTACCCGATATCGCTTTGGCTGTCCGGGGTGGCTATGGTGCAGGCCGGTTACTCTGCGATATCCGTTATACCGCCCTGGCGGATCGCCTCGCTCAGCATCCCGTAGCGCTGTGTGGCCACAGCGACTTTACCGCCATACAACTGGCGCTGTTCGCTCAGACCGGATTCATCACCTACAGTGCGCCGATGCTTGCCGGTAATTTTGGTGCAGAACACCCTTCCGCATTTACCCTGCAACACTTCCGCGACATCCTGAGGCAAAAAAGTTATACCATCCGCTGGCGCGGAAATACACCAGAAAATCTGTCACTGAAAGGGACGCTTTGGGGAGGAAACCTGGCTATGTTGTGCTCGCTGACGGGGACGCCGTGGATGCCGGTGGTGGGGCAAGGGATTCTGGTGATTGAAGATGTGAATGAGCACCCTTTCCGGGTGGAACGGATGCTGCTGCAACTCTGGCATGCCGGTATTCTGCAACAGCAGCAAGCCGTGATCCTCGGAAGCTTCAGCGGCGCGACACTGTCTGAGTATGATCAGGGGTTCAGTTACGACACGGTATGGCAGACTTTGCGCGAGCTGAGCGGGATCCCGTTTATTTCCGGACTGCCTTTTGGCCACGAGCAGGAGACCGTCACACTGCCTATCGGCGCCAGCGCTCACCTGCAGGTCGCGGACGGCGACTGTTCGCTGACACTGACCGGGCATCCGCTTCCGCCCGCATCCCTGACTCACGAATAGCGGTGTTCTGCGCGGCGGCCGTCTCCGGCTTCGTCATTTTGCGCCGTGTGGGTATCACTCCACGGCGTCAGCGTCAGTAACGGATCAGGACGGGTATAAGTTCTTTCGCAGGGGACCAGTGCCGTCGTACCAGCATACACAAAAAAGGTATTCTGTGTCGCTTTATCTACCATCAACTGGTCTCCGTTACGAAACAGGGTGATCCATACCGGCTGGCCGTCATTGAGCCGGGTCCTCTCCTGGCCCGCGGCTATCTGGAAGTTATCGTTGTCCCACATCAGGGTTGAGATACCGTACTCCGCACGATCAATCGTCATGGTATCCCGCCCCGGACAGGAGATCTGAAACTCATCGCCATCATTGGGCGGAGTTAAAGCCAGCGCGGCCGTCAGCGGCGTCATTATTGCCAGTGTAGTGACCAGTATTTTATTCATCATTCGTCCCGGAATATCTTCTGTCAGAAATATCTGTATTACCCCGGTCACGATATCGCTGTTGCACGACAGAAAAAGTCGCAGTACGTTACAACATTATAAAATTCATGACGGGTTATGACTATCTCATGAGCATTCAGACCGGGCCGTTACCTGCCCGCGCGCAACTCTTCCGGCGACTGGCCGCTTCACGATTCCGCAGTCGCTTCCATCTCGGGGATAAAGAAAGGCAGTACTGTCTGGATAAGGGGGCCGGGGTCGTGATGAGCCATGCCGCAGATTTTGTCCGTGAACGCCTCTCTGCTGCTGAACCGGCCAATGATGGCCGGCAGACGCCGATGCGCGGGCATCCGGTATTTATTGCGCAGCACGCAACAGCAACCTGTTGCCGGGGGTGTCTGCAAAAGTGGCACAACATAGCGCAGCATCAGCCGCTGGATGAGCACCAGCAGCAATATATCTGCGATGTGCTGTTCAGCTGGTTACAGCAGGAAATTAACCGGCCCTGAATACGATAAGCACCCCCGGCGCCGTCCACCGATGACAGATTTACTGATAAGTCAGTCAGATAACGTCCGGGTGCCGGACTGAGAAGCGAAGAGCTGAGAGGATGTTTTGCTTTTCTGATCATCGTTTTTTTACTGCCGGTGCTTGCCGGTTGTACATCTTCACCGAAAGGGGCGGGTGTACCGTTATAGCCCCGCCCCTGCAGGGAGGGCCCCACAGGCCCGTGGCGCCGCGGATAGCCGAGCAGGATAGCCATGTTCCCCTGCCCCGGGACAGAATCAGTGCAGATAGCGGATGACAGAAATCTTCTGACCCCGCGTGCTACCTCCCCCCGGTGATCATCCTGCAGGGGGCATGCCCGCCGTCTTCCGGCTGATCGTGTCAGGCTGAGGGATGCCCCGCGGAATCTGAGGGTAGCCTGACAATGTCCCCCTGCCGGTCGGGTCATCATCATCAACCAGGATGATGTTTCTTCTGTTGCTGTGACATATTTTGTAGTAATTTTTTATCCGTCTTCAGATAACAAGGAGTTAAGCCATGCGGGCTTTACCAAAATGGGCAACCTCACTACTGAGTGTTGTTCCGGTCGTCTTTTGTTTTTCAGTTTCCGCCTCCCCTTGCCTGCAAAATCGCGCAGCCATTGATATCGGTTCCGGCAGTACGAAAATAGCGGTGGCCGAAGTCGATACCTGCCAGCATCAAATCCGTAAAATGCTTTATCAGCAGCAACTGCCGGTATCTTATAACGATGCACTGATGCATGCGACAGACAGTCGCTTACCGGATAGCATCATCGGTCAGGGGCTGGATGCCCTTAAGCAGGAAATAAAACAGGTCAATCGTTTCCATCCGGTCACTATTGAAGGCGTTGCGACTGCGGTGTTCCGTAATGCAGAAAACGGACAGCAGGTTGTTCAGTTATTTAATCAGCAAACCCCGGCGCATATTCGCATTATCAGCCAGCAGCAGGAAGCCCTGCTCGGTTTTGCCTCGGCAAAGGCAGCATTAAATCAATCCGGGGTAAAAAACGACGATATCCTTGTCTGGGATATCGGTGGCGGATCCATGCAGATGACCACCTGGGATAGGCAGAGCGGGCGTCTGACTCCCGTGATTTACCAGGGTAAACTGGCCTCGGTCACTCTGAAAAATTACATTGTCAGCCTGTTAAAACATCAGCCACTCCGCCCTGACAGTTCGCCTAATCCGATAGGTCATGATGCCGGTGACGCCCTGAAGTTTGTGGAATTCTATGCCAGCAATGATGTGGATGCCTCACTGAAGCGGCTGATCCCACACCGTAAAATTATCGGCATCGGCGGAGTGCATGATTATTCCCTGCGTCAGCAATTTGCGGATAAGCCTGACAGCTATACACTGACACAGCTATCCACCCTGGCGGGACAGCAGGTGACTAAGGGTGATAATGAATTGCATGGCGATTACCGGGCCACAGATGTCAGTAACCTCCTGCTGGTGGAAGGCTATATGCGCGCACTGAACATTCCTGAAGTCACCCTGGTGAAAGCCAGTCTTGTCCAGGGATTACTGGTTCGCTAAAGACCAATATCTGTAGCAATAAACCCCCGCTCATCAGAAAATTCTGGTTCCCTGATGGGGAAAAAAACCTCTGCTATACTTAAATTGATTTTACATAACAGTGAAACAAAGGAGAGTTTGCATGATTGGTAAAGTACAGGATAAAGCTGAAGAACTGGCAGGTGCAGCACAGGAAACTTATGGTGATGTGACTGATTCACCAGAGCATTCTGTTAAAGGTGCTGCACGTAAATATGCCTCCCAGGCAAGCTATGCGGTTCGCGATGCTGCTGATACGATCAAGACTCAGGTATCTGATAAGCCCTATGCCGGTGTTGCTATTGCAGCGGCAGTGGGCGTTGTCTTCGGTTACCTGCTGGGACGTAAATAATTTTCTGAATTAGTCCCGGATCCGGAAGTCTCTTCCGGCTCAGGTACGACTCTCTTACCCCGCGACTTCGGTTGCGGGGTTTTTTATTTTTGCAGCAGTAACGTCATACCGCCCTTTACCGTCGTACATTGCGGCGACACCGTACGTTTCCCTGCATCTTCTGAAACACCCTGTGCCACCCCTGCCGCACATTTAAATTAACCTGTTGATATTAAAATATTTTCACCCATGACAGCGAATTATCAAAAAATTTTTTTGATGAATTCATTGAGCGGGCTTGCAATTGAGAATGATTACCACTATCTTTAGCTTTATCGAATACCTGACTGATTTAATCAGGTATTTGATACGACATTGCTCACATTGCTTCCAGTTATCTTTGCCCGCTGACCGCGGGCTTTTTTTTGCCCGGAAAAGAGGTCAGCGCCTGATTTAACGTACGGAAAGAATATCTGTGAAAGGAAAAGCCCGTTTGACAGAGTCTGTCAGAGCGTCTGACAGTACTCAGGGTGATAAGGCATTAGCCGAGGTGAATACAACCATTGACCAGGTTTGCGACTCCGTCAGGATTCATTTCGACTTTCTCCTGCATGCCGTTGGCCAGTTTAACCATAAACGATTTGTTATCGCTGTTCAGATGACCGCTTTCAATTTCTGTCATTTCCGTGACAGCCACATAACAATAACGCCCGTGTAAAAACATTTTTGCCAGCATAAAGACTCCTTTTTGATTACCGGTAAAATTATCCTTTACCAATGTTACAACCATTTTGCAGTGTATGTTTTCCATAAGTGGCAACAGAAAAATTTCGCTGCCATAACATGCCTCACCGGAGGGCTAACGCCCATGATCCGGATCATAGAAAAGGCTTTTTTCAGTCAAAATCCGTCGGTTGCGCCGGGTTCTCCGGCATAGTCCCTCTGCCCTGCCGGGACACCGGAAATAAAAACTTCGCAGTAACTCCGCCACTCTCCCGCTGTTACAGCGCCTGTCAGTAATTTAACTCTCAATGACAGTAATTTACTGTCGGGCATTTAGGATGCTGTGGACACTTTCACGGAGAGCAATGCATGAAGAAAAGATCCTTTGCCCTACTGTTTTTATTTATTTCCGTTGCGCCTTTTGCCAGGCCGCTGCATTCGCAGATGCCCCCTGTGCATGCAGGTTACCGGCAACCGACGGTAGCTGATACTGCAGAAATCCCCGACGAACATATTCGCGAACCTATGACCCGCGATAAATTCTGAGTATTTCCGGTCTCCGGCAGTCTGGAACACTATAATGCGGCGGGCTGTCCTGCATCACAGGGAGGGCCGCTCGGCTGTCCGCGGACAACACAGTCTCTTTACTCCGGAGATTTGCGGGCCGGGGGCGGGGTAAGCCTGCACTGATGCCCTGCTTCCTCAGCAGCATCTCTCTGCAGAAAGAGTATCGTCAGCGAGTTCCCTGCGCGACTGTTAACTGAGTATAGTAGCGGATAGCAGATTCAGCGAGGTTTGACGCCGTATCTATAAATAGTGGCCGGCCCGGCTCCGGCGGGATCAGCGGGCTGATATCTGTACAGGCAATGAGAACAGCATCCGCCTGACAAAGGGTGGGATGGCTCAGCACCGCCTGCCAGCAGCTCCTCACCTGCGGGACCGCAAACCCGCTTTCTTTAATCAGCCGGATAAGGATTGTGACCAGGCTTCTTAATTCCGCTGAATCAGAGACTTCCCTGCCGGTGGCCAGGATCTTCTCCTGCCAGAACCCGGCATCCATGACCGGTTCCGTTGCCAGAACCGCAACTTTCTGCACTGTCGCCGGAAGCTGCCGGACTGCGCTTTCGGCAATATGCAGCACCGGCACGTTTCCGGCGGCCTGTATCATCTCCTTAAAATAGCAGTGCGCCAGATTACAGGGCACCACAATAACATCGGTCTGTGCCCGGACCAGAGACTGAACGCCCTGACTGAGGGCACGGGTCATGGCTGCATCGTCAACCGGATGACCTGGCCGGAAAGGTGTCGGCAATGAAATAATATGCATGAGCGGGAAATCTTCATCGTTGCAGGCCCCATACTGAGACTGGCAAGCGGAAATCAGCATGTCGATAAACGGGGCGGTGGAACGCGGCCCCATGCCGGCAAGCACACCGATAGAAACTGTCATCATTATCCTTTACGGTGAATAAAACAGAGCCTGAAGGCACAATACTGTCGTATCTCTCCTTCAGGCCCCTGAAAACTTTAAGACTACGTAACTCCCCGGGAAGAAGGTGCCAAAAGCTGTCAGTTTATGGCAGCCGAAGTCCCCTGCCGGGTAGTGTCTGACAGGCGGCACCTTTCGCAGGTGGCGCGGTGTCAGGGTATTTATCGTCGGGCGTAATGTACACCTGGGTTGTCGCCACAAAACCATCGCTGAAAGTGGCTTCAAGGTAAGTGGCCTGCCATCCTCTTTCGGGGGTTGTCAGCGGAATGTTCAGTGTATCACTTTTGCCGGATAAACTAACGGGGGTGGAGCGGTATTGTATATCGCAGGCATAGCGAAAATCCCTCGCAGCCGGGTTGCTGGCTGTCCATTGCAGCAGGGTGGCCGGCTTTTCGGTAAAAGTGACGGTCAGTTGTGGTTTTCCGTCCCTGCCAGGTTGCAGGCTTTCCGAAATTTCTGGCAACCGTTGTTTATTCAGGAAGCGATTCACAAACGTGATCAAAGACGACTCAGCCACCGACAGGATACCATTATGTGTGGAATTCGGAACCACCCGCAAAGATTTTTCCCCCGGTAACCGATCATAGTAAAAGTGACTGTTGTCAGGCACATAGAAGTCATCACCACTGGCATTAATAATATATTTTTCAATTGCCAGCCGGTTGCCCATGTCCGTATTCAGATAAGCCAACGGGTCTTCCAGCGTCATCAGCGAGGTAAAGGCCGCTGTATCGATCTGCTGGTCGATCCCCTGTTGATAATAAGGATAAAAAGCCAGCGGCCAGTTTTTGCCGTAGGACTGATACATATGCCGGAGTGATTTTTGAGTCTCCAGCAGATCCATCACAAAAGGCACGACCGCATCGACATCCGGATCTGACAACGCCGTCAGCCATGCGGCCCAGCCCCGTTTGGAGGCCCCGGTAACAATAAAACGCGAGATCTTCTGTGGCATCAGTTCCTGTTTCGCCAGCCTGAATGCCTGCGAGACCGACGCCGCCATAGGGATATGCAGGGATATATTCCGGTATTTCTCCGGGTCGCCGGCAAACAGCTTCCAGGAATAGGCCACACTGTCGTCTTCAGCCAGGGGTTTTGCCATCCCCTGATAGTTGAGTACCTGATTAGGCACATTACTGACCGATATCACCACCGTCCGGGTGGCCACCGCGATACGGGCCAGTTCCTGCTCAGTAAAGTTAGTGGGTTCCGCCGGGATCCCGGAACCCTTGTTATTACTGCCGTTATTGATGACCACCAATGCATGGGTCTCTCTGGCGGATTCAGGAATATAGATATCTATCCCGTTCTGCCAGCGTTCCGGTGAAACCACGCCCTGAGGAGACCACTGCTGTGAATTCAGCAGGTATCTGCGCAGCATCACGCCGGGCAGTTGTTTTTTTTCCTGAAGAGAATAATCAACCGGACGTGCCGCAAGAAGCCGCCGGTAATCGGAAATGACATGCGTCAGACTGGCGGTGTTATTTTTCTGCGCAGGAGAAGACAACGCCAGACTGGCGGGTGAAATAAACAACAGGGCCAGACAAAGTACTCTCACTTTCATCTTAAGATTCCTTTCAGAGATAATATGAAATCATTTTTTGCAGTCCGGAGCATGATAACCGCCCTCTCTCAGAGGAAACCTGATCCCTGTCCCGCAAACGAATAACCGTTTCCCGTAGGGTTTATCGTCCCTTCCGGGCTGACAGCGTGGTGTACCAGGGTTAGCTGTTCAAACGGTGGCATTAAAGGCGGTGCCCCGCTTGTTCATCGGTCTCATGGGGATCTTTTTATTGCGGCGCGGGAGAGCCCCTGGGGTGATGGTCAGGGGAAGCTTCTTACAGGCCGGCGGGTTTAGCCCAATATCCATACGGCGCATCGATATCACGGCGAGCGGCTTTACCGGTAAGGAGCGTGATACCGTCTCCTGTGCAGGACAGGGATTTTCATCCGCGGGGTCTCCGCGCAGGATAACG
Organism: Tatumella terrea; assembly: GCF_039523755.1. NCBI lineage: Bacteria > Pseudomonadati > Pseudomonadota > Gammaproteobacteria > Enterobacterales > Erwiniaceae > Tatumella > Tatumella terrea. Next base: position 156,912 of record NZ_BAAAFX010000006.1, on the reverse strand, counting down.
CTTTTGCCGTTTCACGTTACAGCTCCGGACAGATCCCGCGTCAGGTCCCGGCACGCCCGGGAGGGTTGAATCCCCGACAGAAGAGATGTCTCGTTGGCGGAATTTCAACAGTACTGGTCTCCACAGGCATAACCGCAGGCTATTTCCTGCTGAATAAGAGAAACAAATGCAGAAAGAGCCTCTGTCTGTGTGCTGAAAATAGTGGCCACGACACAGAAATTATCCCGGCCACCAGGAGATTTTCCGTCCCACGGGGCTTCTCCCCCCGGGAAGAGAATGATACCTTCGATTTTCCCGTGGAATGCATCACCGTTGCCCGGATATTCGCCGGCTCAGGTTTAAGCCGGCCAGCTAAGGAGAGTCAATGCAACTCACTGTCACGACGAAAGTTTCCGATGAAGAACGCGATGCACTGTTTGCAGGACTGAGAGGTTATAACCTGCAGTTCCTCGACCCGGGACGTATGGGCCAGTCGGGCATCTTCAGCCGTCGGGATAACGGTGAGATTACCGGAGGACTGATGGCTTCCCGTAAAGGCTTATGGTTTTGTATTGACTACCTGTGGGTGACGGAGGATTGCCGGGGTCAGGGGCTGGCCAGCCAACTGATCGCCAGGGCAGAAGCGGAAGCGGTACGTCACGGCTGCCGGTATGCTCAGGTGGATACCTTCAGTTTCCAGGCTCTGCCTTTTTATACCGGCAGGGGGTACACCCTCAAAATGACCCTTGAGGACTTTCCTGAAGAAGGTATGCAACGACATTACCTGACCAAAAGCCTGGGATGACCCTGACTTCCTGACCTATGGGGGTGTCTCCCCCTTTCCTGCAGGCGGTGTCGGTCGCCGCGTTCTGACCGGCATTGTCTGAAACTGCCGGAGCCGCTGACTGCGCTCACCGCGGGCGCTGTTTAAAAAGTGATCTGCATCACATAAGGAAGTGAAATCCCCGCCGGAAGCCCCGTTCTGACCCACACTCTAAGCACGACTTAAGCCGTTATCAGGAGTGATATTGATGAGTCATTTTTTCTACGACAAAAAAGAGAACCTTATAGACGATGCCCTTGAAGGAATTATCCGTACCTCACCGTACGGAAATCTGGCCAGGTTAAAAACAGATCCTGAATTACGGGTAGTGGTGCGTAAAGACTGGGAAAAATCTCAGGTCGCCTTACTTTCCGGTGGCGGGTCAGGTCACGAGCCGATGCATGCCGGGTTCGTCGGGAAAGGAATGCTGACCGGGGCTATCTGTGGCGATATTTTTGCCTCCCCGGGCGTCGACGCTATCCTCAGCGCCATCATCAATGTCACCGGCAAGGCGGGCTGCCTGCTGATCGTCAAAAACTATACCGGTGACCGCCTGAATTTCGGACTGGCGGCCGAAAAAGCCCGCACGCTCGGCTATGATGTCGAAATGGTGATGGTGGAAGATGATATCGCCCTGCCGGATAACCCTCAGCCGCGCGGTCTGTCAGGCACCATTCTGGCCCACAAGATTGCAGGTTATGCCGCAAGCCAGGGAGCGTCACTGAAAGAGGTCGCACGCATCACGCGGGCCGCACTAAAAAAAGTCGCCACTATCGGTGTCGCTCTCTCTTCCTGCCACCAGCCTGGTGCGGAAGAAAGTGAACGGGTGCCGGCCGGTAAGAGTGAGCTGGGGATGGGGATCCACGGCGAGCACGGCATTATTACTCTGGATACCCAGAACAGCCGGAAAATTGTCAGCCGGTTATGTGATGCCTTATCAGAGCACCTGAACAAAACCTCTGACATTCTGCTAATGATTAACAATCTGGGCGGATTCTCCGTGCTGGAACTGGCGCTGGTCAGTCAGGCGGTACTCGACTCCCCGCTGGGGAAACGTGTCCGTTTTGTGCAGGGCCCCGCCACCCTGGTCAGCGCGCTGGATATGAAAGGAATATCACTGACGGTGATCCCGCTCACAGCGAAACTGACCGAAGCTCTGCAGGCTCCGGTTGAGGTCAGCGGATGGGTACCGCTCTATACCCCGTCAAAAATGACCTGGCAGAAAGCCCGGGCTTTGCCCGACAATACCGACGTGACCCCGTCAGAGAATGCACGGGTCGCTGCCGTTCTGAAAGCGGCCTGTAAGGCACTGATTGATAATGAAGATGAACTGAATACCCTGGACAGCTATGTGGGTGACGGTGATACCGGCTCCACACTCGCTACCGGGGCGCGCTTTGTGCAAAAAGCCCTGAAGGCCGGAAAACTGCCGCTGGATGATACCCCGGCACTGCTGCGCTGGCTGGGCGAAAGTATTACCACGCCAATGGGGGGTTCCGGCGGGGTGTTGCTTTCTTTACTGTTCAGCGCCGCCGCAGAAGGCTATGAAAATGAAAATGATATCGGTAAAAGTTTACTGGCGGGACTTGAGCAAATGAAAAAATATGGCGGTGCCGGTGCCGGTGATCGCACGATGATCGATGCCCTGCAGCCTGCACTGGAAGCGCTGGCCGGTCATAAAAGCTGGGATAAAGTGGTCAAAGCCGCGAAGAAAGGGGCCGATTCTACGTCTGAGATGAAAAAAGCCGGTGCGGGTCGTTCTTCATACCTGAGTGCCGGAAGCCTGAAAGGTCATATCGACCCGGGAGCCAAAGCGGTCAGTGAGGTATTTGCCGCCATTCCCGGGAAATAATCCTCTCCCCCTCAGTTACCGGCGCGCCTCAGGGCCGGTAACCGGCATGGCCTGTCGGGACGTGTTCAGGGCCAGTGTCAGCCACGGGAGCCGCTATCCCGGCGGACCGGCCGGTGCGTCACCGCGATTGCCAGTAACAGTATTCTTACTGCTGCAAACCGCATTCACCGCAGCAGCAGACGATGATGCTCCCGAAAAGGGCAGCCATTCCGCCATGGCCTGTCGGGCGCCACAGACATTGCGGTCTCTGTCGCCCTGCTAATCACCCTTCCGGCTGCGGTACGACGTTTATCTGCCCGCCGCTCAATGCCAGTCCGTCTGCATCGATCTCCGCTATCATAAAAGGTACCCGATCGGGAGTATCAAGCAGACCGGGCACCGTGACAAAACGGGTCTGATGCCGGGTCTCCTGACTTCCGCGATGGTCATGACCATGGAAGCTGGCCACGACCCGATAGCGGGTCAGTAACCGGGCTATCTGCTCACCGTTCCATAAACGATGCTTTCCCGCCGGGGCCAGCGGATAATGTCCCAGCACGATGACCTGCTGCCCTTGCTGACGGGCGTCTTCCAGCTGCTGTTCTATCCATAAATACTGCGACTGCCCGATGGCTCCGTTCCATGATTTGGCCTGTGGCTCACCCGCAATCGTCAGGGCAGCATAATATTGAGCGGCCTGTTGCAGCGTTTCCGGACTGGCCCGCGTGGCATAAAAACTGACATCGTTACCATCGATCACCAGAAGACGAAAACGCGGCGTCTGCAGCGCATAATAATGCTTCGGCAACGCCGGGGTCGGGGTAAATTGCTCCAGCTGACGACGGATCACCGCCGCGTCATGGTTACCGGTGATAAACAGATGAGGATGCTTTAGCTGCCGGTAAACCGGCAGTATCCGCGGATAGTCCTGCCAGTGGCGGTCAACGATATCCCCCAACGTGACCACCAGGTCAAGCTCCAGGTCATTCAGATGACGAAACAGCGCAGGCAGTTTGTAAAGCGCCGAACGATAATAGAGATTGTTAACGTAATCCGGACGTTCGGCAGCAAACTGCGGGTCAGCCAGTAAGGCGATGCGCAGTCGTGATACCGACGAGGGGGATAATTCCGGCGGCTGATAGAGTGGCAAAATGTCTGCCAGCATCGGGTACGCCGTGGCAAAATTTTCACACATCCTGTCCTCTCCTGTCAGCGGATACCTGATCGCATAAATGACTGAACGAACTGACGCTGTAACACCAGAAACAGCATTATTAATGGGCTGGAGGTCATCAGGGTCGCGGCGCTGATCAGCGCCCACTGCACCCCCTGTTCAGGCGCGGAAAACAGCTGTAACCCGACGGTTAACGGCCGGACAGTGACAGAATCCGTGATCACCAGCGGCCAGAGAAAGTCGTTCCAGTGAAAACTGACAGATACCAGTACAAAGGCGGTATAGACCGGCAATGCCAGAGGCACATAAATACGCCAGAGGATCCGCATCCGGCTGGCGCCTTCAATAATGGCCGCCTCCTCCAGCACCCGGGGCACCCCTTTAAAGGTCTGACGTAACAGAAAGATTGCAAATGCGGAGGCGAAATAAGGCATCGCAATTCCGGCCAGCGTATCTCTGAGCCCCAGAGCACCGATGGTTTTGTAGTTATTCAGAATGAGGACATCCGGGCTAATCATCAGTTGCAGCAGGATCAGCGCAAAAATAACCCCCTGACCTTTCAGCCGGAACCTGACCAGTGCATAAGCCGCCAGCGTTGCCAGCACTACCTGTACCGTCACAATCAGCATGACCTGCAAGGCCGTATTGATAAAATAGTGAGCAAAAGGCGCGCTATGCCAGGCCGTGATAAAATTGCTCAGTGTCAGCGGGGAAAACAACGAAAAGCGGGCCTGCTGGCTGACAGGATGAAAAGCCACCCAGACCGCGATCAGCAGGGGCAGTATCCAGAAAAACACGCCACAGCCTACCAGCAGATTCAGTAGAATGGCTGCAGGCCGCTGTCGTTGACGAAACTCAGGTAAGGTTACTGATACCATGTCCGTTTATCCAGTAAGCGAAATTTGAGAAGTGCGACCGTTCCCAGTACCAGCAGCAAGACCATGGTCATGGCAGCGGCGGAAGGCAGATCCCAGAAACTGAAGGCCGTTTGATAAATATAAAACAGCAGCAAACTGGTGCTGTTATCCGGCCCGCCGTTAGTCATCGCAATGACCTGATCCACAATCCTGAAAGCATTCATCGTCGCATTGATCAGAATAAAGAGTGTTGTCGGCATCAGTAATGGCCACTGCACACGGCGAAAGAAAAAAAACTTATCAGCTCCTTCAACACGGGCGGCCTCGCTGAGCTTGGGATCTATCTGCTGCAGCCCCGCCAGATAAAAAATCATAAAAAATCCGGCTTCACGCCATACCGTCACCGCCATCAGACAATACAATGCCGTATCCGGCTCCCCGAGCCAGTTGTGCCCCGGCAGGCCAAACCCGTCCAGTACCTGGTTCAGCAACCCGACTTGCGGGGAATAAAAGAACAACCACAGATTAGCCACCGCGACCATCGGTAGTAATGACGGCATAAAAAAGACCATCCTGGCCAGTGCCTTTCCTTTCATCTGCCGGTTAACCGCCAGTGCCATCAGTAATGCCAGTACCAGCGCCGACGGAATGGTGATCAGCGCATACTTCAGGTTGTTGATAAGAGACTGCCGGAATACCTCGTCAGAAAAAATACTACGGTAGTTATCTATCCCGACAAACGCTGACGGGGTCGAACCGTGCGCCGGCTGATACAGACTGTCCCGGAGAGTCGCCAGTGCGGGATAATGTGTAAACGCCAGCAGAAAAACCAGCGCCGGGAGTAACAGCAGATACCCGTAAAACTGTGTTTTGACCCGCTGCCCGGCCGGAGAAGTAAAATAACCCTGCATCTTTCGCGTCCCCCGGTTATTGATAGCGTTTCAGCAAGCGGTCTGCCTGTTGCTGAGCGCCACCGAGTGCCTGTGGTGCTGTGCGGGTACCGGTGACCACCGCCTCCACCGCATGATTCAGTAATTGCTGAATTTGTACGCTGTTGTAGGTTGAAAGTTCGGGTTGTGAGTATTTCAGCTGGTCACGTGCCACCAGCGCCTGCGGGAATTGTTCCACATAAGCCTTCATCGCCGGAGTCTGCCAGGCCGCCGGCGACGTCGCCACATACCCGGTCGCAATACTCCAGCGGGCGGCCTGTTCAGGAGCGGAAACCCAGCGCATAAAACTCAGTGCAGCCTGTTGCTGTGCCGGTGTCGCCCCGTTGAACAGATAAAGATTACCGCCACCGGTCGGGCTGCCACGCTCTGTTTTCTCCGGCAGCATCGCTACCCCGAACGGAAATCTGGCCTGACTACGGACGGTGCCGAGGTTACCGGTCGTGGTCACCATCATTGCGGTTTTACCTTCCAGGAAATCCTGCGGCGTGGTGCCCCAGTTGATAGCCCCCGGCGGGGAGATACCATATTTATGTGACAGGTCATACATCCAGGTCAGTGCCTGCTGGTACTGCGGGGTATTGAATGTCACCGCGGTTCCCTGATTGTTATCCGGCCGGCCGCCATTGGTGGCGGCGATGGCCTGTAGCACCCAATAGCCGGTGGGTGTGGACGGTAATTCGATCCCCCACTGGCTGACCGCTTTCCCTTCACGGACCACCAGTTTACGTCCGTAGTCTTCCACCTGCTGCCAGTTCTGAGGCGGGGATTCAGGATCCAGCCCGGCGCGTTTAAAGGCGTCTTTATTCCAGTAGAGGACAACCGTCGAACGCTGGAAAGGAATGCTCCAGACTTTGCCATCAATATGCCGGATAAATGCCGGGTAAAATCCATTAATCCACTGTTTTCCGGACGCATCGGAAGCCAGGTCAGAGACCGGAATAATTGCCCCCGCATCCTTAAGTGAATACACTTCGATATCGCCGATCACCGCCAACTGTGGCGGATTCCCGCCCCGGAAAGCGGTCAGCGCTTTCGTGACCGTCGTTGCATAGTCACCGGTATATACCGGTTTGATCGTGATATCCGGATGTGTTTTTTCAAAATCGGCCACCAGCGCGTCGACCGTCGCCGTGATTTTTCCACCCACCGCAATCGGATAATACATTTGAAGTGTGACAGGTGCCGCTATACAGGCACTGCTTGCCGCCAGAAGTGCAGCGGTTACCGACAGTCGTAGTGAAATCATAATGTCCCCGGAGATTGAGAAAATAAGCCAGTCATATCAGGAAAGGGCGTGAAAACGTTGGCCAGTTAATCCGGCCGGGTCGGAAAGGATGCGCTGACCGCTGTGACGATGAAACCGGTACTCTGCCTGTTCATCCCATGCCAGGCCGACCGGTGTTCCCGGCTCAAAATGCCTGAGCCCTTCCATCTTTACCGTCACTACCTCAGAGCCTCCGGCCAGCCGGCACAGGATGCGGGTATCAGACCCCATAAATTCATGGCTGATCAGAGTTGCCTGTACCCGCCCATGGGCCGGAGAGGTCAGGGTTAAAGACTCCGCCCGCAATCCCAGTACCACATCCGCCGCCGTCTCAGCAGAAGGCAGATAACGTTGCTGCGGGGGGATAGCGGTCAGAGGAAACAGGTTCATCGGCGGGGAGCCGATAAAATTGGCCACAAACATGGAGGCCGGTTGCTGATAAAGTTCTGCCGGAGTGCCGCACTGCTCCATGCAGCCGTTGTTCATCAGTACAATCCGGTCAGCCATACTCATCGCCTCGCTTTGATCATGCGTCACATAGAGCATGGTCAGCCCCAGGGACTGCTGAAGCTGGCGGATTTCGCGACGCATCGTCTGACGCAGTCGCGCATCCAGGTTAGATAATGGTTCATCCATCAGACAAAGCTTGCGCCGGGCGATAATGGCACGCCCCAGTGCGACCCGCTGCTGCTGTCCGCCGGACAGTTCACCGGGCCGTCTGTCCAAAAGAGGTTCCAGTTCGAGTAATCCGGCCACTTCCTGCAATCGCGAGGCAAATTGCTTCCGGTCTTCTCCCCTGGCACGCGGACCGAACAACAGATTTTCGCGGATAGTTAAATGCGGAAACAGTGCATAGGACTGGAAAACCATGGCTAACTGACGACCTGACGGCGGAAGCTGGCTGATCTCCTGCTGTTGCAGATAGATCTGCCCATGATCGGCCGTTTCCAGCCCGGCCAGTGTTCGTAATAATGTCGTTTTTCCACACCCGGAAGGGCCGAGAATGGCAATAAACTCCCCTTCGTCCACCTGTAAACTGACATTATTGAGAATAATTTTTCCGCCACGCGACGTTTGCAGCTGGTGCAGCACCAGAAAGGTCATAGTCATCCCCGACAATGAAAATTTTCAGCGAGCCTACCCCGGGAGTATGTCAGTGGCGTGACGCTCTGGCGTCGGATTGATGACACTCAGTCACTCAGTCAGTCAGTCAGTCAGTCAGTCAGTCAGTCAGTCAGTCAGTCAGTCAGTCAGTCAGTCAGTCAGTCAGTCAGTCAGTCAGTCAGTCAGTCAGTCAGTCAGTCAGTCAGTCAGTCAGTCAGTCAGTCAGTCAGGGGATCTTCTCTGCTGAACACTGTCAACGGCAAACGCCTCCGGACGACCATTAATCTCTGTCGTGGATGTTTTGCACGGCATTTCTCGTCTGTCCATTCAGAATGTCAGGGTGTCAGGGATTCAGGGATTCAGGGATTCAGGGATTCAGGGATTCAGGGATTCAGGGATTCAGGGATTCAGGGATTCAGGGATTCAGGGATTCAGGGATTCAGGCAGCATAAATAAACACAATATGAGTAAAGAGTACAGAAAACCGCGAACCGTCCATGCTCGCCCGGTTCCCCGCAGGATAGTGGCATTATTTACCGGAAGTCTCTTCCTGTGCCAGTGATTTTAAACGGTCACCCGACAGCCTGAAGTAATTCACCGATTCAATGACCTGTCCGCCCACACCGTGATAAAACAACTGTACTGGCGCATCATGTTTATCCGAAAGCCAGTCCAGCTGCAGGCATCCGGCATCCAGCGCCGCCGCTGCCAGCGTTTTCATCAGCAGCGTGCCGGTTCCCTGACCTCTGAATTTTTCTGAAACAAACAGTTCTTTGATAAACATCTGCCCGCTGTATCGGGGAGCCGGGAACTGAATAGCGGCACAGGCAAATCCGGCGACCACACCGTCCTGCACTGCTTTATAAACCCGTGTTCCGGCCTGCGGATGGAAGACCTTCCGGCGCAGGTAATCCGACATTTCCTGCCTGGTGACCGGGACCGGGCCGTGGTAATAGATTTCCATTTCGATAAAAATATCCACCAGCGTCGTCCACTCACTGGCAGTGCATCGGGTGACTTTCATAACCTCTCCTGTCCTTATTCCCCTGCGGGGAAGTCCAACCTGCTGCCCTATGGACACACACTGACGACGGCACCGGCCGGCACGCCGTATTGTCCCGCTGCATCTGCAACCTGCCTCCGGGTGGCCGCATAACATACCGGTTAACAGAGCCTAACCGTTCGCCCGTCCGGCCCGCAATCCCTGAAATGATCTCCTGTCGACCGGATAGCCTGTTCTGCGGCTCAGCAGCAGACGCCCCGGGCCGGAATAAAACTGGCGGCGAAACCTATCTTCCCGGAAACTTTTTTACCGGCCCGGCCGGAATAGGGCAAACACCGCCGGGTAAACCGGACAGTATTTCGGCTAAGTGATCAATTATCAGGGAAAGACGACAGGTGAAAAAATACCGGCTGAGGGCAAAAAAAAACCGCTATCCGGGAGGATAGCGGCGGGGTTAGCATTAACCGTTAATGTCCGGATGCTGATCGACTAAATTGCGACGTTTACTCTGTAAACTCTCAATTTGTTCATCGATATCTTCGATACGCTGTTCGATATTGTCGTGGTGCTCCTGCAGTAACTCTTTAGCTTCTTCAATAGAAGATGCGGCAGGCGTTCCGCCGTAAAGCGGTTTATTCGCAGTTTCACGCATACTGATCCCGGTGACCACCCCGATAATACCGACAATCATCAGGTAATAAGCAGGCATATAAAGATTACCCGTAGCTTCTACCAGCCATGCGGTCAGGGTCGGGGTAATACCGGCCACCAGAATAGAGATGTTATAGGTACTGGCTAACGCACTGTAACGCACTTCGGTCGGGAACAATGCCGGCAAGGTAGATGCCATTACACCGATCAGACAGTTAAGAATAATCGCCTGGATCAGCAGACCGAAAAAGAGTGCCGCTATACTGTGATGTGTAATCAGCATAAACGACGGAACAGAGAGAAGAACCATCGCGATGCTACCGATAATGATAAACGGACGACGTCCGAATTTATCACTCAGTAAGCCCATCATAGGCTGCACAAACAGCATTGCCAGCATAATGACGACGATGATTAACACACCCCGGTCTTCAGAATAGTGCAGATCATGAGTCAGGTAGCTTGGCACATAGGTCAGCAGCATGTAATACGCGACGTTAGTGGTGATCACGATACCGATACAGGAGATCAGGTTACGCCAGTGTTTACGAGCCACTTCTTTGAAAGGTACAGAAGGTCCTTCGCTGAGCCCCTGTTTAGAGCCCTCTTCCAGCGATTCAACGTGTTTCTGGAATGCCGGCGTTTCTTCCAGCGCATTACGCAGATACAGGCCAACCAGTCCTAACGGCAGTGCCAGGAAGAACGGAATACGCCAGCCCCATTCGTTAAAGCTTTCCTGACCAAGCATCGTGGAAAGTAATACCACGATCCCTGCACCACAGACGAAGCCCACCAGAGAACCAAAATCAAGCCAGCTCCCCATAAAGCCACGCTTCCTGTCGGGGGAGTATTCCGCCACGAAGATGGAAGCCCCGGTATATTCTCCTCCCACAGAGAACCCCTGCACCATTTTGGCCAGCAACAGCAGGATAGGTGCCCAGACACCGATGGTGGCGTAGGACGGAATCAACCCGATACAGAATGTACTCAGGGTCATCAGAATAATGGTGATAGCCAGTATTTTCTGACGGCCGTATTTATCTCCCAGTACACCAAAGAACATCCCCCCCAGCGGGCGGATGATAAAGGGAACGGAAAAGGTTCCTAAGGCAGCGATAATCTGGATACCTGGCGAAGCATCAGGGAAAAATACTTTACCTAATACAGTCGCAACATATCCGTAAACCCCGAAGTCGAACCATTCCATTGCATTACCTAATGCGGCGGCAGTGATTGCCTTTTTCAGACGGGCGTCATCGATAATCGTGACGTCCTTAAGCCGCATCGGCTTTACTTTTTTACGTTTTATTTTAAGCATTTTTTTTCCTTAAAACACTAATACTCTGGTAATCACTCGCGTATAAAGCATAGGTCAATCTTGTGATCATTCAAACGTATGGCGAGTTATTCTTAACAATAGTATCAGATACGTAGCGGCTACGCTTCGGGTTAAGGGGGACTGACGGGCAGGAGAAGACAGAAGCCCCCTGCCACCTGGCTATAATTTCGCCATAAATTCACGGGAGTAGCGGCCAGCGTCCGGATGTGTCCCGCTATTTTCTCTCCGGCGGCAGGTCCGCCGGCCGGTGACGGTCGTTGAATTAAGCGTTAACTCTATTTATATTGGATTTCCGTTCACTATCACCTCCCGGGTTCAGGTTAAAGTATGTTTACAGGTCTTAGCGCATTTCCCCTGACGCCTCTGTTAAATGATGATATCGATGAGGCCGCATTTATTCGTTTGCTCACGCGTCTGACCCACGCAGACGTCAATTCGCTGGGCGTACTGGGTTCCACGGGCAGTTATGCTTACCTGACCCGCGAGCAACGGAAGCGCGTCACCGTTATCGCGAAAGCGCATGCAGGTAAGATTCCGGTGATGACCAGTATCGGAGCCATCAGCACTGCCGAAGTCCTGCGGCTGGCAGAAGATGCGCAGTCAGCCGGTGCTGATGCATTGTTGCTGCCTGCCATGTCTTATCAGCCATTAAACGATGACGAAGTTTACAGTCTGTATGAGGACGTCTCGGCAAATGTTTCCGTGCCGGTCTGTGTTTATGACAATCCCCGTTGTACGCACTTCAGTTTTTCAGAAAATCTGCTCAGCCGGATCGCAGCCTTACCACAAATCCGTGCCATAAAAATGCCAGGGGCACCAACTGAAACCGGTACTATTACCGACCGTGTCCGGAGATTACGATCCCGCGTGCCGCAGCATGTTGCTCTCGGGGTAAGTGCTGATGCCTTTGCGGTTGACGGCCTGAATGCAGGCTGTGATATCTGGTTCTCTGTGTGCGGAGGGCTTTTTCCACGCACCGCAAAAGCGATTACTGACGCGGCCGCACGGCATGATCAACAACAGGTCGCCGCGTTAAGCGAGCGCTTCACCCCGTTATGGGCACTTTTTACTCAGCATGGCGGAGGGATCCGGGTGATCGCCGCCGCTGCTACCCTGCTCGGGCTGGTATCGCCGGAGTGCTTACCCCGCCCGCTGAAAGCATTAGGCCGGGATGACGTCGCAGAGATTGCGGCCGTACTTCGTGCAACCGGTCTCGAATAAGTGCCGGGATCACCGTAATGCCGCCCGATGGCTGCAAGATACAGAGGTATTCTTCAGGATAGCCGAAAAGGATAACTGAGGGATAAAGCAGCCGGTCTGACTGCAGAGGAGAGCTCAGAAAACCTCGTCCCGCGTCGCTGGATCTCTTCAGGACGCGGGACAAAGTTTCATCAGGAAAACAACAGCGGCCAGCAACGGGTGTCTGTGGCCGACAGGATTTCAGACTTAGAATTCAACACTCGCGCTGAGTACCAGATTACGGGTTTCACCTTCGATGACCCGCAAGTTGCCTCCGCTTGAAGTGTAATATTCTTTATTAAACAGATTATTCAGATTCAGCTGTAAATGGGTTTTCTGCCCCATGAACTGGTTATCCCAGCCGATAAAGCTGTCTGCCACGGTATAAGCTGGCAGGGTAAAACTATTATCTGCATCACCGGCACGGGTACCCATGTACCGGACACCGCCACCGATACGGAAGCTGCCAGGCAGAGGGTTAAACCGGATATTATGGCTTAAATAGACTGACCCTGAATTGCGCGGGGCATTCTGCAGGCGGTTGCCATTGTTATCTGAGTTCGTCTTATCATTAACAATCTCAGCCTGGTCATAGCTGTAATTAGCACTGATATCCCAGTCCGGATAGATCTCACCATTGACTTCGAACTCTACCCCGCTGGAACGTGCTCTGTCCACCGCATAGGTGCTGCCATTCAGGGCCAGAGCAACATTACGCTCATCAATACGGTACAAGGCAATCGTCGATAACAATGCAGGCGTTATCTGCCACTTGCTGCCGACCTCGTAAGTGGTTCCCTGTTCCGGCGCCGCGACATTGCCATAATCATCCGGCGTCGTTGACGGTGTGAATGATTTGCTCAGGCTGCCGTAAAACGAAACATCCGGGGTCAGCTTATAGATAAGCCCGGTTTGTGGCAGAAACTTATTCCCTGTATCGCTATACGTCAGCGTGGACTGCGCTCCACGGGATTCACGCTGCTCGTAATGCTGATAACGGGCTCCGGCTACCGCCGTCCAATCGTTTGTCAGATCGATACTGTCTTTGAAATAAACCGAACGGCTGTGTAACCGGTTCAGTAAATTACTGTCAGCCGTTTTTTCGGTGGAGCTGTCGGTGATAGTTTCCAGACCATAGACCGGGTGACTCAGCGTGAAATCGGTATTCTTTTTACCGTTATACGCGTGAGCGCGATAGGTCTGATTCATCTCATAATCAGTGCCGAATACCATGTTATGCGTCATCCCCAGGATTTCAGGGGTGCCGATGGCGTCCCAGGAGACATATTTTGTTTTGTGGTTAAACCCACGGAAAGCATCCGGACGCCGGGTGACAACACCGGTCGTCGTATTCACCGCCGTGGTGGTCATCGTATTGCTGTTATATTTTCGCTGGTTAAGGCCGACAGTAACCCGGGTTGACCAGATATCATTGAACTGATAATCCCAGTGGGAACTGAATGTCTGGTTACGTCCCCATGCATGATTCGAATAATCGTCCAGTCGCGTCTTGTAACCGATATCGATGGGCTTACCATTAATAAACGCCGTTCCCCGGTCATAAGGGATATCGTACTGATAATCTTCATAGCTGATATTAAAACTGGCTTTATCGCCATACCACTGCAGCGAGGGGGCTAGCAGGTTATGTTTTTCATTACCGAATCCACGCCAGTAATTCTGGTCCTGTTTTTCAGCAATCAGACGGAAAGCAAAACCATTGCCTAAAGGCCCGGTAATATCGATATTCCCTGCGCCACCGCCAGTACTGTTATAATGACCGCCAACGATGGTATGCCACTCATATTGTGGTTTTTTACTGACCACATTGATCATTCCCCCCGGATTCAGGATCCCGTACAACAGAGAGGATGAACCTTTTAACACTTCGACATGATCCGTTGTGGCATCAAGGTTCAGCCCCTGACTGCTGCGGATTCCATCACGGAAGACTGAACCGTCGGAGTTAGAACCAAAGCCGCGGCGAACAATACCATCCTCGGTCTGGCCAAGAGTATTCGCTTGTGACGCACCACTGACGAAACGCATAGCATCAGATAAATTCGTCGATTGATAGTCCTGCAGTTGCTTATTAGTCACTTCGCTGATGGACTGTGCTTCATCCAGTTTAGAAGTCGGTGTCTTACTGGCGACCGAAGTGGTCGGACTGGAATAGCCGTCGTCAGTCTGTGCCTTTTTATCCGAAGCCGTTACAGTTAACACATTCGTATTATCAGCGGCGTAACTACCCGCCGACGAAACTAATAAACCACTACATACTGCAAGCCATATTTTGGACAGAGGAGGCCTGCGGTATTGAGACTTAACGTTCTGATTCATTGTTGCTTTTTTCCGGAGTATTGTCTGAGTATTCTTTAGTGAAAGTAATCCGGGTTGCCGGAGTTTTCGGCGCGATGACCTGAAATCGCAGCGATACTGGCAGTGTTCCCGGGGCTCCCTTAATGTAATTGAGAATCATTTCAACACGAAGCTCTGTAGTAGTAAACACAAAATACACTCCGATCACTACATTCACCTCATAACCCCACCCCCCATGAAAAAACATAACAAATCTTTATTATCAATAAGTTATAAAAATAAAGACCACTAAAAAAACAACACTTCGGGTCGGAGTTATACTTTTAATAACGCTAATGCGGACATATGACTACAAGGGTGTCGGGTGTAAACCGGAGAGGTCTCTACCTCTGTCCCGGAATATGTTGCCTGTCACGGAACGGAATATGACGCCATCAGCAGTGACGACATTACCGACAGGACATAGAAACAGCATCACAAGGTGTTGATATTTCCACCCCGGCTACCCTCTCAATGAAAAAGTCCCCCCGCTTTCCGCCCCCTCTGGCGTTTTCACCCGTTGTCAGTTCTCTTTCTGTGAGATACGGTAACCCTTCGGTGGAGCCGGGGTGAGTGACCCAGCGGTCATCATTTCGGGGGATGATCAGATCAGGAGTGAGAGCCATGGCCGTAGATAGTCAGGGTTATATAACCCAACCAACGCGCAATAAAATACAACCCGCATTTTCTGGTGTCGTTGCTGACCTGGTCAGAAGACTCCCCTGCTGTTTTCCTGAACAGATACATAGCCTGTACCTGTATGGCAGCGTTGCCGAAGGCCGGGCGACGGTGGGACGATCGGACCTCGATGTGTCACTTATTTTTAACGGGGAGCCTGATGAGCAGACGGCACAACACCTCGCGCGCATTAAAAGTGAACTTGAAATCGATCACCCTGTTGTCAGCAAAATTGATTTTGATTGCGGTCTGTTACAACAGGCTCTGCACCCCGACAACAGGCTGAGCTGGGGATACTGGCTCAGGCATCACTGTGTCTGTGTCTACGGAGAGGATCTGAGTCAGCGATTCCGGGCATTTACACCCTCTAAAGCCATTGCCCTGGCGTTGAACAGTGACTTCCCGACGGTGGTGACGGAGTTAATGGCTCAGAGACAGGCTTCCGGCGATGAAAACAGGAAACTACTCCTGCAACGTGCCGTGGCAAGAAAGCTCATCCGGGCAACCAGTATTCTGCGCGATGAGCAGGATACGGACTGGCCGGAAACGCTTACTGAACACAGTGATAAATTCATTCTCCGTTATCCGGCGCTGGCGGGAGAAATGAATTACTTAATGAAAATGGCTCATCCGCCGTACGACGAGGAGACTACTTTCGAAAAAAGAGTCATGGCTTTTGCCGGCTGTTTGGATGTCGCGTTCCGCAAACCGCAAAACTGAGATTGCCGGAGGGTTAAGATAGCAAAGTTCATATCACTGGTACCCGCATTGTTGAGGGCTTAGCAGCGCAGAATAAGAGGTTATTTTTCTAACTTCCTTAACCCGCACTCCTGTTTTTACTAAAACCTCCGGCGAAAACAAATACTGGTGGAATGCTGACTGCAGAAAGTAACACCTCAAGTTAAGCAGAACATAGCCTCATCCGCTGTAGCTTTGTTCTGAATCACATCGCGGAACGACCATTATTCACTATCAATGATACCGTCTTATCTAAGAAAGGATCCCGTAAATCCCTATTCCGGGTTCTCTTATCCTTTCGGGTAAACGGCCCCCGGGACGGGACGGCAGAGTCCGGAACAGGCACGCTAACGGGGCATAAGGGATCCTATTTTGCCCCCCCCCTGCCTGAATGGCTGATGCGGGAAAGTAAAGAATGCCGTTGAATACGGAACATGGGTGGAGGGGAACGTGACAGGAAAAAAGGCTCTTTTCAGAGCCCTGACCTATCTTTCGGTTGTAACGGTAATCACACCGGATTACCTGCGACGGATAATCGCATCAGCGAACGTTGAGGACTTCAGCAAATTAATGCTGTCCATCGGTCCGTTGAGGGCGCCGGGGCCGATTCCGGATCTTATCCTTCTGAGCCGCATTACTTCCGGGACTGATCCCAACCCCCAGAATAACAAGTGCCATGGAAACCCATTGTAACAACGTATAATGAGTTCCCTGAATCACCTCTGCAATGGCTAACCATACGAACGCTAAATTTGTCAAAATGGATACTTTTGCAGAAGCTTCAGGGGATGTTACAGCGATAGTAAGAACCTGTATTCTCAATGCTGCGATCCCACCGACAACTATCACAGGCCACCAATGTATCGGCAATGGTGGCCTGTAAATCGCAATGAGTATAATGATGACCAGTACTGAAAGTAAGTTATAGACCGAACTGGTTGGTTTAGGTTTTTCACCCCTATCCGCCAACAGACCTAATATAATAAAAGATGCCGCATAAGCAAGAGCCGAAGTTAACGCTAAAAACTGCCAAATAGCAAAATGTAACCCGCCTTTATGTTCGGAAATTATTGTCAGAGCGACACCCACAAAGGCAAGTATTGCACTGAGCCTTGCCCGGTTTTGTTTTACAGCATAGAACGTTGCGAAAATGGGGGCAGTATTCAATAACATTGACGCATCTGCAGCACTTGCTCCGGGAGTCGCCAGGGCGATGTAATATCCGGCAAATGCCCAAATTCCGGCAACTAACCTGATCCCATGAAGAGTAAGAGGCGCAACAGGTTTCTGCTTAGGGGGGGATAAAATTATCCCGACGATATATTGGCCCAATAATAACCAAAGAGGGCTAATATAATCATTGCTGGAATAGGAAACTACCCAGGCAGTTGCAGCAGATAACAAGCTTGCGAATACACCCAGTATAATACTTTGCATTACTTAATACCTAACTGCACGAAAAAAGGAACCGGTACCATTGTTTTAAAAATTTTCCTTCGATGGTGATCCTCACAGGGCTTCCCTTAGAGAAAATTAATTTTGTTATTATAATCATATTGATATCACTAAATGCAATAATATAAATCACTTAAATCCGGAAGCACTATGTTACAGACCCATTGAATATTAAGGATATCCGGTGGGGACTACCGTTTAAAAACAATCCGGCAGTTTTTCCGCCGGTATGTCTGAATACCACGATGCCAGCGGTAAGGACCGGATTGTGGTCAGCGATGAGAAAATCAGATATTCAGGCCGGTTAGTTGAAAGCGCTTTATAACCTTAGGAAAAATACCATTTTATGCTGCTGTAAAAATAACCCGGGAAGTGCCCCTCCTGCATGTTAACTCCCCTGCCATATTTACTGTCTATTGTTTTAATCGCCGAGGGGGCTTAACGCGTCCGGGAGGCTACTGCCAGCAACACACCAAAAATTACCAGTAAGCCGCCAAAAATTCGATCCACCCGGTGACGTACCGCCAGAAAGCGGTCACGAACCCTTCCCGCAGAAAAACAGAGCCCTACCAGACTGAACCAGACCATATGAGCCACCGAGATAAACAGTCCGTAGCCGATTTGCGCTATCAGTGGTGTCTCCGGCTTTATCACCTGCATAAACATACTAACGATAAAGACAGAGGTTTTAGGATTCAGTAGATTGGTCAGGAAACCGGTGCGTAAAGCCCCTGCATCTGACAAAGGTGCCAACCGGGTGTCAGTCACCGTGCCACCGGCTTTTGTGCGAAGCATTTTTATGCCCAGCCAGATAAGATAAACAGCGCCTGCCAGTTTGATGGCATTAAACAACCAGAGTGACTGCTGTATCAGCACGCCCACACCCAGCAGTGTATAAGAGACATGAACCAGAACGCCTAAGCCTATCCCGAACGCTGTGAGCAGCCCCGCACGACGCGAAAGCAGCAAACTGTTGCGTGAAACCATAGCAAAATCGGGGCCGGGGCTGATGACGGCGAATATTGTGATGGTGATTACAGCTAGCAGTTCAGTCATAATACTTCCTTTTGTAACTTAATGAATATACCGACTTTACTGTACATAACCTCCGGTGAATAACGATGTTATCTGACAAAGATTGTGAGCCTGGGTCACCATTACCGTCGGCTCGTCTGCCATCTCTGATTGCCTTACGCAGTTTTGAAGCAGCGGCGCGCCACGAAAACTTTAGCCGGGCAGCCACGGAGCTGCATATTACCCATGGCGCGGTCAGCCGGGCGGTCCGGCTGCTTGAGGAGGAACTGGGCGTTCCGCTGTTTGAGCGGCGCAGCCGGCGCGTCTTTCTGACCGAAGCCGGTCACAAACTTGCCATTGCGGTCGGCGAAGGGCTGGACGTTATGCAGCAGGCTGTTGATGCCTTGCGCGCCAGCGTACGGCAGCGCCAGCGGTGGGTGCTTTCCTGCGAACCCACACTGCTAATGCGCTGGCTGCTACCTCGCTGGCCTGCGTTCCAGGCACAGCATGCAGGGACTGAGATATGCCTTGCGGCCGGTGGCGGGCCTTTTTCATTTGCCGGCGGCCTGGACCTGGCGATCCGGCGCGATGACTTTGACTGGCCGGAAAGCTATTTTGCCGCACCCCTCTTCGCAGAAAAGGTAGGGCCGGTATGTCGCCCGGATAAAGTTTCCCGCTGGTTTACCGCTAATGCCCCGGGTCCCGAACTGGCTGCGGGCGCTGAGTATCTTCATACCCGTACACGCCCCGATGCATGGCAGGCATGGGCCCGCGCCGCAGGTCAGCCTGCAGTCGGTCCGGGAGGCCAGAGTTTCGATCATTTCTACTTCAGTCTGCAGGCAGCCGTTGCCGGACTTGGCGTAGCGATTGGTTCGTGGTATCAGGTTTGTGACGATCTTGAGAGTGGCGTTTTATCTGCGCCAATGGGCTTCGCCGGGGATGGCTCCCGCTACTACCTGCTCTCTCGTGAACCCTTCGAGCCGGGTAGCCTGCAGGCAGACCTGCTTACCTGGCTTCGGACACTGAATGAACCACTTCAGGTGTAAGCCACGATTTTATGCGTTCCTCGAATAATAACTGGGGATCAGACAATTGCCACCAAATTGCCCGAATACCGTAAAAGCACCAATTGTACAAAATTTGATCTTCTCGTAAGGTGTACCGGACCGATACCGATGAAGATGAGGAGACCGTATGGACACGGTTGAAGAACTTAAGGGTACGTATTTTTATAGAGGAATTCCCAACCTTTCTGCAGGAGAATTATTTCCCGGGTTCTCTCCTGATGCTGTAAATGAGCAGTCTGGTACATCTGACATTGTGGCCGTTGCATGCTAATTCCTGGCCAGCCTGTTCGACCCACAAGGGATAAATTTGGCGGTGCAACGAAAGGGACATCTGTAGCATCGGAAATGGCACGACGGCGTCTTAATCCGGAGCTACCCTTTCGTCTCCCGACATTCACTAATGCCAGCCTGCGAACCTTAAAACCTAAAATGGTTAACCCTCCTGGAGCATTCGTCGGGCGTACGGTTCCTGTATTGGGGTGGGTCATCGTCGCCTCTGATGTGGCTACAATCGCTTTCAGGGCTACAGTAAATTACAACCGCATTGCCAGGGGAAACGATAAAATATGGTGACCGATGAAAAAGTCCTTAATTACTTTCGCCGGCAACTACCGGTGGTTAAATCGTTACTAATGAAATCCATTCCACTTGATGCAGGCACTATTCTGCAGGAATATGCTGAAGTAGAAGATCTAGCGCTTGCGATAGATAAATTCTCCGAAGAATTTGATATTGATGTCTCATCATTAAATATTGAAAATTATCTCCCGTGGAATATTCCGTGGTTTTTCCGAAGCTGGTTTACCAAAAAACCGGTAACACAATCCAAAAAAACGCTCACCGTCAGAATGTTTGCAGAATCTGCCAGAGCAGGACGCTGGTTATATGATTAACCCTTACTTTCCGGGAGCGACGACTCCCGGACGTTGTTTTCAGACACCTTCTGCAGCAAATATTCGGAGGTTTAATACCTTAAAACAGCAGCTGGTTCTGTATTTTTAGCCTGTCGTCTTTTGAACACAAGGAGGCCGTATGGACACGGTTGAAGAACTCAATGGAACTTATTTTTATGCAGGAAGATCTAACCTCAAAGCAAGCGAACTATTTTTCATGATTTTTGGTGAAAAATTTGTAGAGCAGCCTGGATTAGGGGTAGCTGATTTTTCCGCTGTAGTCGCTTTACTGGCTGGAAGGAATGATCAGCTAACGAGAACCAAGCCTCGCGATGCAATCGACGGAACCTCTTACCTATCAAAAGCATCACGCAGAGCCTTTGGCAACGCTAAATTCCCATACGGGATCAGATTACCAACCTTCATCGGCGGTTACACTCCCTGGACAATGAAACCCCGAATGGTCGCCAAAGTAGGAACGTTTGTTGGCCGAACTATTCCTGTCATTAGCTGGGTAATCTTAGCCTCTGACGTGTCACAAATTTCATATAAAACCGTTCGTGATTACAATAAAATTGCCAGGGGTAATGATAAGGTATGGTAACGGACAAAGAGGTTCTTAAATTCTTTAGTAACGAGCTATCAATACCGCTTAACCGGAAGTGGCGTCCAATCCCTTTGGAATTAGACACACATCTACAGGACTATTGCGCTCCCGATGAACTTCCTTATGTGATCGAAGATTTTGGTCAGAAATTTGGTATTGATGTTTCTGAAATCAATATGAATCGTTACTGTCCAATAATAAAAATATCATTATTTAAGCGATTAATAAAAGGCCGGGAAATCATGAGGAAAATAGTCTCTGAGCGCCCGCCATTTACCGTCAGAATGTTCGCTGAATCTGCCAGAGCAGGACGCTGGTTGTATGATTAACCTTCCCTTTCAGGGAGCGATGATTTCCGGACGTTATTTTCAGATGCCTTCTGCAGAAAATAACCAGGGGTTTTTATTAGCCAACACGATCAAAGGGAGTTTCATACGTATCAATCGGAGCAATAGCTTTGTTTAGGAAACAATCCCATACGTATCTTCTTTTGTAAATAAGGCGAAGTAATCTCCAATACTGAAAAATCGATAAATAGTATGTCGGGGATGAAGGTATTACTAATACAGATTTTTTGCAGTCAGTGGAGTTGAAGCCAGAAAAATGGAAACTCTATAAACATATATCTTCTGCTTAGATGAGGATTAATCATGGATGATGGCATAAAAATAGTGATTTCACCGGTTCAGCTTGCTGCAGTACTGACTGATAGCTCTGTGACGGAAGGTGAGACGCTAAGTAATCGTCTATATGGAGGGCTGGGACTCGTAATGGGGACGTTGGAGCTTGCTGGCGCGAGCGCGCTGTGCATGGTGCCTGAACCTACCGGTCTGACCAAGGCTGCATGCGTAGTTATTGGAGCCCATTGTATGGACAGTATTAATACTGCTTTACGGGTTTATTCAGGTCAAAATATACAAAGTGCAACTTTCCGTTTAGCTGTGGCGATGGCTAAAAAATTCGGCGCTGATGATGACACTGCCTGGAACATTGGATTGACCGTAGATGTAGGTGTGCCGGTGGCTTTTTCTATTGGGCTTGGAGCTGTGAGAGTAGCTTCTGTGCGCGTGGGAAGAATCCAACTGATTCAACATGAATCAGCACCAGGGGTAAAACCTGGTGGCCATACGATATCAAGACATGTTGCCAAAACACAGGATGAATTAGCAAAGCGCCTTGAAAGTACTGCACATCTGATGCGAAAGCCTAATATGGTCAGTTCATTTAGTAATATCAACCTGGCAGAGAAATCCATCGCTAACGCGTTGAAGGTAAATAAAGAGTGGATAAAAATTTTGGCTTCACGCCAGGCACGGCATAATCTAATTATTACCTACGATGCCGGAAAAATTATTGGTTACTCACTTTTCATAGGTAGTGACAAGTTAATAAATACGACTAAAGTAAAGATTGTACTTAAATACAAAACTTATAATGGTAAGCCATATTATATTTTAACCGCATTTCCGGAGGTTTAGAATTATGCTTTCAACTACCCAGATTGATATTATGATTGAAGGTACACTTAATCAGGACTTCGACTATATTACCGGAGCTAAAACTATTGATGATGCCATCGATATTTATACAAAAGGATTAGCTACCCAAGACCATCAGGATTTAAAAAAAGAAGTGTTAGCATTTCTTTGTAACGATGACAATGCTATCAAATCAGAATTCAAAACGCGTTATTGTAATTATTTTTCGGCAGAGGAAGGCAAGGGATTGCTTTTACGCGTGCTTAAGGGTCTGGAAAAAGCGGAGAAGAATTGAGAGTTAGTCAACGAAGAATCATTAGTCTCGTACATCAGATGATCACCGTCTGTTCGCCACTGCGACCTTGCTGCCTGGATTCTAACGAGATTATTGTCTTCGGTTGCCCGCCCCCCCCAAATAAAGGGACTTTCTCGCTGATAAGGCTCTTAAGTAAAGTAAGCAGGGTTCTGTCCTTGCGACCGGATGACAAGCCTCAGTGTGAACCGTTCTGTTGATGACCCGGCTGATCTACCGATATTCGTGAGGCGGCACGTATAATTACCGCAGTTTTTCAAGAACAATACCGCTAATATCGAGGCCAGGACTATTACCGGGTGGAGGAAGCAGATGACAGATCGAGCAACCGACGATAAGGCTGGCAGGGATATCTGGATGGGCAGTACTGAACTCATTTCAACGTCGAATCTACATATAGTTCCGGATCACAAGCCTTATAACGGTAAACCCTGGTCCATTCTCACAGCCTTCCCTGGAGGGTAAAAACGGTGAAAACATCCTATCCGTTAATCAAAAATCTGATGGGTGCGTATCTCAATCAGGATTACGATTACATCTGTGAAACAGATTCTATTGAAGGGGCTATGGATTACTACATCTCCGATTGCCCGACCGAATTTCCGGGCCAACTGGCCGACGAATTTGAACTCTTTCTCACTGATTACCCGGATAACCCGGACAAAGCGTTTGAGGAAATTTTTCAGCCCGGAATTATTATTACGGATATCCGGATATTCTTTAGAGTTTTTATCCAAAAAATTATCAGGACCGATAAGGAATAGCAGCTTCAGAATTCAAAACCTGAGTTTATGCGTTACTTTAACTGCCAGGAAAAACTGCCAGAACATTGGGAATTCGTAATATTTCACCCTTTACGGGTCGCTCAATTCCTTTAGCCGGAGTGATTATCCTTAGCACTGATATCTTGCAAATCGCCTATCGTACATCACGTAACTACAACATTATTGCTCAGGGAAATGATAAGTTATGACAGATAAAATCATAGAGCCTAAAGTGTATGAGCTGGTGAGGCCTTATGCCGGCACTTATCTATTTAATCTAAAAAAGGTAGAGCTGACACCTGACACTGATTTGGATACCGATCTAAGTATTGACGAACTTGAAGCTGAAGATCTGATGAATGACTTTTTCAGGGAATTCAGTGTCGAACGGGGCCATTTCAAAATTGAAACTTACTACCCCTCTGCACATTTAACCTGGAATTGCTTCAGGAAACCTCTGCCAATACCTGTCCCGGACTTCACTATCCGCATGCTTATCGAATCAGCAAAGGCAGGACGCTGGTTATATGATTAACTCCTCTGTTCCGAAGCTATCCTTAAGTATATGCCGTCAACCAATGCCGGGATCTGGTAGAGAGTAAGTACCTTGTGCATTACCGGCATGCCACCTCACAGGTCCCCGGATACGGTCAGGTTGCAGCCAACAACCTCACCACCGCGTTTTCCAAAACCCGGGACAAATGTGGCCTGAACTGGCCACCGGATGCTGCCCCGACCTTCCATGAGCAACGCTCTCTTTCCGAACGTCTGTATAAAGCTCAGGGGATAGATACTAAAAATCTGCTGGGTCATAAATCACAACAACAGACGGATAAATATCACGACGACCGGGGAAAAGACTGGATCACTATAGCGATTTAGGACCGGGTTTTGATAACTCATTTTGATACCCCTTAGCACGCTAATAAAAAACGGGTTCTTTTCAGAACCCGTTTTTTATTAGCGTATCGGCGGTGTGGCCGGATTACATATGGCTGATAATCGCATCACCTAACTCTGAGGATTTCAGCAACTTAGCGCCGTCCATCAGACGTTCGAAATCGTAGGTGACGGTTTTGGCCGCGATGGCACCTTCCATACCTTTAATGATTAAATCAGCCGTTTCGATCTAGTCCATGTTGCGCAGTATCATTCTTAGAATATTTTATTTACCACATAAAAATAAATATTCAAAGTTAAAAAAATAGTATCGTGAGAGAAGGTAGATCCTGAAAAATTAATCAACTAAAATTCTTCAATTAAATTGGTTGGAAAGTAAATAATATAAATCATAAAAAATATTTACTATTCTGTTCATAAATTGAAACTTAGCAATATTTTTATCAAAGATTATCAATCACGTTGTAAATTTTTTTCGCATCTGGTCGCTACTCGAGCAGATAGGAACATTCCTATTAACGCCCCACTACATGTCACAGTCCATGTCCATTCCCATCCCCGGGCAAGCAACGAGATTTCGGCAATCAGCGGGGGTGTTATTAGCATGCCAATAGAGGTCAACTGCTGTACCCAACCAACACAACCCGCAATAGTCTCTTCAGAAGGAGATATTTGTACTACAAGTGCATATGTTATCGCAGGAATCACTCCACCTATAGCTGAGAATAGTAGTACAGCGATATATTTGACCCCAAAGATATCAGGAGTGAAATCAGAAAAGGCAAAAACAGGCATAACCATGATAAGAACATACCCTGTAATTAGAATTCTGCTTTTTTTAAATCCTCGATGCATCAAAACTGCAGCAACTACATTCCCTAAAATATTAACGAAAGCAGCGGCAGCTGTCAGCATTCCTGCCATAATTTTCCCAATACCAGCTCCTGAATAGATAACAGGAAGAAAACCAATTATCGTTATCCATTGCCCTGTATATATTCCGAATGCAATACCCAGGCACCATGCATTCGAATTTTTCAGAACAGTGATGAACGTCCTTAACCATATAGTCCTGGAAATAGTATTGGATATCGTACTTACATTTATTCTTGATAAAACAGGATTCACATATAAGTAAAGTAATAAAGCACTCAGAGCAGATAGAACTGCAGCGATAAACCACCAGGTCTTCCACCCAGCGAGTTCTAAAATATAGGGCCCAGTTACAAAAGAAGCAGAGGTTCCTATCGCCACAAAACATCCCCAAAGACCCAGACAGAATGAAAGTTTAGATGCAGGAACAATTTCGCGAATGAGCCCTGGAGTGGGCAGTACTATCATCAGATACCCCACACTTTCAATCGCTCTTAGTGCTAATAGTTGGCTGGGACTGATAATCAGGAAAACAGCGATACTTGCGCAAAAGAGTAAAAAATGCCCTATCAGTAGGCTCCGTAATGAGCCTACACGACTGCATATCAGACCTGCAAAAACACCTGATAACGCTCCAGCAACCTGCATCAGAGATAGAAGAAATGCCGATTGCACTATAGTTATTTCCGGCTGAAGGTGAATAGACTTCAATGCCGGAGAAACTTTTCCAAGATGAAATGCAGCAATAACCCCTGAAAATAGAAGAGTGTTGACTGGTGTGAAAATTTTGGAAAAAACTGGAAGTTTCATTCATTAAACCATAAAATTCAAAAATGAAATTATATTATTAACTCATGAAATTTTTTTGCTTTTCTCACTAAGAAAAACTATAAACTATGAAACCTGAATTTCACTTTTTGTATATTTATGAAAAAAATATTATCACTCGATTCACTTGACCGAAGAATACTCCAGTCTCTGCAGAAAGATGCAGCTATCAACGGAGCTACTCTGGCTAATGCTGTGGCGACTTCTCCTGCTTCCTGTTGGCGCAGGATCAGAGCGATGGAAGCTAGCGGAGTAATTACTAAAACCGTTGTCCTGGTTGACAGAGAGATGTTAGACCAGAATGTCGACGTTCTTTGCTTTCTTAGGCTAAAGAGCCATTCAGAAAACGATGCAAAAGCATTCGAAACGCTTGTACACGAACAGGAGTGTATTCTTGAAGGATATTCGGTATCGGGAGAATGGGATTACATGTTAATGGTAGCCGTAAAGGACATACGCCAGTACGAGAATTTTTTAAAAAAAGTTCTTTTGAACCATCCATCAGTGGCAACAGTGAATTCACAGTTCTCCCTTGCAAGGATAAAACATACAACCCGAATTCCCGTGTAATTAGAAATTCAAAAAAGGCTAATTAATTATGTTAAGAGTGAGAGTTGCTTCAGCCGATGACTGCACAACCATAGCGAACCTGGCCTCAAATTTGCTCACTGAGATAAACAGAGATAACAAGACGATTACAATAACTCAAGAAAGAGTCAAACTATTCATTGAGTCGTCTATCCCTACAGTAACTTTCCTGGCTGAAAATGATACATTACCTGTCGGGTTTATATCAGCTGTTACTTCATCGGCTATTTATTCAGAGAAAGATTTTGGGATAATAAATGAGCTATATGTAGAGCCTTTGAGTAGATCAGAAGGTATTGCTGCTCAACTGATAAAGGCATTAACTGATCATGCGGTTAATATAGGCTGGTCGTCGTTATCTGTTGGAACTCCGCATCAGCCACAATGGATCAGAACTCTAAATTTTTATAAAAAGCAAGGGTTTGTTGAAATCGGTCCAAGGCTCCGACTAAAGCTCACTAACTAACAATGCGATGCTTTAGGAGTGACCCTGGATGATGTTATCAGGTGCTGCAGAGATTACGCCCTCAGTCCTTTCCTGATTGCGATTTAGGACCGGGTTTTGATAACTCGTTTTGATAATATTTTGATAACCCTTAGCACGCTAAGTAAAAACGGGTTCTTTTCAGAACCCGTGCTTATGTATCAGCGGTGTGGCCGGATTACATATGGCTGATGATCGCATCACCAAACTCTGAGGATTTCAGCAACTTAGCGCCGTCCATCAGACGTTCGAAATCGTAGGTAACGGTTTTGGCCGCGATGGCTCCTTCCATACCTTTAATGATTAAATCGGCCGCTTCGGTCCATCCCATGTGACGCAGCATCATCTCCGCGGAAAGGATCACTGAGCCAGGGTTCACTTTATCCTGACCGGCATATTTTGGTGCGGTTCCGTGGGTGGCTTCAAACAGTGCACATTCGTCACCGATGTTCGCTCCCGGAGCAATACCAATACCGCCCACCTGTGCTGCCAGCGCATCTGAAATGTAGTCGCCGTTCAGGTTCATACAGGCAATCACATCGTATTCGGCCGGACGCAGCAGGATCTGTTGCAGGAAGGCATCGGCAATAACGTCTTTGACAATAATGTCTTTGCCGGTGTTCGGGTTCTTAAAGGTCATCCACGGGCCGCCATCCAGCAGCTCGCCACCGAATTCTTCTTTCACTAACTGGTAACCCCAGTCTTTGAAAGCACCTTCGGTGAATTTCATGATGTTGCCTTTGTGAACCAGTGTCAGTGAATCGCGGTTATTCGCAATGGTGTATTCCACCGCCGCGCGCACCAGTCGTTTGGTGCCTTCTTCAGAACACGGTTTGACCCCGATACCACACTGTTCAGGGAAACGGATCTTTTTCACTCCCATTTCTTCACGCAGGAAGTTGATCACTTTATTCGCTTCAGCACTGCCGGCTTTCCATTCGATACCGGCATAGATGTCTTCAGAGTTTTCACGGAAGATCACCATATCGGTATCTTCAGGGCGTTTTACCGGGCTTGGGGTCCCGCGGTAGTAGCGGACCGGACGCAGACAGATGTACAAATCGAGTTGCTGACGCAGTGCCACGTTCAGGGAGCGGATACCGCCACCCACAGGAGTGGTTAATGGACCTTTAATCGCAACGCGGTATTCTTTGATCAGATCCAGGGTTTCCTGCGGTAACCAGACATCCGGACCATACAGCTCAACGGATTTTTCACCGGTGTAGATTTCAAGCCAGGAGATCTTACGTTTGCCCTGGTAGGCTTTCTCTACCGCGGCATCAACGACTTTTAACATTACCGGAGAAACATCAACACCAATTCCGTCCCCTTCGATATAAGGGATCACCGGGTTTTCAGGAACAACCAGTTTACCCTGATCCAGGGTGATTTTCTGGCCTTCCGCCGGAATGACAACTTTGCTTTCCATCAACCTCTCCTTCGAGCGATTTTATGTTAATGATTTGTAATATGCCGGGCCATGGTACTGCAATTTTCCGGCAATAGCATGCAAAAAAACCGAACCTGTCGGACGCTTTCCTGTGTCACGCATGCTAAGAGTATTACCCCAAAAAGTGGCCGCTGATAAGTCTTTTATTCACTGCGCTCCGGATTAACCTTTTCAATTTGTGATGTCTGCCGCGGAAATCCGGCTCAGGGTAACTGCCCGAAAAACCGGCAGTTATTGCCTGTTTCCCTGTCTCTGCGGCTTTCTGTTGCTGTCTGCCCCTGCAGTTCAGGCTATACTGGCGCGATGATCCTTAAGAAGTAAAATTATGCAAATTAAATCCCGACCCGCACGACGTCCCCGGCGCCCTGCTGCCGTGGTCAAAGAGTCTGCCCCCCGCAGAGTGATACTGTTTAACAAGCCCTTTGATGTCCTGCCGCAATTTACCGATGAAGGTGGCCGCCAGACATTAAAAGCTTTTATTCCCGTCACGGGCGTTTATGCTGCCGGCCGTCTGGACCGGGACAGCGAAGGGCTGTTACTGCTGACCAACGATGGCAAGCTGCAGGCCCGCATGACACAACCGGGTAAGCGCACCGCGAAAATTTACTACGTTCAGGTGGAAGGTGAACCTGATGAGGCTGCTCTGCAGCGTCTGCGCGACGGTGTGGTATTAAAAGATGGCCTGACGTTACCGGCCGGGGTCGAAAAAGTGCCTGAACCGGAATGGCTCTGGCCCCGTCAGCCACCGATACGTGAACGTAAATCTATCCCGACCCAATGGCTGAAAATTGTTCTCCATGAGGGACGTAACCGGCAGGTGCGAAGAATGACCGCGTTTATCGGCTTTCCGACCTTGCGATTGATCCGCTATGCCATCGGCAGTTATACCCTCGATAATCTCGGCAACGGTGACTGGCGTGATGTGAGCCCTGCGGTGTAAGCTGGCCGTTCTGTCCGGCACAGATTGCCGGAGCCCGTCACCTTTCACCGGGGGTCATTATGTTCAGCCCGCATATTACTGTTGCCTGTCTGGTCCATGCCGAAGGTCGGTTGCTGGTCGTCGAGGAAGACATTAACGGCAAGCCAACGCTTAACCAGCCCGCCGGACACCTGGAAGCGGATGAAACTCTGCTCCAGGCAGCCCGCCGGGAACTGTATGAAGAGACCGGTCTGCAGGCGGAACCGCAATACTTTCTCGGCGTTCATCAATGGATTGCGCCGGATAACACCCCGTTTATCCGCTTCCTTTTTGGCCTCGACCTGCCCTTTTGTGCGGAAACCGCTCCGCTGGACAGCGATATTACCCGCTGCCACTGGCTGTCGCCCGGGGACCTCCTGGAGGCAGAGAACCTGCGTTCGGTGCTGGTCGCAGAGAGTGTCCGCCTCTGGCAACAGGGCGAACGCTATCCGCTTGGCCTGGTCTGTGCGTTCAATTGGCCGTCCGTCGGGGATGCGTAACCGCAGGCATCATGGTAGAATGTGCCGCCAGTTTTTCTTAAATGTGTCTTGTGTGAGTAGGTCATGTCTGACAATAGTCAAAAAAAAGTAATCGTCGGGATGTCCGGCGGCGTTGATTCCTCTGTTTCTGCCTGGTTACTGCTGCAGCAAGGCTACCAGGTTGAAGGCCTGTTCATGAAGAACTGGGAAGAAGATGACGGAGAAGAGTACTGTACCGCAGCCGACGATCTGGCTGACGCACAAGCGGTTTGCGATAAACTGGGTATCCGGCTGCATAAAATTAATTTTGCCGCTGAATACTGGGACAATGTGTTTGAACATTTCCTGGAAGAATATAAGGCCGGCCGGACCCCGAACCCCGATATCCTCTGCAACAAAGAGATCAAATTCAAAGCGTTTCTGGAATTTGCCGCCGAAGATCTGGGTGCCGATCTGATAGCGACCGGACACTATGTCCGTCGTCAGGATAAAGACGGTAAAAGCCAGTTACTGCGTGGCCTGGACAGCAATAAAGACCAGAGCTATTTCCTGTATACCTTAAGCCACCAGCAGGTTGCTCAAAGCCTGTTCCCGGTCGGCGAACTGGAAAAACCGGAAGTCCGCCGTATTGCGGAAGAACTGGACCTGATCACGGCACGTAAAAAAGATTCCACCGGTATCTGCTTTATCGGTGAGCGCAAATTCCGCGACTTCCTGGCCCGCTACCTCCCGGCACAGCCAGGCGTGATTGAGAGCACCGACGGACAGGTATTAGGCGAACACCAGGGGCTGATGTACCACACCCTGGGGCAGCGTAAAGGGCTGGGGATCGGTGGCCTGAAAGACAGTAATGATAATCCGTGGTATGTGGTGGATAAAGATGTTGCCGGTAACCGTCTTATCGTTGCCCAGGGCGCTGAACATCCGCGCCTGATGTCTGTGGGCCTGATTGCACAGCAACTGGACTGGGTCGACCGTCAGCCGGTGACCGAACCGCTGCGCTGCACCGTGAAAACCCGTTACCGCCAGACCGATATTCCTTGTACCGTCACCCCGCTGTCCGATGACAGAATCGAGGTGCGTTTCGATGCGCCTGTTGCCGCGGTTACCCCGGGTCAGTCCGCAGTCTTTTATCTGGGCGACGTCTGTCTGGGTGGAGGCGTTATCGAACAACGCCTGCCGCTACCGATAGCGCAATAGCCTCCGGAGGCGCAGTGGCGAAAAATATATATGATATTACCCTGGCACTGGCCGGGGTTTGTCAGGCAGCCCATCTGGCACAGCAGCTGGCGCATCAGGGCCATTGCCCGCAGGATGTTTATGAGGTTTCCCTCCGCAGTCTGCTGGATCTGAATCCGGCAGACACGCTGGCCGTGTATGGCAAAGACGAGTCTAACCTGCGTTTCGGGCTGGAATCCTTAATCGCCGTGCTTCATAATCCCTCCCGTCAGGGCGCTGGCGCCGAAATTACCCGTTATACCCTCAGTCTGCTGATGCTGGAGCGCAAGCTGCACAAAAACAGCAAAGCGATGACAGCGCTGAGCGAACGTATCGCCAATCTCGACCGGCAATTACAGTTTTATGAACTGGACTCAGAGACGATCACCGCGGCCATCGCCGGG
Organism: Tatumella terrea; assembly: GCF_039523755.1. NCBI lineage: Bacteria > Pseudomonadati > Pseudomonadota > Gammaproteobacteria > Enterobacterales > Erwiniaceae > Tatumella > Tatumella terrea. The sequence goes on along the minus strand of NZ_BAAAFX010000006.1, from coordinate 125,151 downwards.
ATTTATGTGGATGTGATAAGCCCTGTGGGACCGCGGATCCAGGTCACCGGTTCGTCGGCTATTCTGCAGAACCCGCTGGTGCAGAGTAAAATCCGCGCCACCCTGCTTACCGGCATCCGTGCCGCCGTGCTCTGGCAGCAGGTGGGTGGCGGACGACTGCATCTGATGTTCAGCCGGTCACGCATCGTGGACGAAGCAAAACTAATTTTATCCCGTTTGTCGCCCGGCGTTTAACGGCGACAGCCTTACTGCTTTTACAATGATTCAGGAGTTGCACTGATGGAATTATCTGCACTGACCGCCGTTTCCCCGATAGACGGACGCTATGGGGAAAAAGTCAGCCCGCTGCGCGCAATTTTCAGTGAATTTGGGTTACTGAAATTCCGTGTTCAGGTTGAAGTTCGCTGGTTACAAAAACTGGCCTCAACCGCAGAAATCAGGGAAGTTCCTGCATTTGACGCCAACGCAAACGCTTTCCTTGACCAGATTGTCGACAATTTCAGCGAAGAAGATGCGGCGCGCATCAAAACCATTGAGCGCACCACTAACCACGATGTCAAAGCCGTCGAATATTTTCTGAAAGAAAAAGTCGAAGCGGTCCCTGCCCTGCATGCTGTTTCTGAATTTATTCACTTCGCCTGCACCTCTGAAGATATCAATAACCTGTCTCACGCCCTGATGCTGGAAACGGCACGCCGGGAAGTGATCCTGCCATACTGGAAGAAACTGACGCAGGCTATCGAAGGTCTGGCCGAAGAATACCGTGAACTGCCGCTGCTTTCCCGGACTCATGGTCAGCCAGCCTCCCCGTCGACGATGGGGAAAGAGATGGCGAACGTGGCTTACCGTATGGCCCGCCAGGTACGCCAGCTGGAGCAGGTGGAAATCCTGGGTAAAATCAACGGTGCCGTAGGTAACTACAATGCGCACCTGGCCGCTTACCCGGAAGTGGACTGGCATCGTCTGAGCGAAGAGTTTGTGACCTCTCTGGGGGTCCGCTGGAACCCTTACACCACACAGATCGAACCGCATGATTACATCGCTGAGCTGTTTGATTGTGTGGCACGATTCAACACCATTCTGATCGATTTCGACCGTGATATCTGGGGTTATGTCGCGCTGAATCACTTCAAACAGAAAACGATCGCCGGTGAGATCGGGTCTTCCACCATGCCGCACAAAGTGAACCCGATCGATTTCGAAAACTCAGAAGGTAACCTGGGCCTGTCCAATGCGGTATTACAGCATCTGGCGGCGAAGCTGCCGGTCTCCCGCTGGCAGCGTGACCTGACCGACTCAACCGTATTACGTAACCTGGGTGTCGGTATCGGCTATGCAGTCATCGCCTATCAGTCCACGCTGAAGGGTATTTCCAAACTGGAAGTGAATGCCGACCGCCTGCTGGAAGAGCTGGACCGCAACTGGGAAGTGCTGGCAGAACCGGTACAGACCGTGATGCGCCGTTACGGCATCGAAAAGCCGTACGAAAAACTGAAAGAGCTGACCCGTGGACGTCGCGTGGACGCTAAAGGCATGCAGGAATTTATTGATAACCTGCCGCTGCCGGAAGACGAAAAAACCCGTCTGAAAGCCATGACGCCAGCTAACTACATCGGTCATGCCGTGAAACTGGTTGATGACCTGAAATAAGTCTGCCACGCAGACCGGGTTTCCGGTCTGCGTTAATCCCCTGTTTACTTCATTTCACGTATACTCCCCCCCATAGTTTTTACTGCCTGCCTTTGAGGTTGTTATTATGCGTGTGCTGGTTATTGAAGATAATGCGTTACTACGTCATCACCTGGCTGTACAGCTTCGGGATATGGGCCACCAGGTGGATGTGGCGGAAGATGCCCGTGAAGCCGATTATTTTCTGACAGAACATGAACCCGATGTGGCATTAATCGACCTCGGCCTGCCCGGTGAAGACGGGATGAGCCTTATCCGGCGCTGGCGGACGCAGGCGGTGAAACAGCCCATCCTGGTACTGACCGCCCGGGAAGGCTGGCAGGCAAAAGTGGAAGCCCTGGAAGCCGGTGCGGATGATTACGTCACCAAACCCTTTCATATTGAGGAAGTCGCTGCCCGCCTGCAGGCACTGATGCGTCGTAACAGTGGTCATGCTTCACAACTGATAGAATACGGCCCGTTTCAGGTCGATCTCTCCCGCAAGGAACTCACCATCGCCGGTCAGGCCGTACGGCTGACGGTGTTCGAATATACCATCGTCGAAACGCTTATCCGTAACGCCGGAAAGGTGGTCAGTAAAGAATCGCTGATGCTGCAACTCTATCCGGATGCCGAGCTGCGGGAAAGCCATACCATCGATGTGCTGATGGGCCGCCTGCGTAAGAAAATCCAGCAGCTTCACGCAGGAGAAGTGATCACCACCGTCCGCAGTCAGGGCTACCGCTTTGAGTGCCGGTAAACACTGGTTGCCGTGGCCGTCGCGCCGGGGGCCGCTTTCACTGCGGGTCCGTTTTTTGCTGGCGGCGTCTGTCCTCGTGCTGTTCCTCTCTCTGTCTTACGGTGTGGTGGCGGTGTTCGGTTATGCCATCGGTTTTGATAACAATACCTACCGTGTGATGCGCGGTGAAAGTAACCTGTTTTTCACACTGGCACAGTGGCAGGATAATAAGCTGACCATCGCCAAACCCGAGCGTATCAAACTGAATTTTCCGACGCTGGTGTTTATCTATGATGAGCACGGGCGTCTGTTATGGCAGCTTCGCGATGTGCCGGAAATCCGTTCTGAAATCCGTCCCGGCTGGCTGATGAAGAGTGATTTCTACGAAATAGATACCAATAACCGCACCAGTCTGGAAGCCATCGGGGATAACCGCGAAGCCAGACAGAAAATGAGCCAGCTCGACAGCGACGATACCTTTACCCACTCCGTGGCGGTCAGCCGGTACGATGCCACACCCAGTTTGCCGGCCCTGACTATCGTAGTGGTAGACTCTATCCCCCAGGAACTGCAGCATTCCAATGTGGTGTGGATGTGGTTCAGTTATGTGCTGGCGGCCAATTTACTGTTAGTGATCCCCTTACTGTGGCTGGCGGCACGCTGGAGCCTGCGGCCTATCGGTCATCTGGCCGCCCAGATCCATGAACTGGAAACCAGTCAGCGGGAAAGCCTCGACCCGACGCCGCCGCAGGAACTGCGTAGTCTGGTTCGTAACCTTAATCTGCTGCTGAATAATGAACGTCAGCAGGGAATGCGCTACCACAATACGTTATCGGACCTGACCCACAGCCTGAAAACACCGCTGGCTGTCCTGCAGAGTACACTGCGTTCTTTGCGCGGCGGCGCGGCTATCAGTGTTGAGGAAGCCGAACCGGTGATGCTGGAGCAAATCAGCCGTATCTCACAGCAAATCGGTTATTACCTGCACCGCGCCAGCCTGCAGGCAGACCATAATCCGCTGCAGCGCGACCTGCACTCGGTACCGGCGCTCTCGGACAGTCTCTGTTCTGCCTTAAATAAGGTCTATAAACGTAAGGGGGTCGACCTGACGCTGGATATCTCCCCGGAGATCACTTTCTGCGGTGACCAGAATGACTTTATGGAGGTCATGGGGAATCTGCTGGATAACGCCTGTAAGTATTGCCTGGAGTTTATCGAGATCACGGCCCGGCAGACCGATACCGCACTGCATCTGTTTATTGATGATGATGGCCCCGGTATCCCGGACAGTAAACGTTACCTGATTTTCCAGCGCGGTCAGCGGGCGGATACACTGCGGCCGGGTCAGGGGATCGGTCTGGCGGTTGCCAGGGAGATCGTCGAACGCTATCAGGGCGATATTATTGCCCATAGCAGCCCGCTCGGCGGTACACGGATGGAAGTGATTTTCCGGCTCCAGCAGATGTAAATTGGCCGGACGCAACCGGCTGCGGGCTGATATACTGGCGCGATTACTTCAGAACAACAGAAGGCGTCTATGGACTACCCACTTTCAATTAACTGGCCGGAATTTCTGGCGACCTACTGGCAGAAAAAACCGGTCGTTATCCGCCAGGGCTTCGCCGGGTTTACCGACCCGATCACCCCCGACGAACTGGCCGGTCTGGCGATGGAAAACGAAACCGACAGCCGGCTGGTCAGTCAGCAAGGCGACAAATGGCAGGTCAGCCACGGCCCGTTTGAAAGTTTTGATCATCTGGGAGAAACTCATTGGTCGTTACTGGTTCAGGCGGTCGACCACTGGCATGCGCCGTCTGCCGCGTTGATGGCCCCTTTCCGTGCCTTATCTGACTGGCGGATGGATGACCTGATGGTCTCTTTCTCTGTGCCCGGGGGCGGCGTAGGCCCGCACCTGGACCAGTATGATGTGTTTATCATTCAGGGCAGCGGCCGGCGTCGCTGGCGGGTCGGGAATAATGTCCGGATGGAGCAGCATTGCCCTCACCCCGATTTATTACAGGTGAAACCCTTCGATGCCATTATCGATGAAGTGCTGGAGCCCGGTGATATCGTTTATATCCCGCCAGGATTTCCGCATGACGGCTATTCACTGGAGAATTCACTGAACTACTCCGTCGGATTCCGCGCGCCCTCCGGTAAAGAACTGCTGAGCAGCTTTGCCGACTATATGCTGGCGAATGAACTGGGCACACACCGGTACAGTGATCCGGACCTGCCACTGCGCGAGCACCCTTCGCAGATCCTGAGCGGCGAAACCGATCGCATCCGTCAGATGATGACGGACCTGATCAATGAACCGGCGACGTTCAGTCAGTGGTTCGGTGAGTTTATTTCCCAGTCACGTCATGAACTGGATGTGGCCCCGCCGGAACCCCCCTATCAGCCGGACGAAGTGCTGGAGGCCCTTCAGCAGGGGGAACCGCTCACCCGTCTGGGTGGATTACGGGTATTACAGTGCAATGACACCGTCTTTATTAATGGTGAGAGCCTGACCAGTGCCTGGCCTGATGCCCTACATGCACTGGCCAATAAGCCCTCGCTGGAAGCGGCTGACTTTGCGGATGCCCTGGATGACCCCGCGTTCCTGAGCCAACTGGCCGGTCTGATCAATTGCGGCTACTGGTATTTTGGTGACGGGGAAGAATAATCCCGCCCGCAAGCCGCAACGGCCACTTTACCGGCTGTTGCGGCGATCAGTGGCCTTCGCAGGCCAGCTCCGCGATACCGGCAATTAACTCCACGCTCTGTTCCATCATATCCAGCGATGCAAACTCATATTTACTGTGAAAGTTAAATCCCCCGGTAAACAGATTCGGGCACGGTAATCCCCGCCAGCTAAGGAATGCACCGTCTGTTCCGCCACGGATGGGTCTGATTTTCGGGCGGATCCCATTTTTTTCCATCGCACGCAGCACCAGCTCGATGACCTGCGGATGGGCCTCAATCTGGCTGCGCATATTGCGGTAGCTCTCATGAAAGGTGACCGACACGGTCGCTTTTCCGCCGAAGGCCTGATTCATCTTTCCGGCGATCGTTTCCAGTGTCTGACGGCGTCCCTCGAAGGCCTTCCCGTCAAAATCGCGGATCAGATAATGCATTTCGGCTTTTAACGCATTCCCTTTCACAGAGTTCAGATGCCAGAAGCCCTGATGCCCTTCTGTTGCTTCCGGCTTCTCATTTTCCGGTAACTGACCATGGAACGCCCAGGCCAGCTCCAGCGCATTGATAAGTTTATCTTTAGCATACCCGGTGTGTGCACTCTGTCCGCAGATCCGGATAACGGCATCCCCGGCGTTAAAGTTTTCGTATTCAAATTCACCCGAACCGCCGCCATCGACGGTATAGGCCCAGTCGGCACCGAATGCCTGGATATCAAATAACGGTGCCCCCGCCCCGGTTTCTTCGTCAGGGGTGAATGCCACCCGGATTTTCCCGTGAGGCCGTGTTTTCAGCCTGGCCAGTGCCGTCATAATAGCCGCAATCCCGGCTTTATCGTCGGCACCCAGCAGGGTTTTGCCGTCGGTCGTGATCAGTGTATGACCATGCAGTTCATGTAATACTGGCATCGCTACCGGCGATAACACTTCATCGCCGATCCCCAACGCAATATCACCGCCGCGATAATTTTCCACCAGCTGGGGATGGACATGCTTGCCGGTAAAATCCGGTGCGGTATCCAGGTGCGCGATGAACCCGATCACCGGGGCTTTCGCCGTAGTATTGGCCGGCAGCGTTGCCATCAGGCAGCAATGGTCACTTAAGCTGATATCGACACACCCCAGCGACTCAAGCTGTGCTTTGAGTACCGAGGCCAGCAGCCACTGCCCCTCACTGCTGGGGACCTGCACGGCACGGCATTGTATTTTCGATTGTGTATCTATCTGAACATATTGTAAAAATCTCTCCAGTAATTGGTCCATAGTACCCTCCTCTTAAACCCGAAAGGTATTATTGCCCCCGCGACAGGGTTTTATTTTGTCCGAGGTCATAAAGCGTTCGGTTATTATTTTTAATTAGTTCTTTCCGGTCATTGTTAGCAGACTGCCGCCGGACCCGGGGTTTCCGCTGCGCCCCTGACGGGCAGATGCGCTGGCGACGGCCTGTTTCACTGGCAATCGGGGATAATTCAGGTATCATCCCGCGCTTAATTGTGGCAAGCCAGCCGGGCTGGTTTCGCTTATCTGCTCTCATTTCAACTGAGTGACTAAAATGACGCAAACATGCGCGCAACAGGCGCTGGTTACGCTTTCTGGCATCAGTAAAGCATTTGACGGAAAGTCAGTGATTTCTGACTTCGACCTCACCATCGGACATGGCGAGTTTGTGACCCTGCTGGGGCCTTCCGGCTGCGGTAAAACGACCATCCTGCGGCTGATTGCCGGACTGGAAAACGCAGATCAGGGGCAGGTCACTCTGGATGGCCAGGATATTACTCATCTGCCGGCCGAAAAGCGCCATATCAATACCGTATTTCAGAGCTATGCCCTGTTCCCGCATATGAACGTGTTTGATAACGTGGCGTTTGGTTTACGGATGCAGAAAACCCCTGCCGCCGAAATTACCCCGCGGGTTAACGAAGCCCTGGCGATGGTGCGCTTGCAGGAGTTTGCTGACCGTAAACCTTCGCAGCTCTCCGGTGGCCAGCAGCAACGTGTAGCGATCGCCCGTGCCGTGGTTAACCGCCCCAAAGTCCTGTTACTGGATGAATCCCTGTCGGCGCTCGATTACAAGTTACGTAAGCAGATGCAGAACGAGCTGAAAGCATTACAGCGTAAACTGGGGATTACCTTTATTTTCGTGACCCATGATCAGGAAGAAGCCCTGACCATGTCGGACCGGATAGTGGTCCTCAGGGACGGTAATATTGAGCAGGATGGCTCACCGCGGGCTATCTACGAGGAGCCGGCCAATCTGTTTGTCGCCCGCTTTATCGGGGAAATTAACCTGTTTGATGGCCGGGTGATCCGCACCGGGCCGGACGGCGCGACTCAGGTTGAGATCAGTGGTTACGAATATCAGGTACAGTGTCCGTTCCCGGTCAGCGCCGGAGATCGCGTCAATGTGCTGCTACGTCCGGAAGATTTGCGCATCGATGAAGTGCGTAATGCCGGCAGTGCTCAGGGGCTGACCGGATATATCCGTGAACGGAATTATAAAGGCAGCACCCTTGAGTCGGTGGTGGAACTGGATAATGGCCAGAACATTACCGTGAGTGAATTCTTTAACGAAGATGACCCTGACTTCGATTATCTGCTTAATCAGAAAGTGACCGTGAGCTGGGTCGATCACTGGGAGGTTGTATTGCCCTATGAAGCTGATGCGTAATCGCTTTCAGACTGTCGTTGTTACGGTGATCACCGGCTGGCTGGTGCTGTTTGTGCTGGCCCCGAACCTGATGATCCTGCTGGCCAGTTTTCTGACCCGCGATGACAACAATTTCATCCGCATGGTATTTACGCTGAGTAATTATCGCCGGCTGGCGGATCCGCTGTACATCGATGTCCTGGTGCATTCCCTGAATATGGCTTTTATTGCGACCGTCTGCTGTCTGCTGCTGGGTTACCCGTTTGCCTGGTGCCTGAGCAGTTTACCGGCACGCTGGCGTCCGGTGATGCTGTTTTTACTGATCCTGCCCTTCTGGACGAACTCGCTGATCCGTATCTATGCGCTGAAAATTTTTCTCAGCGTCCGGGGCTGGCTGAATAATTTCCTGCTCTGGGCCGGGGTGATCGACCATCCGCTACGGATTATGTATACCCCCGAGGCGGTGATCCTGGGGCTGGTCTATATTCTGCTGCCATTTATGGTGATGCCGCTTTACTCCAGTCTGGAGAAGCTGGATAAGCCTTGTCTGGAAGCGGCCCGGGATCTGGGTGCCGGCAGGCTGCAGACGTTTATGCGGATAATTCTGCCCCTGACCATGCCGGGCGTGATTGCCGGGTGTCTGCTGGTATTTATCCCGGCGATGGGGATGTTTTATGTGTCTGACCTGATGGGCGGAGCCAGAAACCTGCTGATCGGTAATGTCATTAAAACCCAGTTCTTATCGCTCAGAGACTGGCCTGCAGGGTCCGCCACCAGCATCATTATGACGGCACTAATGGGGCTGATGTTACTTCTCTACTGGCGCTCGGCGAAGGCGATGAACAAAAAGATTATCGGGATTAACCGATAATTCCGGCCTCAGTGGCATGGGGAGGTCCGGGGATACCGGCCTCCCCTTTTGTTTGTCTGCATCCTCGGGCCTCTGCCGGGAGCGCGCTGTCTGAGCGTCCTTTGACGCCTCTGCCCGTTTCAGCGTCAGAAGCAGGGCCGGTGGCGATGGGTAATAGAATGCTGGCGTGAGTTGTCCTGCGGCCTCTGCCGTGTACAACGCGGCCCGGCAGGCGGTGTTCATCAGTTAACTGCCGCTACTGATCGTGCTTTCGGATAAAATCGTGTAGAATGCGCGGCCTTATCAACTAACAGATGAATATACGCACTGTATCGAGGCAGGTGAGGCGAATACACGAGTGGTCAAAAATAACCTAACTTCGGGGCTTTTTCCCCGCCATCTCCCGGCTGAAACGGTCTTACGAGGGGGCTTCTTATGCTAATGCGCTGGCTTCGTAACGGCTTTATGTCGATCATTTACGCCTGGTTTTATATCCCGATAGCGATCCTGGTCATCAATTCATTTAATCAGTCGCGTTTTGGCATCAACTGGCAGGGCTGGACGACGAACTGGTACAACGTGCTGCTGAATAACTACAGTCTGTTACAGGCTGCCAGACACTCGTTACTGCTCGGCGTGACTTCTGCCACCTGTGCGACATTGCTGGGCAGTATGACAGCCGTCGCCCTGTACCACTATCGGTTCCGCGGTAAGCCGCTGGTGAACGGCATGCTGTTTGTGGTGATGATGTCACCGGACATCGTGATGGCCATCTCCCTGCTGGTGTTATTTATGCTGTTGGGGATTTCGCTCGGTTTCTGGACGCTGCTGATTGCCCATATTACCTTCTGTCTGCCATTTGTAGTGATCACCGTCTTTTCGCGGTTACAGGGTTTTGATATTCGTATGCTCGAAGCCGCCAAAGATCTGGGGGCGAATGAACTCACCACCCTGCGTCGGATTATTTTTCCGCTGGCACTTCCGGCCATAGCGGCGGGCTGGCTGCTGAGCTTTACCCTGTCGATGGACGATGTTGTGGTCTCCTCCTTTGTGACCGGACCCACCTTCGAGATCCTGCCGCTGAAGATCTATTCGATGGTGAAGGTCGGGGTTTCTCCGGAAGTGAATGCACTGGCGACCTTACTGCTCTGCCTGTCACTGATTCTGGTGGCCTGCAGTCAGTGGCTGACACGTGATAAACATTAAAAGTTACCGAGGATAAAAATGAAAAAACTATCACTTTTACTGGTTGCTCTGACCGCAGCATTCACCCTGTCAGCCGCACGGGCAGATGACAGCAAAACGCTCTATTTTTATAACTGGACCGAATATGTGCCGGACGGACTGCTGGAGCAGTTCACCAAAGAAACCGGCATTAAAGTGGTTTATTCGACTTATGAGTCGAACGAGAGCATGTACGCCAAACTGAAGACCTGGAAAGATGGCGCTTACGACCTGGTCGTCCCTTCGTCTTATTACGTGGCGAAAATGCGGAAAGAAGGCATGCTGGCGCAGATCGATAAATCACAGTTGTCTAACTTCAAAAATCTGGACCCCGCACTGCTGAATAAGCCTTTCGATCCGAATAATGAATACTCAGTACCTTACATCTGGGGTGCGACGGCAATCGGTGTCAATACCAGTGCCATTGATCCTAAAACCGTCACCAGCTGGGCAGATCTGTGGAACCCGAAATACCGCCAGAGTATCCTGCTGACCGATGATGCCCGTGAAGTGTTCCAGATTGCCCTGCGTAAACTGGGTTATTCCGGGAACACCCGTGACCCGAAACAGATTGAAGCGGCCTATCAGCAACTGCGTCTGTTAATGCCCAATGTGCTGGCGTTTAACTCTGATAATCCCGGTAACCCGTTTATGGAAGGCGAAGTCAATCTGGGGATGATCTGGAACGGTTCCGCTTATGTGGCCCGTCAGGCAGGCACTCCGCTGCAGGTGATCTGGCCTAAAGAAGGCGGAATTTTCTGGATGGACAACCTGGCGATCCCGGCCAATGCCAGAAATAAAGCCGGTGCGCTGAAACTGATTAACTTCCTGCTGCGTCCGGATATTGCGGCAAAAGTGGCGAAGACCATCGGTTATCCGACTCCGAACCTGGCGGCCCGTAAACTGTTGCCACCGGCCGTGGCGAATGATCCTTCACTGTACCCGCCAGCCAGCGTGTTACAGAACGGTGAATGGCAGGACGATGTCGGTGATGCCAGCCGTCTGTATGAAACCCTGTTCCAGAAACTGAAAGCAGGCGAGTAACCCGAAACCCCGCACCTGTTGCGGGGTTTTTATTGGTCAGACTGCGGGTCCGGCCGATGGTTCAGAATACTGAGCGGCATTGAACAGAAAAGCTTACTGATGCCGGGCCATACTCCTGAGCACGGGCTGCACCGGCCACACGCTGCAGAGCCGAAATAATTGACCGGTTTTACGCCGGCTATCGGCAAGGATCTCAGCCGTTACGTCATGCCAGGCCCGCCGACGCCGTTATCCCCGATCGGTATAAACAGGTTTTAGCCCCCTGAACATTCAGTCGTACAACAGGCTGCTTTTTTGCTGCAAGGCGGTGGCGGATAAACGATTACCCGTGGCGGCGCGGGGTTAACCGACGCAAAAAAACTGCACCTTACTTCGCCGGGTATCCGGCGTTTGGGGTGCAGTCAGCATCTTCGCGGGGGTATCGGCGGTACGGCGCGTTAACGTTTCAGAGAGCGGATCAGGTCGCAGATAAATTCCGGCACCAGTTCACTGGCGGGCCCGTAATGGCATTCGGCAAACTCTGAGGTCACCTGGCTGGGAACCAGATTCAGCTCTACCGTATGCGCTCCCTGCAAACGCGCTTCGTGAACAAAGCCTGCTGCCGGGTAGACATGGCCGGACGTTCCGATGGCGATAAATAGTGTGGCCTCTGAGAGTGCCTGATAGATGCGATCCATCTCCAGCGGCATCTCACCGAACCAGACAATATGCGGGCGCAGTACTGACGGAAACTGGCAGCAGGTACAGCGATCATTCTCCGTGATATCCCCCGGCCACGGGATCACCTGCCCCGTCTTTTCACAGCGCACTTTCAGCAGCTCACCATGCATATGAATAATACGCTGACTTCCTGCCCTTTCATGCAGGTTATCGATATTCTGGGTCACCAGTAACAGGTTATCTCCCAGCAGGGATTCGAGTTCAGCCAGCGCATAATGTGCAGCATTCGGTGAGATGTCTGCGGAGGCTAATTGCTGACGCCGCTGATTATAAAACTGCTGGACGAGTTGCGGGTCACGCTGAAATCCCTCAGGCGTGGCGACATCATCGACTTTATGCTCTTCCCACAGTCCGTCTTCGGCCCGGAAAGTACGGATTCCGGATTCCGCTGAAATCCCGGCACCGGTCAGTATCACCACTTTCGGCCGGCGGATCAGCGCCATGCGCTGTTCATTCTGGTCAGATTCGAAAATAGACTGACGTACCCGCAAATGTCTCTTACGTTTCTGTTTACGGAAACGGGTGATCCGGACGCGACGTCGCGGTGTTCGCATATCAATTCCTCTGCTGCATGTCTTCTGAAAGTTGCGGACTCTGCTGTCACAGGGATGCCATAAGGTAACCTGTGGCTGCCGGATTCCTGCAGAACACTGGCAGATCACAGGATAACCGGCTGCCAGCGCGGAGTAAGAATAACAGTTTTCTGCAGAGGCCTAAACCTTTCCCCGGCCGTTCCCTTTCCTGTCTCCCGCTGCAGAGCGCCTGTACACTGCCCGAATCCCGGTCCGCCGGGCATGCCTCTGCGGCACCAGACTCTTCACTGGTGCCGTGTTCGTTCAATGCGCAGAGAGTCATCCCTTCTTGCCGTGAACGGCTGTCCTGCTGCGGTAAGAGGAATATTTCCGTAAGGCGGGTCCCCGGGGCATCACTTTGCTCGGGAGCCGTGTTCGCTGAATACACAGCAAGTCACCCCGTCTTGTCGTGAACGACTGTCCTGCGGCGATAAGGGGAGTATTTCCGTAAGGCGGGTCCCCGGGGCATCACTTTTCTGCGGAGCCGTGTCCGCTGAATACACAGCAAGTCATGCCGTCTTTCCGTGAACGACTGTCCTGCTGCGATAAGGGGAGTATTTCCGTAGGGCGGTTTTCCCGGGGCATCAATTTTCTGCGGAGCCGTGTCCGCTTAATACACAGAGAGTCATCCCGTCTTGCCGTGAACGGCTGTCCTGTTGCGATAAGGGGAGTATTTCTGTAGGGCGGTTTTCCCGGGGCATCACTTTGCTCTGGTGCCGTGTTCGCTTAATACACAGAGAGTCATGCCGTCTTTCTGTGAACGACTGTCCTGTTGCGATAAGGGGAGTATTTCTGTAGGGCGGTTTTCAGGGGCATCACTTTGCTCCGGAGCCGTGTTCGCTTAATGCTCCGGTAATCCCCACCGGGGAGCCAAAAAATACTGCGCTGCCCCGGTAAGGAGGGTATTTCTGCCAGACGGCTTGCCCGCTTCACGGTTTACCTCAGTAAAGTCCAGCGGGGCCAGCGTTCTGCGGAAGGCGGGGCCGGTCTGACCCGCCGCCACGCAGCCCCCCGGCCTTTAGTCGGGGGTTCCGGGTGAATGGCTCTTAGCTTCTCCGGGACGATGCTCTCCGCCGATGATTTCACCGAAGGGGCCGGTATTGAACTGACGTGGCTTTGACGCGGCTTGCTCTGTCTTCAACAGTGGCATCACCAGTTCAGCAAACCGGTGCGCCTCTTCGAGATGCGGATACCCCGAGAAAATGAATTTTGTGATACCGAGCGCCTGATACTCGCGGATACGTCCGGCGACCTGTTGAGGATCCCCCACCAGCGCAGTTCCTGCCCCGCCCCGGGCCAGTCCGACACCGGCCCACAGATGCGGGGCGATATACAGGTTATCCCGCGAGCCGTTGTTCAGCGCACTCATTCTGGCCTGTCCGGTAGAATCCATACGGGCAAAAACTTTCCTGGCCGCAGCAATGGTGTCATCGTCCAGCCGGGAGATCAGGTCATCGGCCGCCGCCCGGGCCTCCTCTTCAGTTTCGCGGACAATGACATGCAGGCGTATCCCGAACTCCAGCTGACGGCCGCGCGCCGCCGCCCTGGCCCGGACGTCCTGTATTTTCTCTGCCACCTGCGCCGGTGGTTCTCCCCAGGTCAGATAGGTATCCACCGACTCTGCCGCGACTTCCAGTGCCGGGTCTGACGAGCCACCGAAATAGAGTGCCGGTCCGCCAGGCTGCTCCGGGGGATACAGTAACTCTGCCCCTTCAACCCGGAGATGTTCTCCGCTGAAATCCACCTTTTCCCCGCGTAACAGCCGTGAATAGACCGCCAGAAATTCGCGGGTCACCTGATAACGCTGGTGATGATTCAGGTAAATACCATCGCCTTTATTTTCCACCGGGTCACCGCCGGTGACGACATTTATGATCAACCGACCGCCAGACAGACGGTCGAGCGTCGCCGTCATCCTTGCGGCCAGTGACGGCGGTTGCAGGCCGGGGCGAACCGCCACCAGAAAGCGCAGCTGCCGGGTCAGGGGCGCAAGCGCCGCCGCGACCAGCCAGGCATCCTCACAGCTCTTTCCGGTCGGGATCAGCACACCATGATACCCGAGATTGTCGGCGGCCAGGGCGATCTGTTGCAGATAGGCCAGGTCGACGGGCCGGCCTCCCCGGGAGGTTCCCAGATAACGCCCGTCACCGTGGGTGGGTAAAAACCAGAAAATTTTCAGACTGTCATTGGCCGTTTCACTCATTATCCTGTTCCTATATAACTATATGATAAATATATATAAAGAATTATTCGATTAGGGTATAAGTGAATAGCAGGATCTGTGCCAGCCGGAAGAAAACAGAAAAGTCATATAAATTAAGGCATTACAGTTTACTGTTCCCCGACACTCTGTTGTCACTGCAACAGAAGTTTGCCGCTCTCTGTTGCGATTGCAACAACTGACGGCCCCGGCCTCTCGCATAAGTCACGGCTCAGCGTTAATGTATTTTCCGTTTCCTCCGTACAGGATTAGAGCGATGAATGCTGACATCACAGAACTGAAAGACCCGGCGTCGCTGGCACTGAAGCATCTTCTCGACCGGCTGGCACCTTCTGCCGCCACCGTGCTGATCACCGGTGAGACCGGGACCGGTAAGGAAAGCGTTTCGCGTTATCTTCATCAGCACAGTCCGCGCCGGAACGGCCCTTTCGTGGCCGTGAACTGCGGGGCGCTCAGTGAAAATCTGGCGGAATCACAGCTGTTCGGTCATGAGAAAGGGGCATTTACCGGAGCCGCCCGCAGGCACATCGGCTGGTTTGAAGCGGCAGAGGGAGGAACTCTGCTACTGGACGAAATCGGTGAGCTGAGCCTGCCGATGCAGGTCAGGTTACTGCGTGTTCTGCAGGAACGGGAAATCACCCGCCTCGGGTCACATCGCCCCGTGAAGGTGGATGTCCGGGTGATCGCCGCCACCCATGTCGATCTGCTTCAGGCGATAGAGCAGCGGCGTTTCCGTGAGGACCTTTACTACCGGCTGAACGTCGCCACCGTCTCCCTCTTGCCACTGCGTGAACGCCCTCAGGATATCCCGGTGCTGGCCCGCCATTTTATCGAAAAATATCGTCCTGCGACGGAAGAGGTCACTCTGAGCGACCCGGCGCTGCGTAGACTGTTACAGCATCCCTGGCCCGGTAATATCCGCGAGCTTGAAAATACCCTCCAGCGCCTGTTGCTGCTGGCTCCGGGGCCGGTTATTACGGCGGATCATCTTCCGCTGGCGGTCAGCCCGCCCGCCGGACAATGTGAAGATCACACGGCGTTGGGGCAACAGGTAGCCGCGTATTTACAGCGCGGTGAGCCGGATATCTATCAACGGGTCACCGATACACTGGTCCGTCAGGCCCTGCTGCAGTGTGAAAATAATCAGTCCCGGGCGGCGGCCCTGCTGGGGATAAGCCGCCATACGCTGCGTACCCACCTGGCCAGGCTCGGCGTCATCAAAGCGCGGCGTGTCCCTGCCGTCAGCCTTCCCCCGCCCGCAGGAGAGCAGGTGATCCGTATCGGCTATCAGCGCTTCGGTAATCTTGCGGTACTGAAAGCACGGCGGGCCGCGGAACAGGATGCGGCCTTCCGGCAGGGGATCCGATTATGCTGGCAGGAATTTCCCGCCGGGCCGCAGATGTTACTCGCCCTCAGTCAGGGAAAAATAGATCTGGGCAGTACCGGCGAAGTTCCGCCACTGTTTGCTCAGGCCGGCGATGATCAGGCGGTTTACCTTGGTTTTCAGCCGGCATCACCGCAAAGTGCTGCCCTGCTGGTCCCGTCCGCCAGCCCGGTGGTCAGTATTACCGGGCTGCGGGGGAAAAGGATCGCCCTGAACAAAGGCTCTAACGTGCACTACCTGCTGCTTCGTCTGCTGGAGGATGCCGGACTGTCGCCGGAGGATGTGGAAATGATCGACCAGCCTCCCGTTAACCTGCTCTCTGCCGGTGATCTGCAGGTCGCCGATGCCTGGATGATGTGGGACCCGATGCTGAGTGCGGCCGAAGCCAGTCGGCAATACCGGGTGATCGCTGACGGCACCGGGCGGGTAAATAACCATCATTTCTACCTCGCCTCGAGGGCCTTTATTGCCCGCTCAGGCGGCTTACTGCCCGATATCCTGCGGATACTGCGTGAGAACGGGGCCTGGACCGACCAGCATCCGCAACAGGCCGCGGCACTGTTAGCCAGGGAATACGGAATGGCTCTGCCGGATCTGTGGCAGGCCCTCTCCCGTTGCCGGCATACGATCACCGGAATGACGCCTCCGGTGATCCACCAGCAGCAGATGATCGCTGACCGGTTTTATGCCCTGGGGATGCTCAGCCGGCCTGTACGTATCCGCAGTGCCGTCTGGTCTGCCGGAAATCGTATTAGTTAATGATTTTATTCTATTAAATTACGCGGCTGACTTTTGCTATGGTGCCCTGACTGTCACTTATGCATGCTCAGGAAAAACTATGATGAAAAAACGTTTGTCAGGCCTGCTGTCACTGATATTGCTGCCACTGGTAATACAGACCGCCCGGGCAGAAACAGCACCGCAAACCGTCAATATCGGCTACCAGAAAGGTAATATCTTCGCCCTGCTCAAATTTCGCGGATCGCTGGATAAAGATTTCAAACAACAGGGCATCAACGTCAACTGGATTGGTTTTACCGCCGGGCCTCAGATGCTGGAGGGGCTGAACGTCGGCAGTATCGATTTAGCCGCCACCGGCGATGCCCCCCCGGTGGTCGCCCAGGCGGCCGGGACACCGCTGGTTTATCTGGCACACTCCCCGGCTAATCCGCTGTCAGAAGCCATTGTGGTGCCGCAAAATTCTGCCATTAAAACGGTCGCCGATTTGAAAGGGAAACGCGTCGCCCTGAATAAGGGATCGGACGTGAACTATCTGCTGATTGCCGCACTGAACAAAGCCGGCCTGAGTTACCGGGACATTACCCCGGTCTACCTTGCCCCGGGAGACGCGAGGGCGGCTTTCCAGACCGGCTCGGTGGATGCCTGGGCCATCTGGGACCCTTATCTGGCGGAAGTGGAAACTGATGCCCATGCGCGGCAGATCACCAATGCTAACGGGTTAGTCCCGCACTACACCTTCTTCCTGGCAAGCCGTAAGTTTGCGGATACCTATCCACAGACCGCCCGGAAACTGATCGCGGAGATTAAAGACACCAGCAGCTGGGCCAATACCCATCAGGAAGAAAGCGCGACTATCCTGTCAAAATCGACAGGACTCGGGAAAAATATCTGGGAGAAAACGCTGGCGAGGGAAACCTTTGGAGCGGACAGAATGACCGCAGGGGTATTTGCTGAACAGCAGGTTGTGGCAGATTCACTGAAGAGTGCCAACGTCTTACCGGTGGCGGTTCAGGTCAGCCAGGCCACCTGGTCGGCCGATAAAAAATAGGCCCCTGCCAGGCGCGACGGGCAGAAAGCCTGACTTATCAGCCCTGCCGGAGACACCGGCAGGGCTGAGTGTTACTGGCCGCTCAGTACCCGGGCCGGATCTATCCGGCTGGCACGACGGGCCGGATACCAGCTGGCCAGCAGGGTCAGTGCAATGGCGGTCACCAGTACCGACCAGACATCCACCCAGTGCAGTTCCGAGGGCAGGAAATCGATAAAGTAAATATCTCCGGACAGGAAGTGATGACCGGTCATTTTTTCCAGTCCTCGGATGATTGCGGTCAGATTCAGCGCCCCCAGTACCCCGACGATCACCCCGGCAATACTGCCGGCCAGCCCGGCCAGCAGGCCATACCAGATAAACACGGACCGGATCAGCCGGTTACCGGCCCCCAGGGTACGCAGCACCGCGATATCACTGCTCTTATCCTTCACCGCCATCACCAGCGTCGAGACGATGTTAAAACAGGCCACCCCGATCACGAGGATCATGGCCAGATACATAATGGCGCGGATCATCTGAATATCGTGGTACATATAGCCATAGTTACTGATCCAGTTACGGATATAGACATAACTGTGGGTAACCTCGCCGGCAGAACGTACCAGACTGACCGCCTTAAACGGATCACTCATCTTCAGCGCAATACCGGTCACACTGTCGCCCATCTCCAGATAACGCTGGGCATCGGCCAGTGGTACCAGCGCCAGACTGTGGTCCAGCATACCGCTCAGTTGCAGAATACCTTCCACCTGCAGACGAATTCTCTTCGGCTGCATCAGCCGGTTCTGGCCGTCATTGTTCGGGATCATGATGGTTATCCAGTCACCGGTTTTCACCGATAAGGACTTAGCGATCCCGCCCCCCAGAATGATCTGCTGCTGACCGGCACGGAAGTCGGCCCAGCGGTTATTCTGCACAAACATCGGTAACGAACTGAGCCGTGTTTCTGCCTGCGGGTCAACGCCCTTGACCGTCAGGGCCTGAAGCTTACTGGCGCTTTCCACAAGCCCGGTAAAATTAATATAGCCTGCCGCCGCGGCAATCCCCGGCACCTGCTCAATCGGGGCAATCAGTTGCTGCCAGTTTGTAAATGGCTGATGTACCGGTTCAATTTCACCGTGGGGCACCACGCTGAGAATACGTTCATTCAGCTGACGCTCAAACCCGTTCATCGCACTGAGCCCGATAATCAGTACCGCCACGCCCAGTGCAATGCCGACCGTGGAAATAACTGAAATCAGCGAGACCATGCCACCGCGCCGGCGACCGCGGCTGAAACGAAAGGCCAGTAGCAGAGATAACGGAAGACGCATTACAACGCTCCTGTCAGGGTGACATCCGCAGTTAATTTCCCGTCACGCATTTCCATCTGACGGCTGAGCCGTTTTGCCAGTGACAGGTCATGGGTCACCACCAGGAAGGCTGTCCCCTGCGTCTGGTTAAGCTCACCCAGTAACTGAAAGATGGCATCCGCATTCCGCGCATCCAGGTTCCCGGTCGGTTCATCCGCCATCACCAGGCTCGGCCGGTTAACCAGCGCACGGGCGATAGCCACACGCTGCCGTTCGCCGCCGGAAAGTTCCGACGGACGGTGGGCTGCACGCGCCGCCAGCCCGACCGCAGCCAGCATTTCTGTCGCGCGTTGTAAGGCTTCTGTGCCTGATTTTTTGCCGATCAGCAACGGCATCGCCACGTTTTCCACCGCCGAAAAATCAGGCAGCAGATGATGGAACTGGTAGATAAAACCCAGTTCCCGGTTACGTAATTCCGCCTTCGCCGCCGCTGACATGCGGTTCAGCGACTGGCCTTTAAACAGCACTTCGCCGGAGGTCGGCGAATCCAGCCCGCCCAGCAGATGCAGTAAGGTACTTTTACCGGAGCCGGAGCTGCCGACAATCGCTGTCATTTCACCGGGTTGCAGGGTGAAGGAAACTTCTTTCAGTACGTCGGTCTGTACGCTGCCTTCCTGATAGCGTTTGCACAGCCGATCACATTGCAGTAACAGTGAATTATTCATAGCGTAGAGCCTCAGCGGGTTGTACGGCGGCGGCGCGCCATGCAGGATAAAGTGTTGCCAGCAACGCAACGATCATCGCCGTCACGGCGATAGTGACGACCTGCACCGGATTAATATCAACCGGTAATTCTGCCCCATCCAGGAACAGACCAATGACCGGTAACAGATGGTTCAGCTGACTGGCCAGCAGGACCCCGCCCAGAGTGCCGAGCAGTGCACCGGCAATCCCGGCACTGGCACCCTGTACCATAAATACGGCGGTGATCTGACGGCGTGTCAGCCCCTGAGTCTGCAGGATGGCCACTTCTCCCTGCTTTTCCATAATCAGCAGGCCGAGGGAGGTAATGATATTAAAAGCCGCCACCGCCACAATTAAGCTCAGCAGCAGACCCATCATATTTTTTTCCATACGCACGGCCTGGAACAGATCGCCCTTACGCTCGCGCCAGTCCTTCCACTCTAAGCCGTGCGCCAGCGTCTGCTGACTCAGCTGATCCACATCCAGCGGATGGTCCAGCCACAGACGCCAGCCGGTAATATTACCGGCCGGATAATGCATGACCCGTGAGGCATCCTGCTGGTTGACCAGAATCTGATAGCTGTCGACTTCACTGTCGGCGGCATAGGTGCCCGCCACGGTAAAGATACGTTCGCTGGGGATACGACCGACAGGGGTGAACTGACTGACGGAAGGCACCATCAGGCGCAGACGGTCGCCGGGCTGAACCCCCAGCTGACTGGCCAGTTGTGCGCCAAGAATAATGCGGTAGGTCCCGGGCTGCAGATCATTCGCCGAGCCGGCCACCAGGTAAGGTATCAGCGGATCTTTTTCCTGAGGATTAATCCCCAGCATCACCCCGACCGCGACACTGTGGGCACTCTGCAGGACCACATCCGCCGTTGTCAGCGGTGCAATACGCGAGATCCCCTGCAGATGCAGGCTGTCCGCCGGCACCTTCTGCGGATTGATACTGCCGCTGTCACTGGTGACCAGTGCCTGAGGCATCAGTCCCAGAATATTGCCTTCAAGCTGGCGTTCGAATCCATTCATCACCGAGAGAACGGTGACTAATGCCAGAACCCCCAACGTAATACCGATGGCTGATAACCATGAAACAAACCGACCAAAACGGTCGGATGCACGTCCGCGCATATAACGCAGACCTATAAACAGAGCTACGGGTTGGTACATGAAATCCGTCCCGGACGGTTGCCTGAAATTCAGTATCAGGATGATAAAGGAGCCTGACCGTTAAGGAAACCCTGCCTCTCTGTTTGGCAGGTAAAGTTATCTGATAATGGCCCTTTCCGGGAAAAATAATCGCTCACTGCCTGTTTTTTCACCATTAACGATTAAAATGACAGCGTGTTCAATGCGCTCTGCTCCCGCGCGGGCAGGAAAATGTTGTCAGGAAGATGATCCCCGCGACGTTCTGTGGAATCATAGCGGTCTGGAAAATCCGGAGAGAATGATTAGCCCATATGTCAGATAAGACAAGTTATTCGCTGCCCGTCAATGCCGGCGACCACCGTCAGCTGGGGCTATTAACAGGCGCGGCACTGGCCGCAGAGTGTGCCGATATTGCAGAACGCCATAACGGGCCACTGTTACTGATCACCAATGATATGCAGTCTGCCCTGCATCTGCAGGGGGAAATCCGTCAGTTTACAACCCTGCCCGTGAGCCACTTGCCTGACTGGGAAACCCTCCCGTACGACAGTTTCTCTCCTCATCAGGATATTATTTCGGAACGTTTAGCGACGTTGTATCAGCTGCCCGCCATGGAAAATGGGGTACTGATCCTGCCGGTCAATACTCTGATGCAGCGTGTCTGCCCGCATACTTTCCTGCAGGGGTATGCCCTGATGATGTCCCGCGGGCAGAAGATCTCCCGGGATTTGTTGCGTGAGCAGCTCGACCAGGCCGGTTACCGGCATGTGGACCAGGTGATGGAACATGGTGAATTTGCCATCCGTGGTGCCCTGCTCGACCTGTTCCCGATGGGCAGTGAACAGCCCTACCGGATCGATTTTTTTGACAATGAAATCGACAGCCTGCGTCTGTTTGATACCGACAGTCAGCGCACACTGGAGGAAGTGGAAGCCATTAATCTGCTGCCTGCCCATGAGTTTCCGACGGATAAAGCCTCGATCGAACTTTTCCGTACCCAATGGCGTGAGCACTTTGATGTGTTACGCGATGCCGGCCATATTTACCAGCAGGTCAGTAAAGGCACCCTGCCGGTGGGGATTGAATACTGGCAGCCGCTGTTCTTCTCTTCTCCGCTACTGCCGTTATTCGACTATCTGCCTGCCGGTACCCTGCTGTTAAGCTGTGGCGATATCCTGGCCGGCAGTGAACGATTCTGGCAGGACACAACTCAGCGTTATGAAAACCGTCGGGTGGATCCGTTACGCCCGCTGCTGGAGCCACAGACGCTCTGGCTGCCGCCGGAGACGCTGATGACCGCCCTGAAGCAATGGCCACTGATCCGGCTGTCCAGCGGGGAGGTAAAAGATAAAGCCGCCAATACGAACCTGAACTACCGCCCGCTGCCGGACATCAGCCTGCAGGCGCAGGCCCGTGAGCCGCTCGGCGCGTTACGCAACTTTATCGAATCCTTTGACGGCGCCATTATTTTCTCGGTGGAGAGCCAGGGACGTCGCGAACGGCTCCAGGAGCAGTTGAGTAAAATAAAAATCCGTCCGACCGGGATTCAGTTGCTGAACGAAGCCCGCACGCCCGGCTATTACATGATGACAGGCCCGGCAGAACGCGGGTTTATCGATGATCTGCGGCAGCGTGCACTGATCTGTGAAACCGACTTACTGGGTGAACGGGTTATTCACCGTCGTCAGGACAACCGCAAAACCATTAACCCGGATGTGCTGATCCGTAACCTGGCCGAACTGCATCCGGGGCAACCGGTGGTTCACCTGGAACACGGTGTGGGGCGTTACGCGGGAATGACCACCCTGGAAGCTGGCGGGGTAAAAGGTGAGTATCTGATGCTGACCTATGCAGGCAATGCCAGCCTGTATGTGCCGGTATCCTCTTTACACCTGATCAGCCGTTATGCCGGCGGAGCCGATGAAAATGCCCCGCTGCACAAACTGGGCAGTGACAGCTGGAGCCGTGCCCGACAGAAAGCGGCGGAAAAAGTACGTGATGTGGCCGCTGAACTGCTGGATATTTATGCCCAGCGGGCCGCCAAAACCGGCTATGCGTTCAGACATCAGCGCGAAATGTATCAGAAATTCTGTGAGGGCTTCCCCTACGAAACCACCCCGGATCAGGGGCAAGCCATTAACGCTGTACTGAGCGATATGTGCCAGCCACTGGCGATGGACAGGCTGGTCTGCGGGGATGTCGGTTTCGGCAAAACCGAAGTCGCCATGCGTGCCGCCTTCCTGGCCGTCGAAAATAATAAACAGGTCGCGGTGCTGGTACCGACCACCCTGCTGGCCCAGCAGCACTTCGATAATTTCCGTGACCGTTTTGCGGACTGGCCGGTACGTATCGAAATGCTTTCCCGTTTCCGTACCACCAAAGAGCAGAATGCAGTGCTGCAGGAGGCCAGCGAAGGTAAAGTCGACATTCTGATCGGTACCCACAAACTGCTGATGAGTGATCTGAAATGGCATGATCTGGGATTACTGATTGTCGATGAAGAGCACCGGTTCGGGGTCCGGCATAAAGAGCGTATCAAGGCGATGCGGGCCGATGTGGATATTCTTACCCTGACGGCGACCCCGATCCCGCGGACACTGAACATGGCGATGAGTGGTATGCGTGATCTGTCGATCATTGCGACGCCGCCGGCCCGCCGTCTTGCGGTAAAAACCTTCGTCCGGGAATACGATGACCTGGTGGTGCGTGAAGCTATCCTGCGTGAAGTGCTGCGCGGAGGTCAGGTGTATTACCTGTATAACGATGTCGAAAACATCGGTAAAGCCGCAGAGCGACTGGCTGCCCTGGTACCGGAAGCCCGTGTCAGCGTCGGTCACGGCCAGATGCGTGAACGTGAGCTGGAGCGGGTGATGAATGATTTCCATCACCAGCGCTTCAATGTGCTGGTCTGCACCACCATTATCGAAACCGGTATCGATATCCCGAGCGCCAATACCATCATAATCGAACGTGCCGACCACTTCGGTCTGGCACAGCTGCACCAGCTACGCGGACGCGTCGGTCGTTCTCATCACCAGGCCTATGCCTGGTTGCTGACGCCGCATCCGAAAGCCATGACCACCGATGCGAAGAAGCGTCTGGAGGCGATCGCCTCGCTGGAAGACCTGGGGGCCGGTTTTGCGCTGGCGACCCATGACCTGGAAATCCGCGGGGCCGGTGAACTGCTGGGTGAGGACCAGAGCGGACAGATGGAGACGCTTGGCTTTACCCTGTATATGGAGCTGCTGGAAAATGCCGTCGACGCACTGAAGGAAGGACGTGAACCGTCGCTGGAAGACCTCACCAGTCAGCAGACAGAAGTGGAGTTAAGGCTGCCTGCCCTGCTGCCGGAAGAGTATATTCCGGATGTGAATACCCGGTTGTCGTTCTACAAACGTATCGCCAGTGCGGACAGTGAAGACGAAATACAGGAACTGAAAGTCGAACTGATTGACCGTTTCGGACTGCTGCCGGACCCTGCCCGCTATCTGCTGGATATTGCACGTCTGCGTCAGCAAGCGAAAGCACTGGGGATCCGGAAAATTGAAGCCGGAGAGAAAGGGGGGTACATCGAATTTGCTGAGAAAAACCATGTCGACCCTGGCTGGCTGATTGGTCTGTTACAGAAAGACCCGCAGCAGTGGAAGCTGGAAGGCCCGGTAAAACTGCGCTTTACCCGCGACCTGCAGGAGCGGAAGCTGCGTATCGAGTGGATCGCTGAACTGTTATTGCAGATGCAGCAGCACCGCCTGTAAACATAAAGCCCCCGCGGGGGCTTTATAACAACAGACGCTTAACTGCGGGTGCTATCGATGATCAGCTGTCCCCGGTTGTCCAGCGGGATACGGGTCCCCGGGTCTTTATCCATGCGGATTTTGCCCTGCTGGTCGCCTATCTTATAGGTCACATCATAGCCCAGTGTTTTTTCCTGCTTATCATAGACGGTCCTGCACTGCTGGCGTGTTGTGGTGTAGGTATCGCGGTTCTGTAAACCGGCCTGCGCCTGGTTGCCTGCGTAACCGCCAGCCACCGCCCCGGCGACCGTTGCCAGTGTCCGTCCGTGACCTCCGCCGAACTGATGCCCCAGCACCCCACCCGCCACGGCGCCAAGCACCGAGCCGGCCAGACGGTTTTCATCCTGCACCGCGCGGCGGTGAACAACATTGACCGCATGGCACTCCTGACGAGGATTTTTGATCACCTCACGGATAGGCGTTGCCGACATCACCTGGGCGAACTCCGGATTACGATGGAACATGTTCACACCGGCCACCGACGCGATACCTAATGCCGCGACTATTCCGATTCCTACACCTGCAACCATTGATTTATTCACAGGGATCCTCCTGACTGATCGAATGACCACGCATTAACATAGTGAAGTTTCAGTAGATTACTGACGGCGTGCGTGTCCCGCCTTGTTGCTGGCAGTCTCGCAGAATCACCCGGGGGGCACTATCAGACAAAAGGAACAAATGACTGTCGGCGTATCTCTCGCGACATTTTGGGACGCTTCTGATAAAAACCCCGGCCACAGACGGGCCGGGGGACGGGAGATAAAAATCAGTGCAGTTTCAGTTTCGGCCGGATGACCCGGTTGATGCTGCCGGACAGCATCATCAGCCCGGTTTTGAAGTAACCGTGCAAGGCTATCTGGTGCATACGGTAAAGAGAGATATACACCATGCGGGCAATCTTACCCTCAACCATCATCGAGCCACGCATCAGGTTACCCATCAGGCTGCCCACGGTGGTGAATCGGGACAGAGACACCAGGGAACCATAATCTTTATAGACGTAGTCCTGCTGAGACTTCCCTTTACGGCGGGCAATAATATTTGCCAGCACCCGCGAGGCCATCTGGTGCGCAGACTGCGCACGCGGAGGCACAAATCCGCCCCCCGGTAATGCACAGGAAGCACAGTCACCGATGGCATAGATATCTTCATCGCGGGTAGTCTGCAGCGTCGGCCTAACCACCAGCTGGTTGATGCGGTTGGTTTCCAGGCCGCCGATGTCTTTCATAAAATCGGGCGCTTTAATCCCGGCCGCCCAGACCATCAGGTCCGCGTGGATCTTCTCGCCGGATTTGGTTTCCAGTCCGTCAGCATCGGCCCGCGTCACCATGGTCTGCGTCAGGACATTCACTCCCAGCTTTTTAAGCTCCAGTTCTGCCGCGGCGGAGATACGTGGTGGTAATGCCGGCAGGATGCGTTCCCCGGCTTCCACCAGAGTCACATTGAGGGCTTCACCGCCCAGCTCTTTGTAACCATAGCTGTGCAGTTCTTTTACCGCGTTATAGAGTTCAGCGGAAAGCTCAACCCCGGTCGCCCCGCCACCGACGATAGCGATATTCACTTTTTTCTGTGGCTGTGTCCCGGCACTGTATTTCAGGAACAGGTTCAGCATCTGGTTGTGGAACCGCTGCGCCTGATGCGGGTTATCCAGGAAAATACAGTGATCTTTGACGCCAGGTGTGCCGAAATCGTTCGATGCACTGCCTAACGCCATCACCAGCGTGTCATACGGCAGATCACGCTCTTCCACCAGTACCTGACCGTCTTCATCACGGATTTCGGCCAGACGCAGTTTTTTTTCTTCGCGGTTGATTTCTGTCAGTGTACCCAGACGGAAGGTAAAGTGATGATGATGGGCCTGAGCCAGATAACTGAGGGCATCGATGCCTTCATCCATCGAACCTGCCGCAATTTCGTGTAACAGTGGTTTCCATAAGTGCGTCTGATTTCTGTCGACCAGCGTTATCTCAGCTTTCTTATGTCTTCCCAGTTTATTGCCCAGTTGAGTCGCCAGCTCCAGTCCACCGGCCCCTCCGCCAACAATGACGATTTTTTGCACAGATGTAGTCAACTAAACCCCCCAAAATATCTGCTGCTAGTTGAACCAGGGTGATAATACCCTTAGCTAACATAAAGTTAAATTTTAAAATAAACGTCTGAATTCAGCATAACACGAGCCGGTGAACGGTTCCTACCAAAATGATAAGCCCGGAAAATAACCGCAGGGTGAGAGTATACCGGCCGGCCGTCGGACCGGAAAAAACATCAGTAACGGACAAAAAAACATCGGGCTAAATATAAGGAAGGGTGATTTGTAACAGAGGGATCTCCGGCTTACTGAGACGGGTAAGCCGGAATAGCCTGGCGGCCGGGGTGATCAACGGCGGGCTTTTTCCTCCAGCCAGCGTTGCTGTAATGTCGCTAACTGCTGATGGTTCGCTTTCCAGCGCGATTGCTGTTGCAGGCTGGCGTAGCCGGGTGTGCCGCGGTGGATCAGGCGGGTCAGACGTTCGGCCGTAGTGTGTGGCAGGCGGTCGAGGACTTCAACGGCCCCGGCACGATGATTACAGACCAGGATAACATCACAGCCGGCGGTCAGTGATTGCTGCGCCCTTTCAGGGTAAGAGCCCATCACTGCTGCCCCTTCCATCGACAGATCATCAGAGAAGATAACACCGGCAAAGCCCAGCTCCTGACGCAGAACGGTTTTCAGCCAGTACGATGAGCCGGAAGCCGGTTGCGGATCCACGGCCGGATAGATGACATGGGCGGGCATGACAGCATCCAGCCCCTGACAGCGGATAAGCTGGCTGAAGATCGCCATATCGTGTTCACGTAAGGTTTTTTCATCCCGTAAATCGATCGGCGTTTCTTTGTGTGAATCGGCCTGTACGGCCCCATGCCCCGGGAAGTGCTTGCCGGTGGTTTTCATGCCGGCGTCGTGCATACCGGCAATAAACTGTTCGGCCACTGACAGGGCTATCTGCGGGTTGTCATGAAACGAACGGTCACCGATCGCCGCACTGATATGGCCGATATCCAGGACCGGCGCAAAGCTGATATCGATATCCATCGCCGTCATTTCCGAAGCCATCTGCCAGCCCGCTTCTTTTGCCAGCCGACCGGCCTGGTGCTCATTTTCACTCAGCGCCGAAAACGACTGCATGGCCGGCAGTTGTGTGAAACCTTCGCGGAAACGCTGGACGCGCCCGCCTTCCTGGTCCACGGCGACCACCAGCCGGGTATGGGACGCGGCACGGATCTGGCGAACCAGTTCAGCCAGCTGGTCCGGAGAGTGGTAGTTACGGCTGAACAGGATCACGCCGCCGGTCAGCGGATGCTGCAGCAACTCGCACTCTTCGCGGTCGAGTTCGTAGCCTTCCACATCCAGCATCAGTGGTCCGGGCAATGAAGTTGTCATAATACTTTTCCTAATCCGTGCGCAATAGTCTTGATTTAAAATGAGAGCGTCTGCCAGCTCTGACGGGCGAGCTGCCTGAGTTGCGGGTGTTCTGTCTGCTCTGCCCGTAACTGATACCAGCAGGCGGCCAGCAGGCTGAGCCACGGCCGCCAGTGACCGACCTGCCGGGCTAACCGTTGAGAAGAGATCCCTGACTGGCGGGCATAACAGGCTATCCAGTGTGATGCATGTTGCGGATCATTCATGGAAATGATGGCCAGATCAACCGCAATATCACCGTCGGCGGTATATTCCCAGTCGATAAAACGATACCCGTCACTCCCCTGCACCACATTCCCGGCGTGGAGGTCCATATGCACCGGCGCGAGGCGCAGCGGCGCAGGTTCTCCCCGTTGTCGCAGGCGTCGCCAGTGACGGAGCCAGTGAATATGGTGCTCACGGCACAGCAGCCAGTACTGTTCCAGAAGCGAAGTTACAGAGAGCCGGTAACCGGTGAGTGGCTGGTGATGTAAGCGGATAAGCTGTGCCGTGATCCCGTAAGAGTGTTCAGAGAAGGTCTGCGGCGATAGCTCTTCCCCGGTTTGCCAGGGTTGTACTAACCAGTGCCGGTCAGCCGCCAGCGGCGGCAGTACCAGATGTCCGGCGGCCAGTTTTTTCAGCACCCGGTATTCACGCCGGCGATCGACAAACGGCAAAGGCTGGCGCGGCTGCTGCCGGGCCACCAGCGTCGCGTCGGGAAGCGTGATTTTAACCGACTGACCGCTCAGCCCGGGAAGGGATAAAAAACACCCGGCAGAGAGACCGGCCGGGTGATGTTGACGAAGCAGCGCTGCCAGCGAGGGATCAATTGACGGCGTTGCCACTGCCGCTCCAGACAATCTCACCGGTCTGTACCAGCATGAGCTGCATCTGCAGTTTAGGCGATTTGGCATCCCCGCGTGCCGTGCTGTAAAGCACATATTGCGCATTAAGGTTACGCGCCAGGCCAATCGCTTTACTGCGCGAGTTGAGGCTGTCCTGCGGCGAGAGCCCCAGTGCCTGTTTAGCCTGGTTCAGCTGCGCTGTGGTGACCAGCGTAAACTTGCTGTTATTGCTCAGCGCCTGGTTAATGGCCAGATCAGCATTGTCGCTCTGAATCGAGCCATTGGTGCTGTTCTTCAGGCGATCCACCAGCAATACGCTGCCGGGGGTGATGCCCGGGGTATTCATCATACTGCTGACCAGCGGCTGAACGCTGTTCTGCCAGTTGATGCTCTGCAACTTCGGTGGCTGAGGCACTTCCTGCGGTTGTGGCTGTGTGATCTGCGGAGGTGTCGGCGGTGCCTGGATAGGCTGTTGCGTCTGTTGCGGCACCGGAGTCGCAGGCTGTGCCGGCTCTACCGGTGCAGGTTTCTGCGTCTGATTGATGACACACCCGGACAGAACAAAGGCAAATAATAACGGACTGCTGAATTTTATGCTGCGAATCACTTGAACATCCTCAGAGATAAAGAGACACACGGACCTGGCTGGCACTCAGGTTACCTGACCATGAAACAGCCTGACGATTCTGATGCGCGGGCACCACAATAGTTTCTGCCGGTTGTTCCGGTAAAATTTCCAGGCCTTTGTCATCGTACCAGAAGTAACGATAGTGCAGAGTGACCGGAACGTCACGATCATTATAGAGTATGACACTGGCTTTTTGCTGCCCGCTTTCACTGCTCAGGGTCGGCCCGTCAGTGGTGATACCGGCTGACAAGACATCGGCTTCCATTACCAGCGGCTGTGAAATACTGATCTGTGGCTGATGACCGCTGCAGGCGGTTAATAACAGCAACAGTGGCAGTGCAGATAAAACCGCTCGCATAGGGTCTCTCCGAATCATTACCGGGATAGCATCGGTCCCAGTACACGACCACCGACCAGGTGCATATGGATATGATAAACTTCCTGGCCACCATGGCGGTTACAATTGATAATCAAACGGTAGCCGTCTTCATCAATCCCTTCCTGTTTTGCAAT
Organism: Tatumella terrea; assembly: GCF_039523755.1. Lineage (NCBI taxonomy): Bacteria > Pseudomonadati > Pseudomonadota > Gammaproteobacteria > Enterobacterales > Erwiniaceae > Tatumella > Tatumella terrea. The sequence goes on along the minus strand of NZ_BAAAFX010000006.1, from coordinate 95,202 downwards.
TCCGGCGGCAACCGTCATCATCCGTCCCAGTGCCGGCTCATGCTCTGTCGTGAGGTCATTCACGGTCGGGATTAGCTGATTAGGGATAATGAGAATATGGGTCGGTGCCTGAGGTGAAATATCGCGAAATGCCGTCACCAGTTCATCCTGATACACCACATCTGCCGGTATTTCACGGCGAATAATCTTACTGAAAATAGTTTCTTCGGCCATCCATCGGTTTCCTGATTATCCGGTGTTCGCTGCTGGCGAAACACCCACAGTAAACAACATACTGTATAAGACTAAGTGTGAGTAGTTACCTGACTTTACATTATTTATTTGCAGGAAAGCCATAAAAATCCGGGCGACGCCCGTCCGGAAAGTACGGGCTGACGTGGCGATTCCGCGTCAGCAGGGGCATGAACCGTGCCACTGCTGGCCTCCGGAGAGATCTCAATAACCTCTTTAGCGTAGTCCGCTATCCAGGTTCAGGCTAACTTTTGCTCCCCGGACGCGTCACGGAACCCGCTGAACTCCCCGGGGGACGGTGCCCAGCCTCCCCGCATGTCGGCAGGCTGATCCGGGCGCAGAGGCCCCGACGCTCCCGGGTGCTGTCCCCGGTGTGACTGCCGTTATCCGTCGTGGCGGTTGCCGACCGGAGTATGGAACAGTCGGGAGAAGTTTTCGGTGGTCTGGCGGGCCAGCGTTTCTGTATCCACACCTTTCAGTTCCGCCACAAAGTCGGCCACATCACGGGTGAAGGCAGGCTGATTCTGCTTGCCACGATGCGGAACCGGGGCCAGATAAGGAGAGTCGGTTTCCACCAGAATTCTGTCCAGAGGGACATAGCGTGCGGCTTCACGTATCTGTTCGGCATTACGGAACGTGATAATTCCCGAGAAGGAGATATAGAACCCCATATCCAGTAATCTGGCGGCGGTCTCTTTATCTTCCGTAAAGCAGTGCAGCACCCCGCCGCACTCTTCCACTTTCTCTTCTTTCAGCAGTGCCAGAGTATCTTCCCGGGCATCGCGGGTATGCACAATTACCGGCTTATTCAGCTGACGTCCGATACGGATGTGGTGACGGAAAGCAATCTGCTGCTGACGCTGCTGCTCCGCCTCTTTCTCATAGAAGTAATCCAGCCCGGTCTCACCGAGGGCTATCACCTGCGGGTCAGCGGCCAGTGAGGCCAGACGTTGCGGATCGCACAGGGGATCCATATTCAGCGGGTGTACCCCGCAGGAAAATGCCACGTCGGGCCGGTCGCCGACGAAGGATTTCAGACGGCTGAATCCGTCCAGAGTGGTGGCCACCGCCAGCATAAAACGAACATCGCGCTCTGCGGCTTTACGGATAACGTCATCCAGAGAACTGTGATCTTTTTCATAATCCAGGCAATCAAGATGGCAATGTGAATCGACTAAAAACATATATTACTCTCTGAACATTCAACCAGGGCGCGACGGGAGGAACAATTGTTCCCAGTCCAGCAGCGCTTCTGTGATTAATAACTCGTGGTTAACCGCCGGGGTTTCCAGAATACGGTGACGACACTGCTTCCAGAGTGCCAGGCTCTGATGCAGGGCCGGCAAAGAAATCACGCTGGCCAGCCGGGCAATCAGGGCCTGCTGGTCAGTATTTGTCATCCATTGCAGACTGTTCTGCTGATATTTTATGCAGTCCAGTAGCAAGCTCATCAGCCAGTGCAGGCGCAGGGCAACATCGTCCTGGCTCAGCTGGGGTAACAGAGACAAGCTGTCGTCCGGGATAGCCCCGGACAGCGTCTGACAGAATTGCAGACGCCGGGGCTGCAACTCACCGTTCAGAAATTCCAGCGCGGCGGCAGGTGCCCCGGCTGCCAGTCTCAATGCCGTGGTGATGGCCGCGGGATCTGCCTGCACCTGTGAACTCAGCCAGTGCAGGCTCTGTTGTTCTGCAGGGATCGGCAGATGCAGTGTCATACAGCGGCTTCGCAGCGTGGCCGGTAGCGCAGACGGCTGATGCGTTCCCAGGAAAAACCAGCAATCTGCCGGTGGTTCCTCCAGCGTCTTTAACAGGGCATTCGCCGCAGCCCCGGTCAGCCGGGCCGCATCCGGAATATGGATCACCTTCGCCCCACCCTGCTGAGCAAAATGGTAAAGTTTGTCGGTCACCTGACGGATAGCATCCACCCCCAGCGATGACTTCCCTTTTTCCACCGTCAGCGAGTACCAGTCAGGATGGTTACGGGCCAGCATTAACTGACATCCATGACAGTGACCGCAGCTTTTGATGCCATCAGGCGCTGTACACATCAGCCAGCGTGAGATCCCCCAGACCAGCGCGTCATCACCCATACCAGGCAATGACTGTATCAGCAATGCATGATGCCCCCGCCCGGCCTGACAACGGGTGATCACCTGCTTATACGGGGCATTCAGCCACGGATACCATTGCATCAGTTTTGTTCCGACAGCCAGCGGGTCAGGGTCTGGCGTAATGCCTCACTGACCTGTTGCGGCGTACCGTTGGCATCGACCGTCAGGATCGACGGGTCCAGGGCGGCAAGTTGCTGATAACGCGCACGGGTGCGATGGAAGAAATCCAGCGATTCCTGTTCAATGCGATCCAGCGCACCACGGCTACGCGCCCGCTGCAGACCCGTTTCCGGGGCGACATCCAGATACAGCGTCAGATCCGGAGCAAAATCGCCGAGTACGGTCTGACGCAGGCTAGCCATCAGCGCCGGGTCAAACCCCCGGCCGCCTCCCTGGTAGGCCTGCGAAGAGAGATCATGCCGGTCACCGATCACCCAGGCGCCGCGTGCCAGCGCAGGTTTAATGATGGTATCGACCAGTTGTACCCGTGCAGCATACAGCATCAGCAATTCTGCCTTATCTGTAATATCTTCACCGGTAACCCCTTCTTTAATCAGTGTCCTTAAGGCTTCCGCCAGCGGGGTTCCGCCGGGTTCCCGGGTAAAAACAATATCTGTCACACCATGCTGGCGAAGAACCTCCACCAGAAGATCACGGGCCGTGGTTTTGCCCGCACCCTCCAGACCTTCAATGACAATAAATTTATTTTTCATTGGCTGTATTCTTATCCTGTCCTTTGGCTGCCGGCCCGGTCTCAGTGACCGGCGGTTGCGCCCCGGGCGGGGTCTGTGCATCCTGAGTCTGACCGGCCGCACTTCCGGAAGGAGTCCCGGTAGCTTTCGCTTCTGCAGCCCGTTTGTCTTCAAGCGTACGCCAGACCTGAACCGCCCGGTTATGACTGGCCAGATTGGTCGTAAACGTATGACCGCCGCGACCGTTCGCGACAAAGTACAGGTAGCTGGTCATCAGCGGATGCGCTGCTGCCTGCAATGAGGCGATACTCGGAATAGCGATAGGGCCCGGAGGTAACCCGGCAATCACATAGGTGTTATAGGCCGTCGGGGTTTCCAGATCTTTACGGCTCAGTACCCCGCTATAGCGATCTCCCAGCCCGTAGATCACGGTCGGGTCGGTCTGTAATTTCATTCCCTGCCGCAACCGGTTAACAAAGACCGAGGCGATGATGCCCCGCTCCTCACTGACGGCGGTCTCTTTTTCGATCAGAGAGGCCATCGTCAGTAACTGGTTCTGATCTTTATACGGCAGACCGGGAGCACGGGTGTCCCAGACGTTACTGACTTCTTTCACCATCCGCTGATGCGCCTTTTCCAGCAGCGACAGGTCACTCATATGTGCGGTATAGAGATAGGTATCCGGATAAAACCAGCCTTCGGTATCCTCAGGGGACAGTTTAAGAGCCGCGGCGACGGTACTGAGCTGATCATCCTTCAGTTCATGACGCAGGTAAGGCGCATCACGCAAGGTTTTCAGCCATTCCGTCAGATGCTGGCCTTCGATAAACCGTACCGGAAACTGGGCTTCTTTGCCACTGGCCAGCAACTGCAGCAGCTGGCGGACGGTCATGCCGGGTGTCAGCCGGTAAGTACCGGCCTTAAAGCGCGCCAGATCCGGCTCCGCTTTCAGTAACCAGCCGAACCAGAAGCTGTCCGGGATAATTTTTTGCGCTTCGAGCTGTTGCTCAAGTGCCACGCGTCCACTCCCGGCCGGGAGGGTATAAATCGTCTGTTGTGAAATCAGCAGAGGCGATTCGGCCAGTTGCCGTGTTTTCCAGACACCGCCGGCGATCAGTGCACCGGCCACCACCACGAATCCTAAGGTAAATTTTATTTTTTTCTGCATGCTTAACCTGGTGAATAACAGAGCTCAGACAATCTGTGTGTCAGCGTTCCCGGAGAATAGGTCAGGGTATCGACCCGGGTCACCGGAACCACCGGCATCAACGAGTTACAGATAAAGACTTCATCAGCCTGCTGCAGGGCCGGTAAACCGGCCCGGACTTCCTGACAATCATATCCCTGCTCCGCCAGCAGGCGAATAAGATAACGTCGCATTGTACCGTTCACACCGGCTTCGTCTACCCGTGGGGTAAACAATTGCTCACCGCTGCGCCAGAATATATTTGCGCTACAGCATTCAATAATCCGGTCACGGCAGTCCAGTACCAGCGCTTCCTCTGCGGCAGACTGATCGATAAACTGGCGGATCATTACCTGTTCCAGCCGGTTCAGATGTTTGATCCCGGCCAGTACAGGATTGATCCCCAGACGCATCGGGCAGGTCAGCAGGCTAATCCCCTGCTTCCGCCACTGATCATATTGTGCCGGATAGGCCGCCACCGACACAAGGCGTCGCGGCTGGCTGCACCCGGTGCTGCTGTATCCCCGCCCGCCGGAACCGCGGGTGATGACCACTTTCAGTACCCCGCGCTGTAGCGTGGCGGCCCGCGCCTTCATCTCCTGCGCCAGTGTCTGCCAGTCGGTAAACGGGATCGTCAACCGTTCACAGCCCTCTTCCAGACGCTGCAGATGTGCCTGCAGACGGCAAATCTGACCTTCGAGGATCAACGCCGTGGTAAAACAGCCGTCACCGAACTGTAATCCCCGGTCGCTGACCGGCAGGGATTCTGTCTCATAACCATCGATCAATATCATCAGCTCTCCGGATAATGAATGAGGGACCTTGCGCTGGCCTCAGCTCAGGAGGCATCCTAAAAAAAAGGCCCGCATTGCGGGCCTCAGGCAGTCACTGAACCATCAGATCTTACGGAAAATCAGAGAACCATTGGTTCCGCCAAATCCGAAGGAGTTACACAGACTGTATTCCAGTCCGCTCACCTGACGGGCGGTGTGTGGTACAAAGTCCAGATCACAGCCTTCATCCGGATTATCCAGATTCAGTGTTGGCGGAATCGCCTGGTCGCGCAGCGCCAGAATCGAGAAAATCGACTCAACAGCGCCCGCCGCACCCAGCAGGTGACCCGTCATTGATTTGGTCGAGCTGACCATCACTTTATCCGCTGCCGCACCAAACACAGATTTAACCGCCTGTGCTTCTGCTTTATCCCCGGCCGGCGTAGACGTACCGTGCGCGTTGATATAGCCGATTTGATCCACAGATAATCCGGAGTCACGTAAGGCGTTAACCATCGCCTGCGCAGCCCCTGCACCATCTTCCGGCGGTGAGGTCATATGGTAAGCATCGCTGCTCATACCAAAGCCCACCAGCTCAGCATAGATTTTTGCGCCACGTTTCTTCGCGTGTTCGTACTCTTCGAGGACCACGATACCGGCACCGTCTCCCAGTACGAAACCGTCACGATCTTTATCCCACGGACGGCTCGCCGCCAGAGGGTCATCGTTACGGGTTGACAACGCACGTGCTGCACCGAAGCCACCAACACCCAGCGGGGTACTGGCTTTTTCAGCGCCACCGGCCAGCATGACATCCGCATCATCATAAGCGATCATTCGGGCCGCGTGACCAATATTGTGCACACCTGAGGTACAGGCCGTCGCAATACTGATGCTCGGTCCTTTCAGACCATACATGATGGTCAGGTGTCCGGCGACCATGTTAACGATGGTGGACGGTACGAAGAAAGGACTGATTTTACGCGGACCGCCACGGCTCATTGCAAGATAGTTATCTTCAATTAACCCCAGGCCGCCAATGCCGGAACCGATCGCTGCACCAATGCGTGGTGCGTTTTCTTCGGTGACAACCAGACCGGAGTCCGCCATCGCCTGCGCACCCGCTGCAATTCCATACTGAATGAATATATCCATTTTGCGCTGTTCTTTACGCGAAATGATATCTTCACAATTAAAATCTTTCACCAGACCTGCAAAACGGGTTGCATAGGCACTGGCATCAAAGTGGTCAATCATGCTGATGCCGCTCTGACCGGCAAGGAGAGCACTCCAGGTAGACTCTACGGTATTGCCGACAGGAGACAACATGCCAAGACCGGTCACAACTACACGACGCTTAGACAAGTTCGTCCTCCAGGGAGGGGGAAAAAAACACTAAGTGGGACGGACAAAAAACTCAGGCGGTCGAATGACCGCCTGAAGATATTCATTAGCCCTGATGGCTATTGATGTAGTCGATCGCTGCCTGAACGGTAGTGATTTTCTCAGCTTCTTCGTCTGGAATCTCAGTATCAAACTCTTCTTCCAGAGCCATCACCAGCTCAACGGTGTCAAGAGAATCGGCACCCAGGTCTTCTACGAAAGAAGCAGAGTTGGTCACTTCATCTTCTTTAACACCCAGCTGCTCAGCAATGATTTTCTTAACGCGTTGTTCGATATCGCTCATACTATTTAATTTCCTATCAAAACTCGCTTTCGCGACGGTTTTCGTAGTGTATAAAATGTTGAAAAAGATGCAACTAAAACCAATCTGGTCAAACCACGATTTGCTATATTTTGCGTTTTTTTGCACAAAAAAAGCAACTAATTTTCGCAGTTATCAGACCATATACATTCCGCCATTGACGTGGAGGGTTTCACCAGTGATGTAACCCGCCTCATCAGAGGACAAAAATGCAACGGCATTCGCGATGTCTGCAGGACTGCCCAGACAGCCTGCAGGAACTTCTGCAAGAATACCGGCCCGTTGCTCTTCATTTAGTGCTCGCGTCATGTCCGTCTCAATAAAGCCCGGAGCCACAACGTTTACAGTAATACCACGTGACGCAACTTCGCGCGCCAGTGATTTGCTAAAGCCAATCAAACCCGCTTTTGCTGCCGCGTAGTTTGCCTGGCCCGCATTACCCATTGTTCCAACAACTGAACCAATGGTAATGATTCGTCCGCTGCGTTTCTTCATCATAGCACGCAACACGGCTTTAGACAGCCTGAACACTGAAGTCAGGTTGGTCTCCAGGATATCCTGCCATTCGTCATCTTTCATACGCATCAGCAGATTATCACGGGTTACCCCGGCATTATTCACCAAAATATCAATTTCGCCAAATTCTGCGCGGATGTTTTTTAGTACAGACTCGACAGAATCAACATCGGTAACGTTCAGGGTCATACCCTTACCGTTCGCTCCCAGGTAAGCACTGATAGCTTCAGCGCCTTTATCACTGGTAGCCGTACCGATAACTGTGGCACCTTGTGCGATCAGTTTTTCTGCGATTGCTTTACCAATCCCACGGCTTGCGCCGGTGACCAGCGCAATTTTACCATCGAAGTTCATGATTATCCTCTTATTCTTTTACCAGCGCCGCCGTCAGGGACGCCGGGTCATTCACAGCAACGGCTGTCAATGAGTCCGTAATACGTTTGGTCAGGCCGGTCAGAACTTTGCCCGGACCCGCTTCAACTAACTGGCTCACGCCACGTGAAGCGATGAATTCAACGCTTTCGGTCCAGCGGACCGGGCTGTAAAGCTGACGCACTAAGGCATCACGGATAGCTTCCGGTGACTCTTCGCACTTCACATCCACGTTGTTGACCACCGGGACTGACGGGGTGTTAAACGTCAGATCCTGCAGAGCCAGCGCCAGTTTATCGGCTGCAGGCTTCATCAGTGCGCAATGGGACGGCACACTAACCGGTAACGGCAGTGCACGCTTCGCGCCGGCGGCTTTACAGGCCGCGCCTGCACGTTCAACCGCATCTTTATCACCGGCAATCACCACCTGGCCCGGAGAGTTGAAGTTGACCGGTGAAACCACCTGCCCCTGCGCACTCTCTTCACAGGCCTGACGGATGGCCGCATCGTCCAGACCAATAATGGCCTGCATGGCGCCGGTCCCTGCCGGGACGGCATCCTGCATCAGTTTGCCGCGTAATTCTACCAGACGGATAGCATCCGCGAAATCCAGAACACCGGCACACACCAGTGCAGAATATTCGCCCAGGCTATGGCCGGCCATCAGCGCGGGGACGTCGCCCCCCTGCTCACGCCAGACACGGTAAATGGCCACGGAGGCCGCCAGCAATGCCGGCTGTGTCTGCCAGGTTTTATTCAGTTCTTCAGCCGGTCCCTGCTGAACCAATTGCCATAAGTCATAACCCAGAGCCGCAGAAGCCTCGGCGAACGTCGCTTCCACTGACGGATACTGTTCTGCCAGCTCAGCCAGCATGCCAACAGCCTGTGACCCCTGACCCGGGAATACAATTGCAAATTGTGTCATTTCGAGTTCCTGTCTATCAAAAACGAACTAACGCTGAACCCCAGGTGAACCCGCCACCAAAGGCTTCCAGCAGCACCAGTTGGCCTGGCTTAATACGGCCGTCACGCACGGCTTCATCGAGGGCCGTCGGCACAGAAGCGGCCGAGGTGTTCCCGTGACGGTCCAGCGTAACCACGACTTTATCCATCCCCATGCCCAGCTTTTTCGCCGTGGCATTGATGATGCGTAAATTCGCCTGATGTGGCACCAGCCAGTCAAGTTCCTGACGGTCAATATTATTCGCCGTCAGCGTTTCTTCAACGATATGAGCCAGTTCAGTAACGGCAACCTTGAAGACTTCATTACCTGCCATCGTCAGATAAGCCGGTTCTGCCGCCTCATCACGCGCCTGGTTAGGCAGCGTCAGCAACTGACCGTAATTACCGTCGGCATGTAAATGGGTAGAGATAATGCCCTGCTCTTCACTGGCACCCAGCACCACCGCTCCGGCACCGTCGCCGAACAGGATAACGGTACCGCGATCTGCAGGGTCCAGCGTGCGGGATAAGGTATCTGACCCGATCACCAGCGCATTTTTGATCGCGCCGCTTTTCACGTACTGGTCGGCCACGCTAAGTGCATAGGTAAAACCGGCACAGGCCGCCGCCAGATCGAAGGCTGCGCAATCCCGGATCCCTAATTGCTGCTGGATCATACAGGCTGAACTTGGGAAGGCATGTGACGACGAAGTGGTGGCGACAATGATAAGCCCGATGTCATTGGCATCGATCCCGGCCATCTGCAGCGCATTCTGCGCCGCGGTCACGCCCATTGTCGCGACCGTTTCATCGGCAGCGGCAATACGTCGTTCACGAATACCTGTCCGGGTGACAATCCACTCGTCTGAGGTCTCTACCATTTTCTCCAGATCGGCATTGGTGCGAACCTGTTGAGGCAGATAGCTGCCCGTACCAATAATTTTGCTAAACATCTAGGCTATGTCACTCCTGGCTAGTACTGTATCAAGCCGAACCGAAATTTTTTCAGGGATATTACGGATCACCGCCTGAATCGCGTGTTCGATGGCAACGGCGAAGGCTCGCTCACTTGCGGCACCATGACTCTTAATAACAATTCCGGGCAATCCTAACAGGGATGCACCGTTATACTGATCGGGGTCGATTTCGCCAAAACGCTTCATCAGACGTCCCTTCATACTACGGACAACCAGGTGACGCCACCATGATCGCTTCATTGTCTGTCCTGTCCCTGTCATCAGGGTCAGAAATGTTTTTATCACACCTTCCATAGTTTTCAGTGAGACATTTCCTGCGAAGCCATCACACACTAAAACATCTGTTTTGCCACTTAGCAAATCGCTGCCTTCCAGAAAACCGACGTAATTGAGTCCGTCGAGTAAGCGTATCCTTCTGGCGGCATCACGGATATGCCGTGGCCCTTTACTGGCCTCCTGCCCGATATTCAGCAGGGCAACGCGCGGGGTTTTTATCCCCATCACTTCTTCGGCCAGCACTGCGCCCATCATTGCAAACTGGACCAGCATGGTGCTGTCTGCGCTGGCATTCGCTCCGAGGTCCAGCAGCACGGTGCGCCCCTGATGAATATGGGGAACCACTGAGACCAGTGCCGGTCGCTTAATATTGTCAAGCGGCCGTAATAACAAGGTGGCCAGCCCCATCAGGGCACCGGTATTCCCGGCACTGATGCAGGCATCAGCCCGCCCTTCTTTTAAGAGTTCCAATGCGATGCGCATTGAAGATCCGTGGCTGTGACGCATGGCAACGGAAGGTATAGCATCACTGGCAATAACCGACTCAGCCGGGACAATATGCACCCGCTGTCGTAACGCAGAATCCGCTCTGGCTAGTAATGGCTGAATTTCGTCGGGATAACCGACTAAAAGAAGTTCAAGTTGCGAATGTGAGGCCAGTGCCTGCAATGCAGCAGGCACCGTCACGGGAGGACCGAAATCCCCGCCCATGGCATCAACTGCCAGGGTCAAACGTGTCAAAGTAACGCCTTGCGTCGCAGCAAGAAATTACTTAGTGATGACCTTGCGACCACGGTAGTAACCGTCGGCAGTCATGTGGTGACGCAGATGAGTTTCGCCGGAAACTTTATCTACTGACAGAGTGGTAGTGGTCAGCGCATCGTGAGAACGGCGCATACCACGCTTAGAACGGGTGGGTTTATTCTGTTGTACGGCCATGGACCTTACTCCTATTACTTACGCTTTAAACTGGCTAATACGGCAAACGGGTTTGGTTTCTCTGCCTCTGCAGGCAATTCACCAAAGACCATATCCGCGTCGGACACTTCACAGTGTTCAGAATCATGCACCGGAACGACAGGCAATGCGAGGATAATTTCATCCTCGATGACCGCGAGCAAATCGATTTCGCCATACTCATCGACTTCAACTGGCTCGTAACCTTCCGGTAGCGCCTCCGCCTGTTCGTCATTACGGACAGGACTGAAGGTATAACTTACGTTTACAGTGTGCGGAAACGTGTTATTGCAACGCTGACAACGCAGGGTGACCTCAACTCCGGCCGTGCCCTTCAGCACCGCAAGGCGCTGGTTATCGATTGCAAAACTCATGGTGCATTCTACATCACTGTCCACACTCACAACTGAGGCCGCAATACGTTCCGTGAGTTCAGGAGTATAGACGCCATGATAATCAAGGCGTTTCTGAGCAGAACGGAGCAGATCCAGTGTCAGGGGTAATTTTACCTTTTGCATAGGGCGCGCATATTAACTTTGTAATGTCAGAGAGTCAAAGAAAAAGGCCGTTTTCAGGCATCTTTCACCCAATATTCGCATCCGGTGCGGCGGATAGTTTAAAATGAGAACGTTCAATTCGCTACAGATAATGAAAAAAATATGAAACAAGCACTGTTACTTGCATCCTCCTCCCCTTTTCGTCGCGCCATTCTCGAAAAACTTGGCCTGCCCTTTCAGTGGGCGGCGCCGGAAATTGATGAAACCGCACAGGACGGCGAAACCGCAGAACAGCTGGTGATCCGGCTGGCAAAACATAAGGCGCTGGCCCTGGCTGAGTCCTGGCCTGATACTCTTATCATCGGTTCTGACCAGACGGGTGTGCTGAACGGTCAGTTCCTCGGCAAACCTCACACAGAAGAACGCGCCATACAGCAACTGAAAGCCGCCAGCGGGAACACCGTCACTTTTTATACCGGACTTGCGGTCTACTGTTCACGACGCCGTCAATTCTGGCAATGCTGTGAAACCTTTGATGTCACTTTCCGCTCTCTTACGACCGTGGAAATCGCGGGCTACGTCGCGAAGGAAAAGCCCTTACAATGCGCGGGGAGCTTCAAAGCGGAAGGGCTGGGGATCAGTTTGTTTGAAAAGTTACAGGGCAGAGACCCCAATACGTTGGTCGGGTTACCGCTGATTGCTCTCGGGGAATTTCTGCGTGACGCGGGCATCAATCCGCTGACAGATTAAGCCCGCCCCGGAGGCCGCCGGGGGGTGTTCCCCGGCAGGAAAGACGATTACGGTTTATCCTGACGCAGGATCGCCAGGCAACGACGCAGTTTTTCATCCATCGGCGCTTCCAGACGTAATGTTTCGCCCGTCGACGGATGGGTAAAGGTAATGGCGGCCGCGTGCAGGAAAAGCCGGTTGAGTCCGGTTTTCGCCAGCTGCCGGTCAAACTCACTGTCACCATAACGATCATCAAAGGCTATCGGGTGTCCGGCATGCAGAGTATGCACACGGATCTGATGCGTACGCCCGGTGATCGGGCTGGCTTTAACCAGACTGCCATGCTGGTAGCGCTCTTCCACTTTAAAACGCGTCTCAGAGGGTTTCCCTTCACTGCTGACCCGCACCACCCGCTCACCGCTCTGTAAAATATTTTTTAACAGTGGCGCTTTCACCGATTTGGTATGCGATGGCCACTGGCCACGGACCAGTGCCAGATAATCTTTTTGCATCCCCTTCTCACGGAGCTGCTCATGCAGAGAACGTAATGCCGAGCGTTTTTTGGCGATCAGCAGGACGCCGGAGGTATCGCGATCCAGACGGTGCACCAGCTCCAGAAAACGGGCATCAGGACGCAAAGCTCGTAACCCTTCGATCACGCCGAAGTTCAGGCCACTGCCTCCATGCACTGCGGTACCGGAAGGCTTGTTCAGTACCAGAATCGCTTCGTCTTCATAGATAACGGCCCGCTCCAGTTGTGCCACTTTGTCGAGCTTAGGGGAGACTTCAGGCGCTTCTTGCCCGGAGACCCGAACCGGCGGGATACGGATATCGTCACCTTCCTCCAGTTTATATTCAGGTTTGATCCGCTTTTTGTTTACCCGTACTTCACCTTTACGCAAAATACGGTAAATCATACTTTTCGGTACCCCTTTCAGAAAGGTGCGCAAAAAGTTATCGATACGTTGTCCGGCGTTTTCCGCCGTGATGGCGACAAATTGTACGCCCGGGTTCTCATTTTTCATGGGTGCAATTCTAAAGAGAGTTATTCCTGAGTGCTACTTTTTTGTCACCGGCCCGCGAGCACGCTGGTCAATTCATCGGCAATGCGTTTCCTTTTTGTCCTGTCGCCGGGGCTGCCTGTTCAGCAGATCAAATAAATAACAAATAAAGTGATCTTCGCAGTGAAAGTCACCTTGCTATATTAAGGCCAGCAATGGAATAATGCTCTGGTTTCTTTTTCCGGAAATCCGGAATAAAAGAAACATGAAGCAGAAATTTTTGCCGGATTAAACAGACACGCAGCAATGGCATAAGACGTAATGTTAACTCAGGCACTTAGCGGGCTGCGGGTTGTAGCCCGGACGTAGGGGGGGACCTGCCACTGTTTTTCATGCAGCTGACATCCTTCCGGTCGCGGTTTCGATGAGAAACCTCACCTCCGACATTATTTGCGCTCCTTTAGCGATCGACAGCCGTGAGGCTGACGTGATTGCAATAAGCCACGGAGCCATCGGTTTATTTTCGTCCGGGGCAATGATGCCCACAGCTGAGTCACTTATGAAAAAATGACGAGTACTTATAAATGAAAAGAATGTTAATAAACGCAACTCAGCAGGAAGAGTTGCGTGTCGCCCTGGTGGATGGACAGCGCCTGTATGACCTGGATATCGAAAGCCCGGGTCATGAGCAGAAAAAAGCGAATATCTACAAAGGTAAAATCACCCGAATTGAACCCAGCCTTGAAGCGGCATTTGTTGATTACGGTGCTGAACGTCACGGTTTCCTTCCTCTCAAAGAAATCTCCCGCGAATATTTTCCTGCCAATTACTCCATGCACGGTCGTCCGAATATTAAAGACGTGTTACGTGAAGGTCAGGAAGTCATTGTTCAGATTGATAAAGAAGAACGTGGTAACAAAGGCGCTGCGCTGACCACCTTTATCAGCCTGGCGGGAAGCTATCTGGTACTGATGCCGAACAACCCGCGGGCCGGTGGGATCTCCCGTCGTATCGAAGGTGACGATCGTACTGAGCTGAAAGAAGCGCTCTCCTCGCTGGAACTGCCGGAAGGCATGGGATTGATCGTACGTACCGCCGGTGTCGGCAAATCCGCAGAAGCTCTGCAATGGGATCTCAGCTTCCGTCTGAAACACTGGGATGCCATTAAAAAAGCGGCAGAAAACCGCCCTGCACCTTTCCTGATCCATCAGGAAAGTAATGTCATTGTCCGCGCCTTCCGTGATTACCTGCGCCAGGATATCGGTGAAATTCTTATCGATAACCCAAAAGTTCTGGAACTGGCACGTCAGCACATCGCTGCACTCGGCCGCCCTGACTTCAGCAGCAAAATCAAACTGTATACCGGTGAAATTCCGCTGTTCAGCCACTACCAAATCGAATCGCAGATCGAATCCGCTTTTCAGCGTGAAGTCCGGTTACCTTCCGGTGGCTCGATTGTTATCGACAGCACCGAGGCCCTGACGGCTATCGATATCAACTCCGCCCGTGCAACCCGCGGTGGTGATATTGAAGAAACGGCCTACAATACCAACCTGGAAGCGGCAGACGAAATCGCCCGCCAGTTGCGCTTACGTGACCTGGGTGGCCTGATTGTTATCGACTTTATCGATATGACCCCGGTACGCCACCAGCGTGCGGTGGAAAATCGCCTGCGTGAAGCGGTACGTCAGGATCGCGCCCGTATTCAGATCAGCCATATTTCACGCTTCGGCTTACTGGAAATGTCCCGCCAACGTCTCAGCCCGTCACTGGGTGAGTCCAGCCACCACGTTTGCCCGCGTTGCAGTGGTACCGGTACAGTGCGTGACAACGAGTCACTTTCTCTGTCTATTCTGCGCCTGATCGAAGAAGAAGCGCTGAAAGAAAATACCAAAGAAGTTCATGCCATTGTGCCGGTCCAGATTGCCTCTTACCTGCTGAACGAAAAACGTGAAGCGGTTAATGCCATTGAAACCCGCCAGGGGGGTGTACGTACCATCATCGTTCCTGATGAGCGCATGGAAACCCCGCACTATTCGGTGCTGCGTGTACGTAAAGGTGAAGAGACTAAGACGCTCAGCTATCACCTGCCGAAACTGCATGAAGTTGAAATCGCATCTATCTCTGATGAAGAGCCGGCAGAGCGCCGTCGTCCGGAGCAACCGGCTCTGGCCGCCTTTGCCATTCAGGAAGCACCTCCGGCGGTCACAGAATCCGTGGCTGCCCAAAGTCGTGCCGCCGTGACGACCGGTAAAGAGCAGGAAACCCCCGCCAAAGCGTCATGTTTCTTCAGTCGTCTGGTCAGCGGGCTGAAAAATCTGTTTGGCGGCGCCACTCAGGAAAAAGAAACCCCTGCGGCGACTGTGGCACCGGAAAAAGCAGCGACGCCGGAACGTTCCCGTGAAAATACCTCCGGTAATCGTAATGACCGTCGGACTAATCGCCGTAACAACAATAACCGTAACGAGCGTAATGACCGTAACGAGCGTAATGACCGCAACGAGCGTAATGACCGCAACGAGCGTAATGACCGCAATGAGCGTAATGACCGCAACGAGCGTAATGACCGCAATGAGCGTAATGACCGCCAGACACGCAACAATGACCGAAACAGCGAGAACGCGAATAACCGTGACGATAATCGCCGTAACAACCGCCGTAATGCGGCTGCGACTGAGAATCGTGACACAACCGCTGAACCTCGTCAGCCACTGAGCGAAGAAGCCCGTCAGCAGCGTGAGCAACAGCGTCGCGAACAACGCGCTGAACGCCAGCGTCGTCGTCAGGAAGAACGTCGTCAGCAACAGGCCGACAACGCGGCAGAAAAAGCCGTCGTCGCTGCTCCGGAAACAGAGACAGAGCAACCGGCCCGTGATGAAGAACAGGTTCAGGTGACGGCGCGTCGTCAGCAACGTAAGCTGACACAGAAAGTCCGCTATGTTTCTGCAGAGGATCAGGTGGCTGAAACGCCGGTCGTCGAAACCTCACCGGTCGCTCCGGAAGAGACTGCCAGCGAAACCAGCCATGAAGTGTCCGCAGACAGCCGCGACAATAACGCGAATATCCCGCGCCGTTCACGCCGTTCACCACGTCACCTGCGTGTCAGTGGTCAGCGTCGTCGTCGTTACCGTGATGAGCGTTACCCGCAGCAGTCACCAATGCCACTGGAGACGGCCGCAGCCTCCCCGGAAATGGCATCAGGTAAAGTCTGGATCCGTTACGATCTGCCGGCAGTTCAGGCAGAGACAGAAACACAGCATACGGCGACTGAGGTTGCTGAAGTTGCTCCGCAGACAGAAACCCGGGCTCCTGCAGTCACCGCGACGCCGGCAGAACCTCAGGCCTTACCTGAGCAAGCCGCGGATGTTGCAGAAACCAACGCCGTGGTGGCAGAGAAGCATGACGTTGACACCGTCACTCCGGTCAGCGAAGCCGAGGTTATCGATGTGACGGCTGTCGCCGAAGAAACACCGGCCGTCAGCCAGACCGACACTGAGGTGGCCTCCGCACCGGTCGCAGAACATGGGGTTGCTGAAACGATCGCCCCTGTTGAAGCCCCTCAGACTGAGCAGGCTGCAGTACCGCCGGCAGAAGCTGAAGAGCCATCACCGGTTCAGACGAACGTACCTGCACCGCAGGCCGCGATGACGGAAGCATCTGTTGAGACAGCAGAACCTGTTAAAGCAGCAGCGCCTGTTGAGACCGCAGAGCCTGTGAAGGCAGCTGCACCTGTTAAGACAGCCGCACCGTCTGATAGCTCAGCCACTGCGCGTTACCGTTACCACGCAACGGCACCGATGACCAAAGCTCCGGCGCCGGAATGGCAACCGGAACCTCTGCCGCACAGCGATTGGGTCCGTCCTCAATACGCGTTTACCGGTAAAGGTTCAGCGGGTGGTCATGCTGCTACCCATCATGCCACCGCACCGGTGACGAAAACCGGCGAGTGATCCCTGGCGATGCCGGCCCTGTTGCCGGCCAAAAAAAACCTGACCTTGCGGTCAGGTTTTTTTTTACTTGCGGATTCAGCGGTTAAGCTGAAACAGTGATAACTGTGTTATCTGACTGAAGGTTTTATAGCTGGCCTGTAATGCGGTCTGCTGCATCACATAGCGGGAAATCGATTCTGTGATATCGATATCCGTCAGCTGGCTAAGCTGATCACTCAGGATCACCTGCCGGTTCTGACGCTGATCCCCCAGGGTATCCAGTTCGGCAAGCTGGGTCCCTATTTCGGACCGGACACTCAGCACATTGTTCAGTGAATTATGCAGACCCCGGTTAACTTTGCCCATGGTGTCCTCAAACTGTTTCAGAGCCTCATCACCCTGTCCACCCTGAGGCGTCTTAAGCGCCGTTATCGCCTCATCCAGCAGAGTAAAGACATTGGTTTCACTGGCCGACCCATCCGGCTCCGGAATGGCATTGCCGGTATGCGACATAAATACACTATCCCCCGGATGTCCGATGGTCATTGTGCGCTGGGCATCCACCTGCTGTGTAATGGCCTGGTCGCCCCCCTGATAAGTCACACCGTCATCACCACTGACAAACGGCGGCTGCTGAGTTTTGTAACCGGCAAAAATATACCGGCCATTACTGTCCTGTGTATTTGCCAGATTCACCAATTGATCACGGATATTCTGCAACTGGGTGGCAATCACCGCACGGTCATCATCATTCAGTGTCCCGGTGGTTCCGTAAATAATCTGTGTTAACGCCGACTGAAGATTATCACTCACATTCCCCAGCGCATTTTCTTCATTGCTTAAAGACTGGCCGGCGAAAGATTGTGCCATGGCATACTGTGCATCTTTGGTCTGCGTTTGTAAGATATTCAGCGCCTGAGAGGCCGCGATAGGGTCATCGGAGGGCTTTGTTACGCGTTTCCCTGTGGAGACCTGCATACCACTGGCGAGCCAGGCCGATTGCGACTTGCTGATACTTTGCATCTGTAGCGAAAAGATTAGGTTTGTACTGAGTCTCATAAACACTCCAACATCGTCACAGGGCTATCAGTTAGTGATATTGATAATGGCATCGAATAACTCACCGGCCGTCTGCAGTACCTGGGTGTTAGCCATGTAATATTGCTGATACTGAGTCAGTAACGAATATTCCTCATCCAGGTTCACGCCGGATACCGACTGCTGACGCTGAGTTAACTGATCCACCACCTGCTGTCCGGTCTGACAGCGTCCTTCCAGGCTGCTGGTCTCATTACCCACAAAACTGACCAGTGAGCCATACGCCTCAGTCAGCGTGGATCCTCCCACGATGGGACTGTCCTGGAGTGCCAGCATCGCCTGTGCATTCCGGTTATCACTGGCCCCGCCGGGTTCTGCAGCGGCCGCTATCTGAGACCCGTCGGTGATCGCCACATCAAATCCACGGGCCGCGTCGGCCAGCGGCCTTACCAGGAATGAATCCTTTTCTGCGGGATCACCGTTCACCGTGATATCAAGACCATCGATATTGAGATGAGTTTTCCCGTCGGCAGAAGTGACTTCCGGCGTCAGGACCTGGTTATCCGATAAACGGGTCACAGTCCAGCGCCCCTGCTCCCATGAGACACGATAGTCGGAGGCTTTCAGTGCACTGCTGTCTGTGAAGGCGGCATCCAGCATCGTATCTGACGTATTATTACTGTTACGGTATGTCTCCGGCTGCCCCATCGTAAAGAAATCGGTCCCCGGGTCGCCGTTACTGTCATACCCCTGATGTTGTACGATGTTCATCTGACTGGCGAAGGCGATGGTGAGTTGCCCCAGGCGGTTCTGCACGCTATCGAGATCCTCCCGCCGGAAAGCCAGTACCCCCGACAGTGACCCGGAGGTAAACATTTTATCCGGTAAGCCGATGTCCCCGGCCAGCTTATCGGTATATCCCGGGATAAGACGGCCCGGATCCTCAGCGGAAGGCACCGCCTTCATTTCGGTACTCTGATTACCGTTGACCAGAGTCAGTCCGTTAGGTAAGGAAACCACCATGCTGTTGTCCTGCATACTGACATTCACCGCAGTGATATTATTCAGTTCGCTGACCAGCTGGTCCCTCTGATCCAGCAGGTTATTCGGGGCCTGACCGGTGGCTGAAAGTTTGGCGATTTGCTCATTCAGCGCCGCTATCTGAGAGGTATATTTATTTATGGCACTGACAGAGTCTTTTATCTGATTATTGACGGACGCTTGCTGATTATCCAGATATTGCTGGAAGGTTCTTATCTGTCCGGCCAGAGATTTGGCATTACTTAACAATGCCTGCCTGGCTGCCGGGTCTTCCGCATTATCAACCACATTCTGAATATTTTTAAAAAACTGCTGTAAGGCGTCCGACAGATCATTACCGTCCATCGTCAGCATGTTATCGATACCGGAGATCTGCGTAAACTGACTGTTCGCCGCACTGTTCTTCGCGCTGGCTTCCATTAACTGACGGCTGATCAGTTCATCGTATTGCCGCTGAACCCCGTCGACCCTGACACCGTTACCGTACCAGGCATTTCCGGACTGAGTACTGCCCGCCTGAGACATTAACAGGAGTTGCCGGTTATAGCCGGTCACTGTGTAGTTACTGATATTGAGGCTGGTGATCATCAGTGCAGATTGCGCTGCATTCAGCCCGCTCATGGCAGAGTTAATCAGACCGGACATAGTTGTCTCCGTAATTGTGCTGCCGGAGGCCAGGGATGGCCTTCCGGTCAGAGTGTTTCAGGATGCTTTAGGGTGTTATCGGTAATGTCGCGGCAATTCTTGAGAGGTGCTCAGAATAAATTGCTGAGATCTGTACTGATGGCTTGCACTGACATTGTTTGCAACTGACGGATCACCGTGATCAGTTTTTTTGCGTAGGCCGGGTCAGAGGCATATCCCGCCTTCTGTAATGCGTGTGCCGCTGATTCTGCCGTCACGGCACCGGTAACCGCGCGGTAACGGGGGTTTTCTGTAATAAGCCGGGCGTAATCTTCCAGCGCTTCGCGATAGGAGTGATAAACCCTGAAACTGTCACGCCGTTTTTCGGGTATCCCCTGATGATATTCGGTCGTCATGACCGCCGTGGTTTCTCCCTGCCAATGCGCGCCGGCTTTGATCCCGAACAGGTTAAAACTGGGCTGACCATCACGACGCAGGATTTGCCGCTGTCCCCAGCCGGATTCCAGCGCCGCCTGAGCCAGAATCAACTGGTGAGGGATACCACTGCGGGCACTGATTTGCTGTGCCGGTTGCCGGATACGGTTCAGAAACGACGTCATAGCGGCCGTCGGCTGCGGTAACGCCGGGATCACCTGGCGTAATGTGTCACGCAGTACCGCCGCCGGCGGCTGCACTGGCACGCGTAACGGCCCGAGGGGCATCGGACGGGTCCCTGCCTGTTCATCCGGTGCCACCGCGGGCTGCATTTGCTGTGCAATGAGTTTTGCCAGCCCCAACCCCAGACCCCGTTCGCCGTTTTGCCGGGCAATCTGCTCGTCATACAACGAGGTAAACAGCCGGCTCGGGGAACTGCCGGATAGCGTATCCCCCGGCAGGGTCTGTCGCATACTTTTCAGCATCATCTGCAGAAACACCCCTTCGAGCTGGCGGGCAACGGCCATCGCCTGCTGACGCGGATGACGCGCGGCTTCCCGTTTAAGCTTATCCAGTGAATGACTGTCAAAAGCCAGCGCCACGGTGTCCTGTGTGATTTTCATCAGATGATCTCCAGCTTTGCCCGCAGACACCCGGCTGATTCCATGGCCTGCAGAATTGACATCAGCTCAATCGGTGTCGCGCCCAGAGTATTCAGGGCACGAACCACATTATTCAGGCTGGCGCTGGCCTTCACATGTTGTAATGTTCCGCCCTGCTGCCGCATATCTATTTGCGTTTCCGGGCTGACCACCGTCTGACCACCGGCCAGCGGCGTATCCGGCTGGCTCACCCGGTCCTGGCGGTTAATGGTCACCGACAGATTCCCCTGGGCAACGGCACAGGTGCCAAGGATCACTTCCCGGTTCATCACCACCGACCCGGTACGCGAATTGATAATGACCCTGGCATCTTCCACCGGCACGGAGACTTTCAGGTTCTGTATTGCTGCCAGCAGGCTGACCTGAGAGGCATGGGACGCCGACACTTTGATTTTAACGGCACTGCCATCTTCCGCAGAAGCTGCCGGGTAACCTGCATACCGATTAATGGCATCCGATATGCGCTGCGCCACGGTAAAATCGACATCATTCAGTTCCAGCACCAGTTCATTACGGGTGCCGAAATCCGTCGGCAGTTCCCGTTCCACAATAGCCCCGCCGGTGATCCGCCCGCCGTTAAGCTGATTGACCTGGACACTGCTGCCGCCGGCACTGGCCCCCGCCCCGCCGACCAGAATGTTGCCCTGGGCCAGCGCATAGACCTGATTATCCACGCCTTTTAGCGGAGTCATCAGCAATGTCCCGCCACGCAAACTTTTTGCATTTCCCATTGAGGAAACAACGACATCTATATTTTTCCCCTGGCGGGCAAACGGAGGCAGCGTCGCTGTTACCATCACGGCAGCGACATTTTTCAGCTGGATATTGGTCCCCCCGGGCACGGTGATCCCTAATTGAGAGAGCATATTACTCATGGTCTGGGTGGTGAACGGGGTCTGGGTCGTCTGATCCCCGGTACCGTCCAGTCCGACCACCAGCCCGTAACCGATTAACTGGTTATCGCGGACGCCCTGAACCGTGGTCAGATCTCTGATACGTTCGGCATGAACGCTTAAAGAAAGAGAGCAAGCTAACAGTAAGCCGCTTAGCAGGCGCATCATTACAGGCATTTACTGGCCTCTTACATAGGTGAGATAGTCAGGAAAAAGCGTTGCAGCCAGCCCATCTGCTGGGCTTCATTGATATAGCCGTTACCCACATACTCAATCCGGGCATCGGCCACCGAGGTTGACACCACCGAGTTACTGGCGGTGATGGTACGCGGGTTGACTACCCCGGAGAAACGGATAAATTCAGTGCCCTGATTGATGGCGATCTGTTTTTCACCCACGACTTTCAGGTTACTGTTAGCCAGCACCTTTTCTACGGTGACCGTAATGGTCCCGGTAAAGGTATTATTCGCGGTCGCGCCTCCCTTACCATTGAAGTCATTCCCGCCGCTGCCATCAAAGTTCGTTTTATCGCCCCCCAGCAGACCGCTCAGGAGACGTGGAGTGGCAGATAGCCCAAAATTACTGCTGGCTTTACGGCTGGCATTGCTTGAAGAACTCTTACTGGCACTGACATTTTCCTGCAATACAATCGTCAGCGTATCGCCGATATTTCTCGGTCGTCTGTCCTCGAACAGGGGCTGATACCCGTAACTGAGCGGGGCGACGCCCTGAAAAATGGAGCCGTCTGCCGAGGGTGCCCCGGCCGCCGGAGGCTCTGCACTGGTTGCGCCTTTGACTAACGGTGTCCGGGGGATCAACGTACAACCTTCGGTCAGCAACAGAAGTGCCGGGAGGATGCCACGGTAAAGTGCCGATCTCACCACAGTGTTACCTCCGTTTCTCAGACAAAAAACGGCCGATCACTGCCGGCCGGTAAGCGGTGCCGGTCATAGCTGGGTCAGTCGCTGCAACATCTGATCGGACGTACTGATCGCCTTACTGTTAATTTCATAGGCCCGTTGCGTCTGGATCATCGTGACCAGTTCTTCCGCGACATTGACGTTGGAGGTCTCCACATACCCCTGATACAGCAGGCCGGCCCCGTTTTGCCCGGGGGTACTCTCGGTCGGCGCGCCGGAGGCCTGGGTTTCCTGATAGAGGTTTTCCCCCTGACTTGCCAGGCCCGCATCATTGATAAAGGTATTCAGGGTCAGCTGTCCCACCTGCGCGGCCTGGGTCTGCCCCGGTTGTGTGACACTGACCACACCGTCCCGGGACACGGTAATACTCAGGGCATTCGGCGGGATGGTGATCCCGGGCTGTACCTGAAAACCGGCGTTATTCACCAGTTGCCCGTTCTGATCGACCTGGAATGAACCGTCGCGGGTGTAGGCCGAACTGCCGTCCGGTAACAGCACCTGAAAATAGCCCTGACCATTAATCGCGATATCTTTCGAATTATCGGTTTTCGAGAGATTGCCCTGGCTATGCAGACGCTCGGTCGTGACCGGTCTGACACCGGTCCCTATCTGTAACCCGGAAGGCAGCGTGTCCTGCTCCGAAGACTGCGTTCCTGGCTGACGTAAGGTCTGATACAGCAAATCTTCAAAGACCGCCCGCGAGCGTTTAAAGCCATTGGTACTGACGTTTGCCAGGTTGTTGGATATGACATCCATATTGGTCTGCTGAGCATCCAGACCGGTCTTTGCTATCCATAAAGAACGTATCATTGCTTTTCTGTTCCCCTTAGCTGGTGAATGACAGCAGCTGATTCGCTTTCTGTTCATTCTGGTCGACACTGCTGATTTCTTTCATCTGCATTTCGAACCGGCGGGCATTGCTGATCATCTCCACCATGGCGGTTACCGGATTCACATTGCTGCCTTCCAGCGCGCCGGGCATCACTTTCAGAGTCACATCTGCAGGAAGTACCGCGCCCTGCTGCTGTGCGAGGCCGGGCGAAGGACGGAAAAATCCGTCATCCCCGCGTTGCAGCATTTTTCCGTCAGCCCTGACCAGTTTCAGCCTGGCGACCTGAGCCGTGGCATTCGGCTGATCCCCCGGGTTGAGCGCCGTAATCGACCCATCGGTCGCGATAGTCAGACGGGCATTCTGAGGCAAAGCGATGGGGCCATCCTCCCCGATGACCGGATGCCCGCTGATCGTCAGCATGCCCTGTGAATCGAGCTGCATATTCCCGTTACGGGTGTACGCTTCACTGCCATCGGCAAGCCGGACCGCCAGCCAGCCGGCAGGCTCCACAGCCACATCCAGCGGACGGTCAGTGTAATCCTGTTTGCCGGCAGACATATCGGCCCCCGGGGTGGACGCTGCCACCAGTGTCCGGGTCGGTAACGATAAGCCGTCGACCGGTACGGCCCGTAACGCCGACAGCTGGGCCTTAAAGCCGGGCGTGGAGACATTGGCGAGGTTGGCGGTGGTGATCGCCTGCGTCATCAGCGTCTGGCTGGCCCCCCCCATGGCGGTATAAATCGCATGATCCATGACGTTAAGCCCTTAATTACCGTAGATTGACCAGCGTATTGAGGATCTGATCCTGGGTTTTGATGGTCTGGGCATTGGATTGATAGTTACGCTGTGCAACGATCATATTGACCAGTTCTTTACTCAGGTCGACATTAGAGGCTTCGAGTGCGCCGGCGGTCATTGACCCCAGATTTCCGGTGTTCGCCAGGCCGATTAATGGCTGACCGGAGGCGCTGGTTTCGGCCCAGACATTGTCTCCCTGGGGTTGCAGCCCTTCCGGGTTAGCAAAGTTCGACAGGACAATTTGCCCCAGCAGTTGTGTTTTCTGATTGGAATACGCACCGGTGATGGTACCGTCATCATTGATCATATAACCGGTCAGTACGCCGGGGGCGAATCCGTCCTGGATCGGGTTACCGAAGGTAGAGGTGCCGGTATTTTGCTGCATACTGTTCAGCATACTCAGGCTGATCGATTGATCGGCAGCCGCCCCGTTGGCGCCCTGAATCACCAGCGTCTGCTGAGGGTCACTGGTCAGTACGCCGTTTTCATCAAATGTCATCTCAAAAGGATCACCGTCAATCCCGGTGGTGGAATCTCTCGGATTTACCGTCCACTTGTTATCCGCGTCTTTGACAAAATAGAGGTCCAGTTGATGGGCGTTCCCCTGGGAGTCAAATACCGTGATGGTGCTTTTCGCATTGAAACTGTCGACATTGGTCGGGTCAAACGGGGTGACTGACGGTATTTCATCTGTCGAGTTCAGATTCGCGGTCAGCGAGGCTTTGGTCGTGGCATTGGCCGGCATCTGAACGTCCGGAATAGTTAACGGCCCGGGGTTTGCGCCGGTCTGCACCACGGCGGGGATCCCGCTGGCCGGATACCCTGTCACATTCATCCCAGCGGTGTTCACCAGCTCGCGGTTAGCATTGAGCGAGAACTGACCGTTTCGTGAGTAATAGACATTCCCTGCCTGATCCGTCAGCCGGAAGAAGCCATTTCCGCTCAGTGCGACATCCAGCGCACGACCGGTTCCCGTTGTGGCACCGTCCCCAAAGTTCTGCAGTACCGCGGCGACTTTTGTCCCCAGCCCAATCTGTGAGGCGGCGAACATATCGGCAAAGGCTGCCGTGCTGGATTTAAAGCCTGAAGTCGCTGAGTTAGCGATATTATTCCCGATAACATCCAGATTTGCCGAAGCAGCGTTAAGCCCGCTGACGGCCTGAGAAAAAGACATAATGACTCCTGTGTCGGTTAAAGGATCTGACGGATCTGATCCAGTGTGGTCGTACCGTAATTACCTAAATCCAGCGTGGTCCCGTAGTCCCCCGGATTGACGCCATTCACCACGGCATAGCACAGGCTGGTGACATCGACCGGGGTATCCCCGTCGGTGGCCGTGAAACTCACGGTGTATTGTCCTGCCGGCACGGGGTCCCCATCGTCGGTGGTACCGTCCCACTGAAAACTGTGTACCCCGGCAGTCATACTGCCGGGGTACAGTGTGGCCACGGTGTTGCCGTCTTTGTCCTTAATGGTTGCCACAACATCCGAAGCACTGGCCGACGTCTCCAGCCCGAACGGGGTTGTCGTGGTGGTATCATCGCCCTCTTCCCCGGTTTTACCGGCCAGAATCACATCGCCCGGCACCATCACCCCATGACCGATCAGCAGGGTATTTTGCATGGACTGACTGGTATTAATTTGTCCGGAAATGGAAGCCAGCGTACCGTTTAACTTCTCGATACCACTCAGAGTATTGATTTGTGCCAGCTGAGACGTCAGCTGGCTGTTATCCATCGGATTCGTCGGGTCCTGATTCTTCAACTGGGCAATCAGCATGGTCATAAACTGATTCTGTAAATCCTCAGCGGACGTTCCGTCGCCGCCCCCCGGACTCCCTGCCCGCTGCATCGCGGGCGAAGGCAAAATGCTGCCGACAGTGGCTGTGCTACTCATGGAACTCTCCGCTTACTGACCCAGGGTCAGTGTTTTCATCATCAGGCTTTTAACGGTATTCATCACTTCCACGTTGGCCTGGTAACTTCGTGACGCAGACAAGGTGTTAACGGTCTCGGCCACCACATCCACATTCGGCATACGGATATACCCGTTGCTGTCTGCCATCGGATCCCCCGGGGCATAACGCAACTTCATCGGTGAGGGATCATCGATGACCTGCGCCACATGCACCCCGCCAATACCGTTCTGCTGCACATTGTCAGGCCGGAAAATCACCTGTTTCGCACGGTATGGCTGTCCGTCCGGCCCGACCCGGCTTTCCGAGTTCGCCAGGTTACTGGCGCTGACATTCAGTCGCTGAGACTGTGCACTCAGCGCCGAGCCGGATATATCAAAAATACTCAGTAAGCTCATTGGCTTATCATCCTTGCATGACACTCATCATTTGTTTAATCCTGGCGGATAACAGAGTGAGATCGGTCTGATACCGGACACTGTTATCTGCAAACTGCACCCTTTCCCGGTCCATATCGACGGTATTACCGTCTGCTGCAGGCTGGTCCGGCACCCGGTACAGCAGGTGAGGCAATATCACCGGCCGGGCCACCGCCGGGATATGCTGGCCCGCAGTCAGTGTCAGCGATAACGCAGGTTCAGCGGCCCGTCCCCGCGCAAGGGCCCGGGTCAGCTGAGCTGAGAAATCAATATCCCGTGCCTGATACCCCGGGGTATCCGCATTGGCAATATTCGACGCCAGCACCTTCTGCCGCAGCTCACGCAGGTTAATCGCTTCCCTGGCAAATCCCATCTCCGCGTCCAGTCTGTCGGACATAACTGCTCTCCGTTTTCCCGGTAACATGCCTGTAGAATACGCGGACAGAGGACAGCGAAATCGGTGGAATAGCCGGAAAAAACAGGGTTATTTTGCTGTTTGAAGACGGCCAGGGGTGTTTAGAATTAATTGAAATACCAGACTATTTTCCGGTCACGCCTATGAATAAGAGCCTGATACTCCTTCTGATACTGTTATCCATCGGTGCATGGGCGGATACCCTGCCACAGCAGGTGACACAATTCTTCCGCCAGCGTGATCCGCTCTATGCCAGCCAGACAGAAGTGACCGTCCGTACCCCGCCCGGACAGTGGCCGGACTGCCCTGCGCCGGAATTTTCATTGCCCGGTAATAGCCGGCGTTGGGGAAACCTCACCCTTACGGCACAGTGCGGACGGTCAAGACATTTTCTGCAGGTCGTGGTGGCGGTCACCGGCACCTATTATGTGGCGCGCCAGAGGATCCCCCGGGGCAGCGAAGTCACTCTGGCGCAACTCACTCCTTGTCAGGGCCGCCTGGACAGGTTACCGGCCCGGGTGCTGCTGGACATATCCTCCGCGCTGCCGGCCATTGCCTTACAAAATCTCAGTCCGGGAAAAGTGATACTGACCAGTCTGCTGCGTAAACCCTGGCGGGTACGCAATGGCGATAATGTGCGGGTGATTGTTCAGGGACCTGGTTTCAGTGCCGCCACGGCAGGTAAGGCACTGAATAACGCGGCTACCGGCGACCAGGTCCGGGTCCGTACCCCGGCAGGGCAACTGATCGTCGCGACCGTTGATGATCAGGGCGTGCTGCAGGCAGCAACAAATTAACGCGTGATACGCTAATGTTTTGTTATCGGTAGCCGATAAAATGGATACCCCCCGGGACTCCGGGCGCTCTTTCGGCAGTGGAGAAGTCACTTATGAGTATTAATAAAACACACGCGGTATCCGCTATCCGGCCCGCTGAACCACAACTGATGCAACGCGGCCTTGCCAGGCACCTGAAGCCCGGTGCCAGTGAACAGCCCTCCGCGGCAACTCACTTTACCCTGAGCCAGGCAATGACGGCACTCCGGACTCACTCCGGTCAGGATATTCGTTCAGAAAAGGTCGATGCCCTGCGTGAATCCATAAGCAGCGGCACTTACCGCGCCGACAGCAGTAAAATTGCCGCCGGATTACTGCGAACCCTGAGTGCAAACGGCCCGGATGAAGACTGATTTCCGCCCTCCGCTGCCGGATATATTATCTGATATGCAGCAATTACTCGGCTCACTGAAAGAGATGATGCTGGCAGAACAGCAACAACTGATATCCGCCCACCCGGACAGTTACCGGCTACAGAACCTGGCAGAAGATAAACAGGCTGCACTGAACACGCTGGACTATCTCGATAAACAGCGGATGAACGCAGGCACTGCGGCCGGTCTGCAGGCTCCGTATCTGCGGGAGAGTGCATTACACGCCCGCTGGCAGCAGATCCATCTGCGGGTGACGGAATTACAGCAAATGAATCAGCACACCGCACTGTTACTCCAACAGCAAATGGACCGGACCGCACAGGCCCTGACTCTGCTTCATCCGTTGCAGACACAAGCACTGTATGGGCCGGATGGCCAGGGGAGATAACCGCAGGTCTCTTCGCCCGCCGGAATCCGATGCCAGCCAGTCCTCCCTGCTGACGAGCCTTCCGCCGGAGCATCCCCGCTGCCCGCGTGCAATCTGAACCGCCCCTGCGCTCAGTGGCCTGTCGGCCCTCTCCCGGCCCCCCTGTTGCCCGTAACCATCATCGCAGACCTGGTGTAACCCTGTCAGCACCTTACCCGCCCGAAAAAATACAACCGGCAAACGCTCACCGGAGACTGTCCCGGCCATCCCTCAACAGTAAGCTATGCACTGCATGGAGGTCCGTATTCCCGTCACCGGCGACTGCCCCGGCCAGGACGCTGCGGAGGGCTAATCCGGCTCCAACTCCGGCCATCCCTCAACAGTAAGCTATGCACTGCATGGAGAACCGTATTCCCGTCACCGGCGACTGCCCCGGCCAGGACGCTGCGGAGGGATAATCCGGCTCCAACTCCGGCCATCCCTCAACAGTAAGCTATGCACTGCATGGAGAACCGTATTCCCGTCACCGGCGACCGCCCCGGCCAGGACGCTGCGGAGGGCTCATCCGGCCCAACTCCGGCCATCCCTCAACAGTAAGCTATGCACTGCATGGAGGTCCGGTTCCGCGGTCATCAGAAGCTGACCGGACAGACCGGGGGTGAACGGGCTAAGCCCTCTCCGCTATGTGCAAACAGAACGGGGAGCGACGTGGTGAATAGATCTCAGGCGGAAGACAGGACGGACACCAGGAAGGGGTACTACTGAGAAGAAATAAGATTGACTGCAAGATGGCAGATGCCGCTACGGCCCACCCTGAGCAGGGTAAGCCGCAGCGCGGTGATGATAAGTTACTGAACACTGCGGCGGGAAAAGTCCCTCAGACGGAAGCCAAAAGCCGCCAGGCTGGCAAAGTAGGCAAAACCGCCCAGCGCACACACGCCCATCAGGCGCAAAATACGCCAGACCATTTTGCCTTCACCCCAGGAGGGCATAAAGTGCAGCACGGCGCATAACACCACCGCCATAATGATCACCGCAAGGATAAGCCGGCTCAGAAAACTGTACCAGCCGGGCTGAGGCTGGAAGAAGTTTTTCTTACGCAGTTGCCAGAACAGCAGTGAGGCATTCAGGCAGGCGGCCAGACCGATAGATAAAGATAATCCGGCATGCTTCAGTGGTCCGATAAACATCAGGTTCATTAACTGTGTGGATATCAGGGTAACAATGGCAATTTTTACCGGGGTTTTAATGTCCTGACGCGAATAGAATCCGGGAGCCAGCACTTTTACCACGATCACTCCGACCAGACCGACCGCATAAGCCACCAGTGCATGCTGGGTCATCAATGCATCAAAGGCGTTGAACTTACCATACTGAAAGAGGGCTGAGACCAACGGACCGGCCAGGATACCGATGGCCACCGAACTGGGGATGGCCAGTAACAGACACAGACGCAACCCCCAATCCATCAGATGCGAATACTCTTTTAAATTACCGCTGGAAAAACTGCGTGATAATGACGGCAGCAGGATAGTTCCCAGCGCGACGCCCAGCACTCCGGAAGGAAACTCCATCAGACGGTCAGCATAATACATCCAGGAGACCGACCCGGAGGCCAGGAAGGAAGCAAAGATCGTGTTAATGATCAGGGAAATCTGGCTGACCGAGACCCCGAGGATCGCCGGTCCCATCTGTCGTAAAACACGCCAGACCCCGGTATCCTGCAGATTGATCCGCGGCAGGACCAGCATCCCGATTTTACGTAAATGGGGTAACTGATACCCCAGTTGCAGCACGCCGCCGGCGACGATAGCCCAGGCCAGGGCCATGATGTGGGGATGGAACCAGGGCGTGGCGACCAGTGCAAAGAAAATCATACTGATGTTCAGCAGCGTCGGGGCAAATGCAGGCACCGAAAAGCGGTTCCAGGTATTCAGGATGGCGCCCACCAGCGAAGCCAGTGAGATCAGCAGAATATAGGGAAACGTCACACGCAGCAGTGACGTGGTCAGCGCAAATTTATCGGCGGTATCCGCAAAGCCGGGAGCCGTAATATAGATAACCCAGGGAGCGGCCAGCATCCCCAGCAGAGTGACTACGGCCAGCACCAGCGTCAGAAGTCCGGAGATATAAGAGACAAAAATACGGGTCGCTTCCTCACCCTGCGTATTTTTATATTCGGCCAGGATAGGCACAAAGGCTTGCGAGAATGCGCCTTCAGCAAAGATACGTCTTAACAGATTTGGCAGTTTAAATGCCACAAAGAACGCATCCGTGGCCATGCCTGCACCAAAGACTCTGGCGACGATGGCATCCCGGGCAAACCCCAGGATACGGGAAAATAACGTCATTGAACTGACCTGAGCCAGTGATTTGAGCAAATTCATAGTGTGTCTGACATCCTGCTATTTTGACATTTATGTCCCTTCCGGGAGATAACTCTCCCGGTGTGCCGGCGTTAGTCTACTGCCCCGGATAAAAATGACCAGTACTGTTTGTTACAAGGCATGATTCAGCGGTACTTGTCCGCCGTACCCTCTTTCCAGGTCAGGGCGGTAAGCACATGATCTTCCCAGACCCCGTTAATCAGCAGGTATTCCCGGGCATAGCCTTCTTTTTCAAATCCCAGCCGCGCCAGCAGGTTACCACTGCGCTGATTACGGGGCATATAGTTAGCCATAATGCGATGAATTTTCTGCTGACGCTGCATATAGCGAAGAGTCGATTGTAATGCTTCCTGCATCAGTCCTTGCCCCTGCCAGTTTTCACCCAGCGAATACCCCAGATAACAGGCATGAAAACATCCGCGTACCACATTACTGAAATTGGCAACGCCCATGACTTCTTCACTGGCGGGATCCGTCAGAATAAAATAATAAGCCGCGCCCTGTCGTTGCTGTTCAGCCATGATCGATAGCCGCGTCTGCCAACCGGACGGCTGAAAGTAGCTTTGGTCCCGGATAGGCTCCCAGGGCAGAAGATAGTCACGGTTACCGGCATAATAGTCTGCCATCCGCCACGCATCACGCTCGTTAATCAGGCGTACAACCATGCGATCGGTGGTCAGACTCACCCGTGGTGCCATACTGCGATATCCGAACATAAACGCTCCCTAAAATAGATCCCCCGGAGAATAGCGCCATCACGCGTTGCTCCGTGCCGGTGGCGGTGTAAGCCTGCTATGTTAAACCCGTCAGGCGGTTTATCCCATTAAAAACGCATCACTTTATGTGGCGAAGGGATATTTCAGGCTGTCGCCCATAGTGATCGTTGCCACGGTCCGGTATCGCCGGGAATATCGGACCCGCTGAGATATACACCCCGGCCGGAGTCAGGCAAAATGCCGGAGTCCGCCTAATAACATTCCCGGTAAGTGAGGAAAAATGCGTAAGGTTATTCTGTTTGTACCGTTACTGTTCAGTGTTCTGTTACTGAGTGCCTGTGACCATCTGGCCCGCTATACCATTACGGAACAGGAAGTGAATCAGGCGCTGCAGAAACATGACAATTATGAGAAAGATATCGGTGTGAACGGCCTCGCCACCGCACATATTACCCTGACGGACTTACAGTCTGCCATCGGTCGTGAAGAACCCGGTAAGATGACCCTCTCCGGGAAAGCCAGTCTGAAATTACAGTCGCTGTTTGGTCAGCAGAACGCCGATATTTTCCTGAAGATGAAAGCCCAACCGGTATATAACCCGGAGCAGGGCGCCATCTATCTGCAGGATCTGCAGGTGACTGACAGCCAGGTCCGGCCGGACAAACTGCAACAGGCGGTTAATGCGCTGATGCCGGTGCTGAACCAGTCACTGCAGGACTATTTCAGGACACATCCTGCGTATGTTCTGAATGCAGATCACAGTACCGGGGAAGCCATGGCGAAAAAACTGGCACAGGGGCTGGAAGTCAGGCCGGGTGAATTAGTGATTTCACTCACCCGTTAAGGCCAGGGCAGTCATTTCTGCTGACGGCATCAATCACGCGAAAAAACATGTGCATTCCGGCGCGGGGAGCTTTATCCTTACTCCCCGGTTAAATCCCACCTTTATTCATTGACGCCGGAGCCCGATGCATGACTCTTCACCCAGATACAATCACTTTACGCCGCCCCGATGACTGGCATATTCATTTACGTGACGATGAAATGCTCAATACCGTCCTGCCGTATACCAGTGATGTTTTTGCGCGGGCGATCGTCATGCCCAACCTGGTGCCCCCGGTCACGTCCGTTGCCGCCGCGAAAGCCTATCGTGAACGTATCCTGGCCGCGACGCCAGCGGCACATCGCTTTCAGCCCCTGATGACTTGTTATTTGACCGACTCTCTGGACCCGGACGAAATCGAGACAGGTTTTAAAGAGAAGGTCTTTACGGCGGCCAAGCTTTATCCGGCCCATGCGACCACCAATTCCAGCCACGGTGTTACCAGTGTTCAGCATATTGCGAAGGTGCTGGAGCGCATGCAGGCTATCGGTATGCCATTACTGATCCATGGTGAAGTGACCGACGCCCATATTGATATTTTTGATCGTGAAGCACAATTCATAGATCAGGTGCTAATCCCGCTCCGCCGCCAGTTTCCTGAGTTGCGGATTGTGATGGAACATATCACCACCCGGGATGCGGCCCAGTTTGTCAGCAGTGAAGAACATCATATCGCCGCGACTATCACGCCGCAGCACCTGATGTTTAACCGTAACCATATGCTCAGCGGCGGCATCCGTCCGCATCTGTACTGCCTGCCAATCCTGAAACGTAATGTCCATCAGGAAGCCCTGCGTCAGGTGGTGGCCAGCGGAGATAGCCGTTTCTTCCTCGGGACAGATACCGCACCTCACCTGCGCGGACGTAAAGAATCCTCCTGCGGTTGTGCAGGGGTCTTTAATGCCCCGACAGCACTGTCAGCCTATGCCACCGTGTTTGATGAACTCGGCGCTCTGCAACACCTGGAAGCCTTCTGTTCACTGAATGGGCCGCAATTCTACGGCCTGCCGGTCAATACCGATACCGTCACACTGGTCCGCAAACCCTGGACCGTACCGGAGACCATTCCGGCCGGTAACGATGTGCTGGTGCCTTTCCTGGCCGGTGAAACACTGAACTGGACCGTAGAGGCCTGAGCAGTATCAGGGGTTACATTTCCCGCCAAAATACTGTAAATATATACAGCACAAAACAGCCGTCACTTCGGCTGTTTTACCAGATATTTCAGTAACGATTAAGCGTGTCATACGCCGTGCCGGGTGTCGCCATCCGGCTTTTTTATTCGTCTTAGCAGTAATATTCTCTGTCAGTTTCCTGAAGACTGTCCTGCCGCCCCTGGCGTAGCCCGGTGCTCAAATCCCGCTAAAAGGCAGGCAGTCTTGTGTTGCTGGCGACACACGACCGGCCCCGGTAAACCGGAGGGCTCCCTGAATATTTTCCTGTCATCATCATTGCTGTCTCAAATTCGTCACCCTGAATATGCGTGTTTTGCACAGCCATGCTATACTGGAGCCACCTTCATTCTGTTAAAGAAGGTCGGATGTAAACCTCAACCTACACGTAGTCTAACGAGTAATCAGGAGGTTTTATGGACAGAGAGAAAGATGTTATTCAGACCCATTCCCTGGTTGGCTGGGATATCAGTACCGTTGATGTCTATGATGCCATGATGATTCGCCTGCATTCTTTATCATCCATGCAGCAAAGTGAAGAAGATGCCGATGTCGGCCCGACGTACTGGCTGACGACAGATGTCGCCCGGCAATTTATTTCGATTCTGGAAGCGGGTATCGCCAAAATAGAATCTGCCGAAAACAGTTCATCCCTACCGCTCAAACATTAATCTCTCATCTGACAGGCACCCTGACGGGTGCCTGATGTCTGCGGCATCACGTGCCCGCCCCGGTAAATTCTTCGTCTGACGATGGCATGAACGCCTGCATTACCCCGTTTTTTATTCTCCCCCCTGCTCTGCTATGCTGCGTTATCTGTCTTCATTCAGGAGCTCACAGGGAATGATTTATGATCTGATCATCGCCGGCAGCGGGTCTGCCGGTGCGGCGGCCGGTTATTATGCCAGCAAGGCCGGTTTAAAGGTGCTGATGGTGGATGCCTTTCATCCGCCTCATACAGAAGGAGCCCACCACGGAAAGAACCGGCTGATCCGTTATGCCTACGGAGAAGGTGAAAAATATGTCCCGCTGCTGCTGCGCAGCCGGCAGCTCTGGCAACAGTTTGAAGCCGATGCCGGTGTGCGGCTGCTTCATCCCTGCGGCGTGCTGAATGCAGGCCCGCAGGATTCTCAGTTTATGACCCGCCTGGCGGAAAGTGCTGAGCGCTGGTCACTGCAGGCTGAACCTCTGAGCCCGCAGGAAGTCACCCAACGCTGGCCGGAAATTACGTTGCCCGCGCATTTTGCGGCGGTTTTTGAACCGGAGGCCGGTTATCTGTCCAGTGAACTGGCCGTCGAACACTGGATCCGCCTCGCCCGTGAGCAGGGGGCAGCACAGCTGTTTAACTGCCCGGTCACCGGTATTTCCCGCGACGGCGACCTGCAACAGGTGGTCACCGGCGAGGGAACCTTCCGCGCAACCCGCTTGCTTATCAGCATGGGGAGCCGGGTCAACGATTTTGTGGCGTCTCTGCCGGTCATCCAGACCCGGAAAGTCTTTGCCTGGTTTCAGGCCGATGGCCGATATAGCGAGAATAATCACTTTCCGGGCTTCAGCATCGGTCTGGACGATGGCAGCCATTATTATGGATTTCCGGCGCAGGATAATGCGTTGAAAGTGGGTCGTCATGACGGCGGACAGCCCGGAGTATCAGACAATAAGGCCTTCCCTTTCGGCAGCTATCCTGAAGACGGTAGCGAATGCTTCGCCTTCCTGCGCCACTGCCTGCCGGGCGTCGGCGGGTGTTTATACGGGGAAAGTTGCAGCTATGATAACTCCCCGGACGGCGATTTTATTATCGATACCCTGCCGGAGAATCCGGGCTGCCTGATCTTCACCGGCCTGAGCGGTCATGGGTTTAAATTCGCCCCGCTGCTGGGTGAAATTGCGAGTGAATTCGCCCGACAGGGCACCCTGCCGGAGACATTACGCCCTTTCTCTCTTAGCCGCTTTACCGGCTGACCTGGCCGGGGGGTCACCTTTGCCGGGGCGGAGCCGCCGCCCCGGGACACCGTCATGATTTCTTTATAAAAGCGTAATATGACTGTCACCGTCGCTTAATAGCATCCCTGCTGCTTCTGTTCTTCGGATCCTATTAAGGTTATGCCCATGAAAAAGCCAGACAGTGAACACCCTGAAAATACAGAGAAATCCCCCGCCGCAGAAGGTTTGACGCCGGATAATCCGGCCCGCCGCCGTTTCCTGGCCGGCGCTTCTGTTCTTGGCCTCAGTTCCGGTATTCTGCCGCTGGCAAATGCAGCCACAGGGACGGAAAACTGCACGGATAACCGGCACCTGCTGAGTCAACTGCCACGTAAAGCGCAGGACAGCTTACTGCGGAAACATATTCGTCATGTGGTGGTGATCTATGCAGAAAACCGCAGCTTTAATAACCTGTTTGCCAACTTCCCGGGCGTAAAACACCCGCTGTCTGCCCTGAAAGCGGAAGACATCCGGCAACGTGACCGTAACGGAGACGTTCTCAGCCATCTGCCCCCGGTCTGGAAAGGGCTGGTACCCAATGAACAGACTGTCAATCATACCCGTTACCAGGTGCCGGAAAACGCTGACTATATGCAGCAGCTACCAAACCAGCCCTTTGCCCTGAAAGGCCCCGGCGGTGAAGCCCTGCCCCAGGGGGTGATCACCCGTGATTTGTGGCATGTGTTCTATCAGAATCAGATGCAAATCAACGGCGGTAAAAACGATAAATTCGTCGCCTGGGCAGATTCCGGGGCGCTGACCATGGGCTATTACGGGGACAGTGCCTGGAATATGCGGCTATGGAACCTGGCCCGCGAATACACGCTGTGTGATAACTTCTTCCAGGGAGCCTTTGGTGGATCCTTTCTTAATCACCAGTATCTGGTCGCGGCGCGGCCACCGGTCTATCCGGAGGTACACCAGTCTCCGGCCAGGGATCAGGTCGCCACACTGATGAGCGATGACCCGGCAGATCCGCGACTGAAGCCACTGGAGGACTCACCCGCCAGCGCACTGGACGGTATCCCGCGATTCGGGCCCAGCCAGATCACCCCCGACGGGTTTGCCGTCAATACGATGTTACCCCCGTACTGGCCATCAGGCAGCCGTGATAAAGCGAACCCAGCACTGGCCGATCGCTCCTCGCCGAAAACATTGCCGCCACAGACCCACCCGCATATCGGTAATCTGTTGTCAGCCCGTAATATCGACTGGGCCTGGTATGCCGGCGGCTGGCAGTTTGCTATCGACGGTAAGAAGGACAGTAACGATTTCCCTGCCCGTCCGGATTTCCAGCTGCATCACCAGCCGTTAAACTATTTTGCAGATCTCGGTCCGGAACACCCTGAAAACCGCCGCCAGCATCTGCGTGACGGCGGCCTGGGTGATACGGCAGAGACCAATAAATTCCTGGCCGATGCCGAGGCGGGCAAACTGCCGCCGGTGACCTTCTATAAACCGCAGGGCAACCTGAATATGCATGCCGGCTATTCCGACGTCGAGTCCGGTGACCGTCACATCGCTCATATTGTTGACCGGCTGCAGCAAAGCCCGCAGTGGGAAAATACGCTGGTCGTGATCACCTTTGATGAAAATGGCGGCTGGTGGGATCACGTTGCTCCGCCGAAAGGCGATCGCTGGGGGCCCGGTACCCGAATTCCGGCACTGGTGATTTCGCCTTACGCGCGCAAAGGTTATGTGGATCATACCCAGTATGATACCGGGTCGATACTGCGACTGATCAGCCGTATTTACGATCTTCCGCAGTTACCTGGCCTGAAACAACGTGATGACGCTCTGGAGAAAAACGGGCATCCGCCGATGGGTGACCTGACCGGGGCTCTGGAATTCCCTGCCTGAGTTCTTCGGGGCACGGAGATAAAAAAGCCTGACATTGTCAGGCTTTTTTCGGTTATTCCCCGCCGTCTTTCACCGGCTGCGGGATGGTCATCCGTAACACGCCACGGGATTTATTAAAGATTTTGTTGCTGGTTTCACGGCCGGCACGGCGTAACCGCTGTTCTTCCGGCGGAAGCTGCGACTCTTCCATACACATCGGGCTGCAACAGCCATGATATTTTTCAGCACAGGCCGGACACTGGATAAATAGCAGGTGGCACCCGTCATTGATACAGTTCACATGAGTATCGCAGGACGTCCCGCACTGATGGCAATGCGCTAAAACATCGTCAGAGATCCGCTCGCCCATCCGTTCATCAAAGACGAAGTTTTTACCTTTAAAACGAACCGGTAAACCTTGCTCCCGTGCGCGACGGGTGTATTCGATGATCCCGCCTTCGATATGATAGACATTATCGAACCCACTGTGGCGCATCCAGGCACTGGCTTTTTCGCAGCGGATCCCGCCAGTGCAATACATCACAATTTTTTTGTCTTTCTGTTGCTCCAGCATTTCGACGGCCATCGGTAACTGGTCACGGAAGGTATCTGCAGGAATTTCCAGTGCATTGTCGAAGTGGCCGACTTCATACTCATAATGGTTACGCATATCCACGAAAACCGCATCCGGATCATCCAGCATCTGGTTGACCTCATCCGCTTTCAGATATTCGCCGACATCGGCGGCATCGAAGGTTTCATCTTCGATACCATCCGCCACAATGCGTTCCCGCACTTTAAGGCGTAACACCCAGAAGGATTTACCGTCATCATCCAGAGCAATATTCATGCGTAACTGATCCAGGGCCGGATCAAAATCATACAGTGCCTGCTTCATCGCTTCATAACGACTTTGCGGAACGCTGATTTGGGCATTAATCCCTTCACGGGCAACATAAATACGCCCGAAAACATTCATCGCTGTCAGCGTCTGGTACAGCTTATCGCGAAAGGCCTGCGGATCTTCAATTCGGAAATATTTATAAAATGAGACGGTGGTACGTGGCTCAGTTTCAGCGAGCATGCGCTCTTTGAGCTCTTTATTGGAAACAAGGTTGTGTAACACTGGCATGGTGTTCATTCCTGTGAGTTATACGAAATTCTGAAGGGGCAATATCATACCCGAATTATCCGCCCGGCAAAACGATAGCTCCGCAGTGTTTTCACTTTGCAGCATAAAAAGCAGAGTAAAATCACCGCAAACAGGATATAACATTTTAGATAATGTTAAAAAATGGCACAATAACAGGAAAATTGTAGAGAGGAACCTTCTCTGCCCGGGAAATGGAATGTGGGAAAACAATAAAATGACACAATTGCCTGAATTTAATCGCAGCCTTCTTCATCCCCGTTATTGGATCACATGGCTGGGTATCGGAATACTCTACCTGGTGGTTCTGTTGCCCTATCCGGTGCTTAATTTTCTGGGCACGAATCTGGGCCGGCTGTCGATGCGTTTTCTGAGAAGCCGCGTTGATATTGCACGTCGTAACCTTGAACTCTGTTTTCCTGACATGCCGGAGGCTGATCGTCAGGCGCTGTTAGTGCATAATTTTGAATCTGTCGGCATGGGACTGATGGAGACCGGTATGGCCTGGTTCTGGCCGGACTGGCGGATTAAAAAATGGTTTGCGGTGTCCGGACTTGAACATATAGATAAGGCGCTTCACGATAAGCGTGGCGTGTTACTGATCGGTATTCATTTTCTGACGCTTGAACTGGGTGCGCGTATTTTTGGGATCTACAACCCGGGTATCGGGGTTTACCGTCCTAATGATAACCGGCTGCTTGACTGGCTGCAGACCTACGGACGGATGCGCTCCAATAAATCGATGCTGGATCGTAAAGATATCAAAGGGATGATCCGTGCCCTGAAGAATAACGACATTATCTGGTATGCCCCGGATCATGATTACGGTCCGCGCGCCAGTGTGTTTGCCCCCCTGTTTGCCGTGGATAACGCGGCCACCACCCGTGGCAGCTATATGCTGATCCGCACCAGTCACCCTGCGGTGATCCCGTTTGTTCCGCGCCGTCTGCCCAACAGACGGGGGTATGAAATGGTGATTTTACCCGATGCCAGCGACAATATACCGCTGAGTGATGAGCTGGCGACGGCTGCCCGTATGAACCAGATCGTTGAAGAAGGTATTCTGCTGGCTCCCGACCAGTATATGTGGCTGCACCGCCGCTTTAAGACCCGCCCTGAAGGGGAACCTTCGCTCTACTAAGTGCCCACAGCCCCGGCGTTTTTTCTGTTCGCCGGGGCCAGTATTAATTTTTTCCCTCCCCTTTATCCCTGACTGATTTGATCTATGCTTTAGGTTCCTGCACACCTAACCGGAGCACTTATTATGGATCTTTACAGCACCTTGTCGGAAGCAATTGAAGCCGCCCGCGAAACATTTCTGGCAAACTTTCCGGACTCTGACAGCGAACCGGATATCCGGCAGTTTTCACTACAAAAATACGTGATGCAGGAAGGCGAAACCCGCTGGCAGGCAGAGTTTTCGGGTGAAGAAGAGACAGAAACCGGCGAATGTCTGCCATTGCTGTTCGACGAAGCGGCACAGTCCGTCTGGTCCGGGGATTTTGACCCGCAGGAGCTGCTGCAGGAGTGGTCAGAGGAAGATACGCTGCATGAATGGGACGATGGCGAATTCCAGCTAAGCCCGCCGACCGATACTGAAGAAGGGCTACGTGCTGCCGAAGAGTGGACGGATGATGACAGTGAAGCTGAACGCTGGTAACCCCGGCGTTACCTTACTTAGTCATAACTGCCGTGTTTGGCGTCCACCGGCAACAATAGCGTGTCGACGATGAGGGATAACGGCAGGTCAAGTACCGTCAGATAACGCCACGCCCCCTCACGCATATCCCACTGAACGCCGGGATAATACTGGTGACCGTTTCCCTGACCGGGAACCGTCCGGCTGATAATGCTGCCGCATCCCGTCAGCATTATCATGCTGACGGTTAAGATTAAAAATTTCATTATTTCTGTCACCTGTACACGTTAACGGACCGATGCCTGGTCTGGCCTGTTTTGGGCCCTTTTATGGAAAAGGAACCCGCCGTTTTTGCCCTGTTTTTATTAACTCCCTGCCGACGGTCAAAATCTCCCCTGAAACTGACCCTTCCGACCGGTTCTCTCTGACTACCCGGGGATTTTCGTGCCAGCAGATCTGTTGGCCTCCTCGCTTCGCCTGCGGACAGAATACTCACCTGCCGGCATCGGAGGCTACAAACATCGGTGGCCACAAAGTAATACGAATTAACGGCAATAACAGCCACTGTCTGTCTGTCTTCCTGTGTTGCCGCAGATTCCGGGCAGGGTTACCACGAGCGCCGGGAATTGCCGTGAGATAAAAAAACCTCCGTCATGATGAGGGAGGTTTTTCAGCAGGGTCGCAGTCAGCGGTTACCGTTGCGGCAACACCTCCGGGGAGAGTGCCATTTTCTGGTAACTGCTCAGCCACTGATGATATTTCTCACCGGACTGCCACAGACGACTATGCACACGGGCCAGCACGACCGGGTCACTGATTATCTGTAAACGTTGTTCACGTCCCAGTTTTTCAGGGGCCTCGCTCAGTGCCTGATCGACCTGACGGTCACGGGCATGGTCAAGTAACTGACTCTGTTTATGCCGTGACGTTGCCAGGGCTGTCGCCAGCGCATTGAAGGCCGGGTTAAACACCGCATGCATAAAGCCATCAGACAATGCGCGGCGATGGTTCAGTGTCAGATATTTATCCGTATCCACCAGTTCCTGTGGCGGCGCATATTCTTCCGGGATC
Source organism: Tatumella terrea (assembly GCF_039523755.1). Classification (NCBI taxonomy): domain Bacteria; kingdom Pseudomonadati; phylum Pseudomonadota; class Gammaproteobacteria; order Enterobacterales; family Erwiniaceae; genus Tatumella; species Tatumella terrea. Next base: position 53,899 of record NZ_BAAAFX010000006.1, on the reverse strand, counting down.
AGGAACAGTTTTGCCCGCCGGGATTTCAGGCCCAGGGTAGCCCTGCTGGAGAATGCCGAGACAAAAGGCGACAGGATCAGCGAGAAGACGATCGGTGCCAGCCACCACAGGAAGTTGAGGTTCAGCCAGCCCATTCCGGTCGCCCAGACAATACCCAGTACCATCTGCATGCCATGGCGGGCAAAGGCTTCGCTCCACGGGGTCGCATCATCATCACGCTGTGGTGAGTTCCAGACGGCTTTCAGACCGAGGAAGGCACTGACGACGAAGACCGTATGGAAAAGCATACGGACCGGGGCCAGAAGTACCGAAAACAGCATTTCCAGCATCAGAGAAATAAAGACGCGGAAAGCTCCCCCGTAAGGTTTTGAGCCTTTACACCAGATTAAGATGACACTTAACAGCTTCGGTAAAAACAGCAACACCAGCGTGGTCGAGAACAGAGCGATGGCCAGTTCCGGACGCCACTGCGGCCAGACCGGGAACAACTGCCGGGGCTGCAGGAAGTACTGCGGTTCCATCAGGGTATGAACGACCTGAAGTGCCGTGGACAACGCCAGGAACATAAACCATAGCGGAGCCGACAGGTAGGACATCACCCCGGTCAGGAAGACGGCACGGTGTACCGGGTGCATCCCTTTCACCAGGAATAACCGGAAGTTCATCAGGTTACCGTGACACCAGCGACGGTCGCGTTTCAGCTCATCCAGCAGGTTAGGTGGCAGTTCTTCATAAGAACCGGGCAGATCATACGCAATCCACACGCCCCAGCCGGCACGACGCATCAGTGCCGCTTCCACAAAGTCATGGGAGAGGATGGAGCCGGCAAACGACCCTTCCCCTGGCAGCGGTGCCAGTGCGCAGTGCTCGATAAAGGGTTTCACGCGGATAATCGCATTGTGTCCCCAGTAATGGGATTCCCCCAGTTGCCAGAAGTGCAGACCTGCGGTAAAGAGCGGTCCGTACACACGGGTAGCAAACTGCTGACAACGGGCGTAGAGCGTATCCATCCCCGAGGCTTTCGGCGATGACTGAATGATGCCGGCATTCGGATTAGCGTCCATCATGCGGACAAGTCCGGTGAGACATTCACCGCTCATCACACTGTCGGCATCCAGTACCACCATATAGCTGTACTGGCTGCCCCAGCGACGGCAGAAATCATCGATGTTACCGCTTTTACGTTTTACGCGACGACGACGACGACGGTAGAAAATTTTTCCGGCGCCACCCACATCCCTGACCAGCTCCATCCAGGCTTTCTGTTCAGCGACCGCGATATCGGCATCATAACTGTCACTCAGAATGTAAACATCAAAGTGTTCTGCGTTACCGGTACGCACCACCGATTCCCAGGTTGCCCGCAGCCCCGCATAGACGCGCTCCACATCCTCATTACAGATAGGCATGATCAGTGCAGTACGGTGCTCCGGATTCAGGGGCTCATCACCGGTGGTGGAGTAAGAGATACTGTATTTATCTTTACCCATCATCAGCTGTACGAAGCCCATCAGTGCGGTCCAGAACCCGGCAGAAACCCAGCAGAAAAGGATAGCGAACAGGATCAGTATTCCGGTTTGCAGCACATAGGGCAGTAACTGCAGAACCGATTGCTGCCAGTTCTGGCTCATCAGCTCTGAAGGATCGATCAGCGCCCAGCCCTGGTAAGGCAGAATAGTTTTCATATACCAGGTCGCGACCACTGTCTGCGCAAGTGTCAGGAACAGCAGAATATAACGACGCACAGATCCGACAAAACGCCACTTTTCTTCGGCGATGCGGGCATCGATGCTTTCCTGATCACGCGGATGGTGTGCCTTCGAGCGACCCAGCAGCTTGTTCCACAACCGGGTCACCGGGTTGGTTTCCCACGCGTCCGGGTACATGCCGGCACGTTTCACCGGCGGCATCGCCTTCAGCGTGGTGCGCCCGAGGTCATCCTTTCCGAACTGTTTGCCTTCATCCAGCGCATCCGGCCAGGCCATCTCAATACGGGAAGAGACCGAGGTTAGAGGGGCATCATCCTCACGACTGCTGGCCGCAGTGTCGTGACCCAACTGGTGCTGGAAACCGGCAAAATCTGTTCCGGCGGATGCACGAAGCGTCGCCTGCTCCGCCGCGGGAAGCGGCAGAGCGTCGACATATTTTTCGGGGGTAAAAGTTGATTTATTCATTGGCTGGTAACTGATAGCTCCATGTTTCCGTCAACGTTTTATCGCCACTGACTAAAGCAGCGCGCATTTCGGTGGTCTTTTTCGGGTCTTTAACCCGCAGACGCAACACCAGGCGCCAGCCTTTGGTGACCGGATTGTACCGGACGCTTTGTTCCACCACCTCACCGTTGTCACCGATACTGACCTGAGGCGCGATCTGAGTATCCTGTGGCAGTTTACTCATGGCTTTGCCGGCAAAATCGACGATAAAGGCAATAGAGCCGTCCGGCTGACGCACCAGATTAGATTGTTTCACATCCCCGGCAGAGCGGAGTGTGTCGGCGACCCAGGCAACATTTGGTGAATGCAGCTGAGCTTCATCACGGGTAAAATGTAAGCGATAATTAAAGTCGGTTTCTTTACCTGGCTCAGGCATTTTTTCCGGAGACCAGAAAGCGACGATATTATCGTTGGTTTCATCATTGGTCGGAATTTCGACCAGCTCCACATGGCCCTTGCCCCAGTTCCCCAGCGGCTCTACCCAGCCACTCGGACGCTGATCATAACGGTCATCCAGGTCCTGATAATGGCTAAAGTCACGGTTACGTTGTAACAAACCAAAACCTTTCGGATTTTCAAGCGTATAAGTGCTGACTGCCAGACGTCTCGGATTATTCAGCGGACGCCAGATCCATTCACCGTTACCGTTATGAATAGAAAGACCATCTGAATCGTGTAACTCGTTACGGTAATTCAGGGTCGGCGACGGCTGGTTAGCCCCGAACAGGAACATACTGGTCAGCGGAGCGATACCCAGTTTCCCGACATTATCGCGCAGGAAAATTTTAGAATTAACATCTACGGTGCTTTCTTTACCCGGATACAGTACAAACCGGTACGCACCGGTCGCCCGCGGGGAATCCAGCAATGCGTAGATCACCAGCTGCTTATCCTGAGGTTTAGGACGCTGGATCCAGAATTCTTTAAAGCGCGGGAATTCCTCACCGGACGGTAATGCGGTATCAATAGCCAGACCCCGGGCGGACAGACCATAGACCTGCCCTGCCCCGATCACACGGAAATAGCTGGCACCCAGGAAACTGGTAATTTCATCTTCTTTATTTTTGCTGTTCAGCGGATAGAGCACTTTAAAACCGGCGAAGCCGAGGTTTTTGACCGAATCAGCATCATGCTGGATCGTGCCAAAGGTGAAATCATCCGGGCTGTATTTTATTTCACGCACAGAATTCGCCGTGACTTCATTTACTTTTACCGGAACATCAAAATACATCCCTTCAGGATAGAATTCGAGTTTGAAAGGGGTACGTAATTTTCCCCAGTAAGCTTTATCACGTTTGTACTGGATTTGCTGATAGTCAGCATATTTCAAATCACGGAATTGTGAGGGTAGATTACTTTTAGGCGCTTCATAACTTTGACCTGCCAGAGACTTTGCTTCTTTTGCAACATCATTAAGATCGAATGCCCAGCTATTGCTTGCATACATTGCCAGCATCACTGCGGCACTTGCCAGGTGCATTTTCATCAGCCCTGATTTTTTTTGTTCTTTATTGAGCACATCTCCCCCTTTCGTGCGTGTGCCTGAGAAATCGCTTTCATAGTAATGGATTCTTAAGGATTCTGACAGCGGCCCCGAAAGAATGTCAGCATTATCCTCCTGAAAAGCTTTTTTTCAGAATCTTTAACGAAACCCGTCAGGCTGCTTACATGTCTGATACAATTATAGTACGACTTTTCTTAGGCTTACTGCCGAAAAGTTCTAATTTATCAGATGAGTGCTTTTATGACCCCCGTAAAACCTGAACGTGAGTATTTTCTGGATTCCATCCGTGCGTGGCTGATGCTACTGGGTGTGCCATTCCATGTGTCTCTGATCTACTCCAGTCAGCAATGGACAGTGAACAGCGCAAATGCGTCACTCTGGCTGACCCTGTTTAACGAATTTATACACTCATTTCGCATGCAGGTGTTTTTCGTTATTTCAGGTTATTTTTCTTATATGCTCTACCTGCGTTATCAGCCCTTACGCTGGCTGAAAGTCCGTGCTGAGCGGGTCGGGATCCCTTTTCTGGCCGCCATTCCATTGATCACCTTGCCGCAGTTTTTCATGCTGAAAAATCTGTCGGCGAAATTTAGCGGCTGGCCGGAATACTCCGACTATCAGCGTTATAACACCCTGGTCTGGGAACTGATTTCACATTTATGGTTCCTTTTGGTGTTACTTCTGCTGACCGCCAGCGGAATGTTTATTTTTGCGGTGCTGAAAAAACACCAGCAACGGCTATCACAACTGACCCTGACCTGGCCACGTATTTTTGTGGCCCTGGCATGCTCGGTCGTGGTCTGGGGGCTGTTTCGTCGCCTGCTGCTGTGGCAGGCTCCGCAGTTACTGATGGACGGGCTGTTTAATATCGCGGTAATGCAGACCCTGTTTTATCTGCCGTTTTTTGTGCTCGGGGCCATTGCCTGGACAAACCCGGCAGCAAAAGCCCTGTTTGTCCGCCCTCACCCGGTGTTATGGACCGGGGCCGTCGTACTGTTTATCGCCTACCACTTTAACCAGCAATACAGCGCCGGAGATGGCTGGCTGTATGAACTGGATGCCCTGATTTCTACCGGGATGGGGCTGTGTATGCTGAATGTATGTTACAGCTGCGGTCACCGCTTTCTTAACCGTGCATCACCCCGCATTTCCTATCTGGTGAATGCATCGCTGTTTATTTACCTGGTGCACCATCCGCTGACGCTGATTTTTGGCCTGTTTGTCATGCCCCATATCCCGGGCGATACCACAGGCTTCTTCACCGGATTGCTGTTTGTGTTCGGGCTGTCGTTCCTGCTCTATGAAATCCACCGCCGTATTCCGGTATTGCGTTTCTTATTCTCGGGTAAAAAATAGAGCCTCTGTTGCCTGTCGGCCGCGCCGGCTGGCAGGTAACAGACTCCGTCAACTGTCACGTAACGATTTACCGTATGAGTCAATACCCTGTATAAAGACCTCCTGACATAAAAAATCACCTGCAACAAAGATAAAGAGCTTAACAAATGGATCAGGAATCACATTCTCACTCTGCGACACAACATGCCGTGGATCCCCCCGGCATATTATCTGTATTACGCCAGCCGGCGTTGCTGACCCGCGAATCACTGGCCGGTATTGTGACCGCACTCGCTTTAATCCCCGAAGTCATCTCTTTTTCTGTAGTAGCCGGAGTGGATCCGAAGGTTAGCCTGATAGCCTCTGTGGTGATCTGCCTGACCTTATCGGTGATCGGCGGTCGCCCGGCGATGGTAAGTGCAGCCGCTGGCTCGGTTGCCCTGGTGATTGGCCCGATGGTCCATCAGCACGGCATCGCCTATCTGCTGCCGATGGTAGTGCTGGCGGGGATACTGCAGATAATCTTCGGCCTTGCCGGGCTTTCCCGGATGATGCGTTATATTCCCCGTTCAGTGATGACCGGGTTTGTAAACGCATTAGGTATATTGATATTTTTTGCCCAGGTACCCCATGTCTGGAAGCAGTCACCGCTGGTGCTGCTGTTTTTTGTTCTGACACTGGGAATTGTGCTGCTGCTGCCGCGACTGACGACCAAAATACCGGCACCGCTGGTGGCTATAGTGATGATTACCGCGATTGCCTGGGGAATGGGGTATTCTCTGCCAAACGTCGGTGACGAAGGCCCGATGAGCAGCGGACTGCCTGGACTGACACTGTTGCAGGTGCCGCTGAATATGCAGACCTTGCAGATTATCTGGCCAACGGCAATCAGTGTCGCGCTGGTCGGACTGATTGAATCTCTGCTGACGGCAAAACTGGTGGACGACCTCACCGATACCCACTCGTCCAAACGAAAAGAAGCCACCGGACTTGGTGTCGCCAATATTCTGGCCGGTTTTTATGGCGGCATCGCCGGCTGCGCCATGATAGGTCAGACCGTGGTCAACGTGGAGTTAGGTAAGGCGCGCAGTCGCGTTTCCACTGTGGTGGCCGGGATAGTCTTGCTGTTGCTGGTCAGTGTCCTGAGTCAGGTGATGGCACACATCCCGATGGTGGTTCTGGCCGCCATTATGATGGTGGTTGCGGTGAAAACACTGAACTGGCATAGCGTGAAACCGGCCACATTACGGCGTATTCCCTTATCCGAGACATTGATTATGCTGGCCACTGTTGCCATCACGGTATGGAGCAGTAATCTGGCCCTGGGAGTAGTGAGTGGCGTGCTGCTGGCTATTTTGTGGTTTGCGCGACGTCTGAGTCATGTTATCACCGCCGACCGCCAACTGTCGGACGACAACAAAACCGCACACTACAAAATTCATGGCCCGTTATTCTTTGCCAGCAGTAATGATCTGTATGAGCATTTTGACTACGCGAATGATCCTGAACATGTGGAAATCGACTTGTCTGAAGCCATGATCCTCGACGCCTCTACCGTTGCGGCGCTGGATGCCATCGAACAACGTTACCAGCGTTATCACTCCCGGGTAACGATCACCGGCCTCGAAGGACAAAGTAAAGTTATCCATCAGCGACTGACCGGTAAGCTGGACTGACAAATATTCCCTCCCGGTGCCCTCACGGGCACCGCCCTTCAGACCTCTTCAGCATTCGTATCCCTGAGGTTGCCGTATAACTGAGCGGTTAGGGGGATCTCCTTTCACGATGAGGACGGGTTTACAGGCTACGCCCGCGCCGGACATCCTTATTTCACAGCGTATTTGCGCGGCGTTGTGACTCTGCTGCCCCATGACTCTCTGTTTCAAAATATTTACCGATATGCGCTCCCCCTTCCTCAGCACCTGTTGGTCTGTGTGGTCAGCGGATCCGTTTTACCGGCGTTGTAGCGGCAGTCATTTCCTGTTCCTGAATCGGGGGCCCTTCCGGGCCGAAGATCATCGGGTTTACAGGGCGATTTCCTTTGATACAAATCCACACATTTTTTCCGGAATTAGCCAGATTCCGGTCTAACATTAATAAGAATGCTCTGTTACGCGAGTCACTACACCCCGGGCAGTCCTCCGTGACCACAGGCAGAGGGAAGACGGTCTGTACCAGTGTTTACCGTTCACGAAGATCAGCACAATATTTCCTGCTGTTTTTCAGAAAGATATTTCCCTGACGGACGACTCTCTGCCGCAGGCTGACAACGCTTTTGCTGCCATACCGGTGTTAACAGGGGCTGGCACATTAACAAAAAGTGCGATCCCTGAGTGGCAGGACATTAATTTATTTAACATTTACGTTTCTTTTAGCTATAGAATGTGACTTTAATCACATGTAGCGTTACAGATGTGGAATATTTATGAAGCAAAATTTTGAGCCATTGTCGTCTGATACATCCGGGATTGGAACCGGTTCCAGTAGGAGGGAGTTTCTCCGTTCTGCGCTGATTATTTCTGCCGCCGGCCTTGCTGCCTCACTGCCATTACAGAGTTTCGCCGATAGCGTCATTCATGGCCGCGACGCGGCGCGGGATTTTATCCGCGTGTCGCAAACTATCACTGAACATAAGCATATCAGTCCCCAACTGGCCTCACGTTTTCTGGGGGCTTTCAGTCAGCGAGACCCGCAATTTAACAGCAAAATTGCCCGTCTGGCCGCAGTGATCCAGTCTCCAATGTCGGCCGCTGACTTTAAACAGCAAGCGGTTGCCGCCGGCTTGGGCAATTTTCTGCAGGACATTATCACTGCCTGGTACACCGGCACTATCGGCGATGACTACAAGGGCACCCTGGTCGCTTATAAAGACGCCCTGATGTATGCCACGGTCAGCGACGGACTGGTGGTTCCCACCTATTGCGGCAATGGCCCGCTATGGTGGACTGCCCCGGTACCGGACCCGCTTGATCCTGAATTAATCGATAACCTGTAATTGCACCCTGATAAAAAAAAGAACGCATACGATGAAAAAACCTGAATTTACTGCCGGCGGCGATGCCTCCGCAGATATTGTGATTGTGGGCTCCGGTATTGTTGGCGGAATGATTGCAGACAGATTAGTCAGCCAGGGATACTCGGTACTGGTACTGGAAGCCGGTTTACGGATTAGCCGTGCACAGGCGGTTGAAAACTGGCGAAATATGCCATTTGCTAACCGTGCAGGTTCGGATTTTCAGGGGCTGTATCCTCAGTCTCCGCTGGCCCCGGCTCCGCTCTACTTCCCGCCGAACAATTATGTCAATGTCACCGGGCCGAGTGCCGGTAGCTTCCAGCAGGGCTACCTGCGGACCGTCGGCGGTACCACCTGGCACTGGGCTGCATCCTGCTGGCGCCATATGCCCAGCGATTTCGTGATGCAGAGTAAGTATGGCGTCGGGCGCGACTGGGCGATAACGTATGATGAAATGGAACCCTGGTACTGTGAGGCAGAGTATGAGATTGGTGTGGCCGGCCCCAGCGATCCGGCGATGCAGTCCCCGCGTGAGCGCAGCAAACCCTATCCGATGGAAATGGTCCCCTTCGCCCACGGGGATGCCTATTTCGCCAGCGTCGTAAACCCGCACGGCTATAACCTGGTGCCGATCCCTCAGGGACGCAGCACCCGCCCGTGGGAAGGCCGACCGGTCTGCTGTGGTAATAACAACTGCCAGCCTATCTGCCCTATCGGTGCGATGTATAACGGTATCCATCATATTGAACGTGCCGAGCAGAAAGGCGCTGTCGTTCTGGCTGAATCGGTGGTGTATAAGATAGATACCGATGGCAATAACCGTGTGACGGCCGTCCACTGGCGCGATAACCAGGGCGCATCACACAAAGCGACAGGGAAAGCCTTCGCACTGGCCTGTAACGGTATCGAAACCCCACGCCTGCTTCTGCTGGCCGCCAATAAAGCCAACCCGAACGGGATTGCTAACAGCTCGGATATGGTGGGACGTAACATGATGGACCACTCCGGCTTTCACTGCAGCTTCCTGACCGAGGAACCGGTATGGCTGGGCCGTGGGCCTGCTCAGAGCAGTTGTATGGTCGGTCCGCGTGATGGCGATTTCCGCAGCCAGTATTCGGCTAACAAAATGATCCTGAATAATATTTCCCGCGTGGTGCCCGCCACCAAACAGGCTCTGGCGAAAGGTCTGGTCGGTAAAGCGCTGGATGAAGAAATTCGTTACCGCTCTATCCACGGGGTAGATATCTCAATCAGTCTGGAGCCGCTGCCGGACCCTGAAAACCGTCTGACACTCAGCAAGACACGTAACGATCCGCATGGCCTCGCCTGCCCGGATATCCATTACGACGTCGGCGATTATGTGCGTAAAGGCGCGACGGCAGCCCATGAGCAGTTAGAACACATCGGTTCACTGTTTAATGGTAAAGAGTTCAATATCACCACCAGTCTGAATGCGAATAACCATATTATGGGCGGAACCATTATGGGTAAATCGGCCAAAGACGCGGTGGTGGATGGTAACTGCCGTACCTTTGACCATGAGAATTTATGGCTGCCAGGCGGCGGTGCGATCCCGTCAGCCAGTGTGGTGAACAGTACCCTGAGTATGGCCGCATTAGGTCTGAAGGCCGCTCATGATATCTCTCTGCGCATGAAGGAGTTCGCATGAAACGTTCCTTCTCCGTCAAAATGAGTGCGCTGGCCTTAGTGTATGCCGGATGCCATCTGATGACAGCCAGCGCGGCCGATATTGACCAGTCACTGTTAACTCAGGGGCAGCAGGTGGCTACCGCCTCAGACTGTCAGGCCTGTCATACCGCCCCCGGCAGTAAAACCGCCTTCAGCGGGGGGTATGCCATCGCCTCACCGATGGGGGCCATCTACTCCACCAACATTACCCCGGATGTTGTTACCGGGATCGGTCATTATACCGAGGCGCAGTTCTCTGACGCGGTCAGACACGGTGTCCGGGCCGATGGGGCACAACTTTATCCGGCCATGCCTTATACCTCTTACCGGATGATGACCGACAGTGATTTACATGCCCTGTATTACTACTTTATGCATGGCGTAAAACCCGTCGACCAGAAAAACACCCCGACAACCCTGGCCTTTCCGTTCAATATCCGTTTCAGTATGAAAATCTGGAACCTGCTGTATGCCGGTAACAAAGATTATCAGCCAGATCCACAGAAGAGTGCGGAATGGAACCGTGGTAACTATCTGGTGAATGGCCTGGCGCACTGTGATACCTGCCATACGCCACGCGGTTTTATGATGAATGAGGTCAGCAGCCAGCCTCTGGCCGGTGCCCCCCTGGGCAGCTGGTATGCGCCGAATATCACCTCCGATAAAATCAGCGGGATCGGTGGCTGGAGCGATGACGAGATCGTGCAATACCTGAAGACCGGACGTGTTGCCGGGAAAAACCAGGCCGCAGGGGGGATGGCTGAAGCCGTGGAACACAGCCTGCAATACCTGCCGGACAGCGATCTGCATGCTATCGCCACCTACCTGAAACAGACACCACCGTTACGCACAGAGGGTGAGACGCAGGCCGCCTACAGCTATGGTTCCACGGCAGCCAACGTGGACAATGAAGTCCGCGGCAAGGCTCCCTACAACGCCCGCAATTCGGTGATCTCCGGCGCAGCCCTGTTCAGTGGTAACTGTGCCAGCTGCCACCAGCCGGACGGTGCCGGTAGTCAGAATCAGGCTTACCCGTCATTATTCCATAATACGGCGACCGGCATGATCCATCCGCAAAACCTGATCGCAACGATCCTTTACGGTGTTCAGCGGACGACCAACGGTCATGAGGTATTGATGCCGGGCTTCGGCTCTACCTCTTCTTATGTGGATCACCTGACCGACCAGCAGGTCGCCGACATCAGTAACTATGTCCTGCATAACTTTGGTAATCCTTCGGTCACCGTTCAGGCCGGTGATGTCGCCTGGGTTCGTAAAGGGGGGCATCCGCCTGCGCTGGTCTCATTGCAGCCTTATATGGTCCCTGCCATTGCCGTCGTTCTGGTGATCGTTATTCTGCTGATCATCGGCTTACGATTACGGCGTAACCGCCGCCACTAGTATCATCCTGTTTCGGGGGGCTAACGCCCCCCTCTTTTTTATCCCCTCGTCAGCTGCCATTGTTGCCGGCAGGCTGCGGTTTGCGCCGGTGAGGCGAGGTAAACTTTAGGTAGCGAACAATTCACATAGAGGGTGCGGTTTTGTACCCTCTTGCCTGGCGTCACAACCAGCAGATATTTCAGCATCTCTTTTGACAGCCTGTCCCGCAGCCCTGCGGGCAGGACATTCCCCGCACGATCCTTTTGTATCAGCGTCCGGTAAAAATAGCGTCTGAGCATGACCGGCATGGAAATATCCAACATAATCAGTCCGGTTGCCCGCGCGAGCCGGGCTTCAAGATAACGGGTATAATTTCCCTCCATTACCCAGCATTCCTGCTGTATTGCGGCCTCATGCAGCGCTAAAAACTCCGCTTCAGGACGCTCCTGCCAGCGGGTTCCCGGCCGGTGAAACAGCTGATCCAGATGTATGACCGGTGCGGCTGTTTTTTCTGCCAGCGCGAGGGCTAACGTGGATTTCCCGCTATTTGACGGCCCTAAAATACAGATACGTGGCCCAAGTTCAGTCAGAGGAAGAAAGGTATCGGTTGTCATTACTCACTCAGCAGCTATCCGGGGAAAATCGTTACACAGCGCCGCCGGCCAAAGAAGAGGAAGATGGCCTCCGGCTGCACCGTGCTTTACAGGCGCGACGGGCTGGCGTGCAGAGCCACTCAGATTACGTGAATACGCGTAACGGGTAAAGACGGATACCGTCACCGGCAGGCACTGGCGGAAACCGGTGAATTCAGGGGCTTCGCAGACGCCAGCGGGTCAACGGATAAAATCCTGTCCGCCCGGTCCCGGAGCGGACAGAAGGAGCCCCCGTAACGGGGGTGGGACGGAAGGCTATTGCGTCAGCTGCTGTTTCAGTTGCTGCTGAGTGAGATTACTCAAAAACAGACTGCTGCCTGGCTGGAACAAACGCGCTTTATCCAGATTGCCTGCGATGACCGGGTCAAAACCGGCTTTTTCCACCAGCTGTGAGACGGTATTCAGCGCCTGTTTATCATCTCCTGCCAGCGGGATGGCGAGTTTCGCGCCTGAGCGGTGTGCATCTGAACTGAGGGTATAGGCCGCTACCGAGTTAAAGCCACGCACCAGATGCGCCCCGGGGAATAATCCGGCACTGTAACGCCCTACCCCCTCTTTAAGCGCATCGTCGGCTACCTGCCCATCCCTGCCGGGATAAGGGTTGCTGACGTCCAGCACCACTTTACCCTTCACACTGGCACCAATACTCTTAGCCAGCGAAGGTAATGCGCCATACGGGACGGCCAGGACGATGATGCTGGCTTGCTGTGCCGTCTGTCCGACACTCGCCGCACTGGCCTGATGCCCCAGTTCAGCCACCTGCTGTTTCAGAGCCTCCGGATGACGCGAACTGAGGATCACCGGATAGCCGGCTTTACTCCAGAGTGTGGCGAGCGTACCGCCCATTTGCCCCGCACCGATAATACCAATGGACGGTAACGACGCCGCCCGGGCGGTGGCCAGAGAGGCAATGACTAACAGACCTGCACTCAGTAATGATTTAATTCCTGACACGGGACCTCCTGTGAAGATGACATTATGCCTGTTGCCAGAGTGACATTAAGGGTTGTGGCTGACCACTGACCGGGTCCTGATGAGGGTAAGGTAAGGTGGCTATCCGCTGACGCATCGCGGCTGTGGGGGCCGAGCGACAGATATCCCAGTGCTGGTCCGGCGGATAGGCCCCGATCACCAGAAAATCGTCACTACTGCCTAAATTGCAATGTCCGGTGCCGGCGGGTAGCAGGGCTACATCCCCGGCATGAACCGTCACGGTCTTCCCGCCCGGGCCACCCAGCATCAGCCGGGCCTCCCCGCCGACAAAGCCTAAAACCTCATGGGCAGTGCTGTGGTAATGATGGAAGTTAAATACCCCGGCAACCCACTGCGGCGGCCAGCCATTGTGCGTCAGCGCCTGTTCTGATTGCTGTGTCACATCACCGGACAGCGAGAGTGCCTGGCGGTAGAGAAGCACCGGCAGGTGCGGGTTATTCGGTACCCAGCCATTAGCAGACAACATAAAATGTTGCGGTGCCACCGGCGAGGCAGACTCGCCCCGTGCCGCCGCCGCAAGGATCAACGGCGAACTAACGGCTATCTGAGTCATTAAACGTAAAAAATCTCTTCGGGAATCGATCTGCATTTTTCCCCCGGGTTGATTTATCTCAGGACAATTCAGGTAAACACCTGAAGATGAAGTGTCGCAGTAACGTTGTCTGTTCCAGGTATAAAAGCCAGGGGACCTTTTGTAAACCCGGGGAATGGCACAGAGGGACGCCGGAGAGGGTAAAAAAGTGACAAAATATTTCACCGGTCAGGCCCCCTGAGGAGCCTGCCGGCAGAGGCTTAATCGCGGTGTTTCAGCAATAATGAGCACTGATAAACCACCAGCCCGAAGATACCGAGCGCCCCGCCCACCCAGGCGGTGGAGGTCCATCCCAGGCCGGCATTAATGATCATGCCACCAAAAAAAGCCCCCAGCGCATTAGCAATATTGAGTGCGGAATGGTTCATGGCCGCCGCCAGCGTCTGTGCCTTACCTGCGACATCCATCAGACGGATTTGCAGACACGGGATCAGTACCGAGGTTGTGCCGATCAGAAACGTCACCAGTAACCCGCTGGCAATATGGTGGGCCATCAGTGGAAACAGCGCCATCACGACCAGATTCCAGACCAGTGCCACGGTAATGGCTTTGGTCACACTCCAGTCCGATAAACGTCCGCCCGCCATCATGCCTGCGACCATACCCAGACCGAAAGCCGCCATGACCCAGGGGATCTCTTGCTGAGGCAATCCTGATTCATGGGTGAGGGTCGGGTTAATATAACTGAAGACCGCAAACATCCCGCTGAAACCGGCGGCTCCGGTCAGCAGACTCAGCAGAACGCGCGGGGTTTTCAGCGCCGTCAGTTCCTGTAAAGGATGTGCTGACGGGTCCCCCTTGCTGTAAGGAATGAAGCCGATAATCATCAGCACACTGATCACCGCGCAGATGCCCACAAACAGGAAGGCATAATGCCAGCTAAGATGATGCCCTACCCAGGCGGCAAGCGGAACACCCAGCAACGTCGCGATCGTAAGGCCGGTCATCATACGGCCAATGGCTTTTCCGCGCTGTTGCGCCGGAACCATGGAGGCCGCCACCAGTGAGGCGACACCAAAATACGCGCCGTGCGGCAGACCACTGATAAACCTCACTGCGATAAAACTGAGATAGCCCGGGGCAAAAGCACTGGCCAGGTTGCCGGCAGCGAAGAGAGTCATCAGGAAAATCAGTAAGCGCTGGCGTGATATTCTGGCGCCCAGGACCGCAATCAGCGGCGCACCGACCACGACCCCCAACGCATAGCTGGTAATCGCATTCCCGGCAGTCGTGACCGACCGGCCCAGCCCGTGAGCCACATCCGGTAACAGTCCCATAATGACAAACTCACCGGTACCGATAGCAAACCCCCCGAGAGCCATTGCCAGTAACGCGAGACCGACATGCAGGTTTTTTTGTTGATCCACGAACACTCCAATACATTTTATTAATATTTACTAAACATTTTTACATACATTCATCAGTAAGGAAAAACCTTACCTCCGCTATTATAGCCACACTTTTTGCCATCCTATGCAGGTCAGCCAGATTCATGTCAGAAACGCTTAATAAAAGAACGCAGTCCGTCTCCGGGGTAGCCCTGCTGGTCGCCGGCGCCTTTTTTATGGAGTTTCTGGATGGAACGGTGATCACGACGGCCCTGCCGTACATGGCCACCACGTTTGCCGTAGACGTCACCCGGCTCAATCTGGGGATCAGTGCCTACCTTCTGACGCTGGCGGTGCTGATTCCGGTCAGTGGCTGGATAGCCGACCGCTTCGGTGCCCGTAATGTTTTTTCGCTGGCATTGGTTATTTTTACTTTATCATCTGTGCTGTGCGGACTGGCAGACAGCCTGCCACTGTTTGTCGCCATGCGGATCCTGCAGGGGGTCGGTGGTGCCTTAATGGTGCCGGTGGGGAGACTGGCCGTCTTAAAAAATACGCCCAAACACCAGCTGATCACGGCCGTTGCCACCCTGACCTGGCCTGCATTGATCGCGCCGATCATCGGCCCACCGCTGGGCGGATTGATTACCACCTGGTTGAGCTGGCGCTGGATTTTCTTCCTGAATTTACCGCTGGGGTTCATCGCTTTTCTGCTGGCACGCAGGCTGATGAAAGCGCCGTTTGAACCGGAAAAAAGGCCCTTTGATATCCCCGGTTTTATGTTGTCAACCCTCTCGATGGTAGCTTTCGTCTGCAGTATGGAACTGGTCTCCTCATCATTGCCCTGGTATCTCCCTGCAGGGTTACTGCTGCTAAGTCTGTACGGATTCCGGCTGAGCTTCCGCCATATGAGGCGGGTTCCGTTTCCGATGATCGCGATGCAGGCACTGACCATTCCTACCTTCAGGGCGACGCTTGCCGGAGGCTTTCTGTTCAGGGCAGCGATTTCCGCCATCCCTTTTTTGCTGCCGTTACTGTTTCAGATGGGTTTTCATCTGAATGCCTTTCGTTCCGGATTACTGGTGCTGGCCGTCTTTGCCGGTAATCTGCTGATTAAACCGTTCACCACGCCCATCCTGCGAAAGTTCGGTTTTAAAACCGTACTGACGGTGAACGGTTTCCTGAATGTCGGCGGAATGCTGGCCTGCGCGTTTTTCACCCCGCAAACGCCTCACTGGGCGGTACTACTGGTACTGTTTACCGGCGGAATGTTCCGTTCTCTGCAGTTCACCGCCATCAATACCCTGGTATATTGTGATGTTCCAAAGGCACAGATGAGTCACGCCAATGCGCTGTTCAGCACCTCATCACAACTCTCTATGGGGGTGGGGATTACTTTTTCTGCGCTCTGCCTCTACCTGGCCGATAAGCTCAGCAGGACTTCGGCGTATCTTTCGCAGTTACCGGCCATCAGCTATCGTCTGGCCTTTGTTGCCCTGGCCCTGCTTTGCCTGGTCGCAATGGCGGATATTCTGTTACTGGATAAACAGGCGGGCAACCAGATAACAGGTAAAACAGACCGGCCGGGCTGAATTTCAGGAAACCGGGTATCGTTCGGAGGCAGGTCAGAGGGTCGATACCCACGACCGTACTTGACGTTCGCGAAATATCCATCGGTATTGAGCTTCCCCCACGGTCATCCGGCAGAAAAAGACTCTCAGACCCGGGCTTATCTTTCAGCCTGGCCATTCCGGCACAGAGGCCTGATCAGACAGGGGATGATGAGCTGCCCACGGATGCCGTCCGGGCATCATTTTCCCGTGACTGTCTTTCCGTACAGCGCCCGGCAGGGTGCTATCAGCGGGCAACCCGGCGGTATGCCTGCCGGCAGAACAGGTGCAGAGGAAGGCCTGCCGCTCACGCCGGGCGGATGCCCCGGCCTTCTCTTTATGCGGGTGACTGCGACTAACTGTAGTAGTAATCCCGTCCGTTATTCCGCATAAACCAGCCGGTTAATGCCATCCGTTCGGAATGAGTCGGTTTGACCTCGTGCAGGATCTGTTCAGACAGGAAGCAAATCATGCTGCCGGCGACCGGCTCTATCATGTGTTCCCCGTCAGGCAAATGCAGACAAAGTTGTCCCCCGTCCTGCGTCTGCCAGTTCTGATTAATATACACAATAAAAGTAATGGCCCGGCGCCGGTCGTTGGCGAAGCAGTCGTAGTGGGGTTTGTAATACGCCCCTTGCGGATAACGGGAAAAATGGCCTTCGAAATCATTCAGCCCCAGATAAAATTCCCGGTTCAGCAGTACACGCAGCTCTTCCACCAGCGCCAGATAACGCCGGATAGCAGGATCCTGTTCATTACTATCAATCCAGCTGATGCTGTCAGAACGGATCGACTCATTAATAATATTTTTTAAGCCATTACCAATGCCTGCCTGCAGGAAAGTCCGGCTGTGGCAAAGCGCAGCCAGTTCTGAAACCCACTGCGGGTCCAGAACATTTTGCTGGTAGTACCAGCCCTGGTCACAAACTTGTTGAATTAACGCCTGATAATCCGGCATAGCGCCCTGCCATCTCTCATACTAAACTGTGGCAGGAGTATACCGGAGTGATCCCCGGTCAACCACAGGATTCACTGACCGGGCGCACTTTGCTGCGGGACAGCTGCGGGGACAAAGAAAAAAACGGGGTGTCTGACAGCGGAACGCCCCCGGCCAGGCCCCGGGCCCTTTCGCACAAGCCGGGGCGGGTACTTCTCAGAAACCCCGTACAGACAGTTATCGCGGGGGTCTATTTTTTTGCTACCGCAGGAGAGATATGCCCCTCCACGACCGGTGCGGGCTGGCGCGAGATAACGGCATAGATGGCCGCTGCAATACCCACGCCGATAAACCAGCTAAAACTGGCCAGCGGATGTAACACCGGAATAAAGCTCATCAGCAGGCATAAAGCAACAGCGGGCACCAGCGCCAGAATGGCTTTCGGGTTAACGCCACGCGCATACCAATAACGGCCGGCAGGCGAGTCATTAAAGAGTTCATCGGTGTTAATCTGACTCTGGTTGACCCGGTAAAAGTCGCATAACAGGACACCGAAGATCGGGCCGATAAAAGAGCCCAGCACATCAAGGGTATAGTGGATAAGCTCCGGCGAATGAAACAGATTCCACGGGGTCAGCACCACAGATCCGACAGCGGCGATCATCCCTCCCATGCGGAAACTGATCTTCTGTGGTGAACAGTTTGAAAAATCGAACGCCGGCGAGACAAAGTTTGCCACGATATTAATGCCGATGGTCGCAATGATCATGGTCAGTAACGCGACCGCCATCGCCACCCCGCTTCCCACATTCGCCACCGTTTCGATAGGGTCTGTGATCATCCTGCCAAATAACGAATGAGTCCCCGAAACAATCACTACCGTAATAATAGAAAACAGCAGGAAATTAAACGGTAACCCCCAGCGGTTTCCACGACGGATATCGTCCATGCTGCCGGCATAGCGGGAAAAATCGCCAAAATTCAGTAACGGGCCGGAGAAATAGGAAACGACCAGTGCCACTGCTGACACCATCTGCCAGACCTGTTCACCGCCGGATAATTGCTTTTCAGTCAGTGTCAGCGAGATGCCCGAAAAACCGGTGCGGGAAATAATCCAGATAGCCAGGGAGAGCATCACGATGTATACCGCCGGGCCGGCAATATCGATAAACCGTTTGATAGCATTCATCCCATGCCAGAAAACCAGCGCCTGCAGCACCCACATCACGGCAAAACAGCCCCAGCCTAAGGCAGACAAACCGAGAAAATGCATCTTCGTCATCGGGGCCAGTGCAGGCCAGAATTTCAGCAGAACCAGCATCAGGGCATTGGATGCCAGCCAGGTCTGAATACCGTACCAGGCAAAGGCAATCAGCCCGCGGATCACCGACGGAATATTCGCGCCAAACACCCCAAAGGCCTGCCGGCAAACGACGGCAAAAGGAACGCCGCTCATCTGGCTGGGTTTAGCGACCAGATTGGCAAACCACTGGACAATACAGATGCCTGCCAGCAGACAGACCAGTACCTGCCATCCCGCCAGCCCGAGAGTAAAGAAACTGGCGGCGACCACATAACCGCCCATGCTGTGAACATCTGACATCCAGAAAGAAAAAATATTATACCAGTTCCAGTGCTGGTCTCTGACCGGTGCCAGATCATCGTTGGTCAGCCGCGGGCTATAGCCCGGCTTGCTGTGCCCCGTGAGGTGTGGTTCCTTTTTTTTCGGCATAGCTGAAGTCCCCTGTCGAGATACTGATAAGAAATGTCTCTGACAGCCTGCAGGATCCGGACCACTTTTATTTTTTGTATACAAAAACACAAAAAAAAGTATACCTTGTCAGAAGCAGTTACTCAGGAGATGACTATGTTAAACAGCACGCTTTACCGCGAAGGCACAGACGGGCAGGAGAAAGAGCAGCAGATCCGCGAGGCATTAATCAAAGCTATGGTGGAACATCAGCTACTCCCCGGCAGCAAACTGCCGGAAGAAGCGCTGGCTGAAGCCTTCGGTATCAGCCGGACCGGTATCCGGAAAGTCCTCACCCGCCTCGCTACGGTGCAAATGGTGAATATGACGCCCAAAAAAGGGGCATATGTGGCGAATCCTTCGGCGGAAGAATCCGCGATGATTTTTAAAAGCCGGATGCTGATTGAGCTGGGAAACCTTCCTGAAGTGATCCGCCGGTTGAATGAAAAAGATATTGCCGGGCTGGAGGAGATTCTGGCGCAAGAGCATCGTGCCAGTCATGACAGGGATATGGCCGCCGCTATCCGCTACTCGGCCCTGTTTCATACCCGTCTGCATGCGGTGGCCGGAAACACGGTGCTCAATGACATTATCACCAATCTGACATTACGTTCTTCGCTGGTGATTGCCGCCTGGGGAAGCCAGTGGCAACAGGGATGTAACGAGTCAGATCATCAGCAACTGCTGCATGCCCTGCGTGAAAAAGATCTGATGGCCCTGTCGGCACTGATGCAGCAACACTTCGGGAATATTACCGGCAGCCTGAATTTTAACCGCAAAAAATCCCCGACCCCGGATTTCCGTAAATTATTTTCCTGTTGATGCCGGAGAGACAAAACATGCCAGATTATTGTATACAATTAATTAATCCGAATACCTGTCAGACCATGACCGAAAAAATGGCCCGGGCAGCCCGCGAGGCCGCCCCGGCTGACACCCGGATCCTCGCGGTGAACCCACAGGCAGGGGTAGCGTCCATCGAAGGGCATTTCGATGAGGCGATTGCGGTCACGGGCGTGCTGCAACAGATAGCGGCGGGACGCCAGCAAGGGGTCGATGGTCATATCATCGCCTGTTTCGGTGACCCCGGACTGCGGGCTGCCAGAGAACTGGCCACGGCCCCGGTGGTCGGCATTGCGGAGGCGGCGATGCATATGGCCACCCTGGTGGCGACCAGGTTCAGTATTGTCACTACCCTGCCACGCACGGTGATCATCGCCAGACACCTGTTGCAACAATACGGATTCAGTGACCACTGCGCCTCCATCCGTACCATCGAACTCCCCGTGCTGACTCTGGAGCAACAGGAGGCTGTGGCTCTGGAAGAGATCCGCCGCCAGTGTCTTGAAGCCATCAGGCATGACCACTGTGGAGCGATTGTGCTGGGCTGCGGCGGCATGGCCGGTATTGCCCGTGAACTGACGCGGGAGACAGGTGTGCCGGTCATTGAGGGGGTCAGTGCCGCGGTCAGACTGGTGGGGTCCCTGGCCGCTCTGGGACTGACCACCAGCAAGCACGGGGATTTTGATTATCCCCTGAAAAAGCCGCTGACCGGCATCTTTGCCGGTATGAATCCTTTCTGAACCGTTCAGGTGCCGGAGGTTGCGTCAGGGCGATCGCCACTTTATGCTTAAGGTATCGATCACCGCCCTGATGATTGCAGGGCATGTTTGCAGTAAAGCAGACCGGCTTACCGCGTCTGTTCTGATAAATGAGGATCATCATGGTTGCGTCATCTGTCTCTGATAAAGCTCTGACCCTGGGTCATGGCCCGGCACTGCTGGAAGTTTTTCTGGAACCTACCTGCCCGTTCTCTGTCAGGGCCTTCAATAAGCTGAGCGGATTAGTCAGCCTGGCAGGCGAAGACCAGCTCTCCGTCAGGATCTATCTGCAGTCCCAGCCATGGCATATGTTTTCGGGCGTGATTGTCCGCTGTATTCTGGCGGCAAAAACGTTGCCGGAGGGGAACGCCGCCGCCCTGAAAATCATGCAGGCCGTCGGTGAACACCGTGAGGAATTCGAATTCGAGGATCACTGCCGTGGCCAGAATATGACCACCACGCCGCAGCAGATTATTGAACGTATCGAAAAATACAGCGGGATCCGCGTCAGCGAGGCCTTTGATAAACCGGAACTGCAGCAACTGATTAAGTGGCACTGCAAATATTCCCGTCAGAACGGTATTCATGTCTCGCCGACATTTATGATCAACGGCTTAATTCAGGCCGATATGGGCAGTGGCGAGGAAATCAGTCAGTGGGCGGAGAGGATCCGTAACGCGTGATAACGCCGCGGTGAATATTGCCGGTATTCACCGCCATTTTGCCCTTCTCCGGAAATACTTTCGCAAATTTTTTTTATTACTTTGATGCAAATCACACTTTTGTGTTTCTTCGCAAAGGCGTAAGATGGTGTTTATCACCCAATTCCTGTGTGGAAATATCCCGGATGCTCCGTTAATTCAAACACCCCCAGGGTTACCTGTTTTCAGGTGACAACAGACGACGTGTGCCCTAAAGGCAGCCTGCAATTATTTTAAATAACGATTTAATATAAAAAATGCATAATTCATTACTTTTCCGGCTTCGTTTTGCCTGCAAAACGACTTTTGCCCTTGTGATGGCGTTGGTCATGAGTTTTGTCCTGCAACTGGACACCCCGAAATGGTCGATGATGACAGTGGCAATCATTGCGGCATCCCCCGCTTTCGCCTCCGGCGGTGAACCGATGACCGGTGTGCTGAGATTCCGGGGCTTTCTGCGACTTATCGGTACCGCTATCGGCTCTGTCGGGGCGGTGGTGATTATCTGTGGCTTGTCACGGGCGCCGGTACTGATGCTACTGGCCTGCTGCGTCTGGGCCGGTGTTTTCTCCTGGGTGTATACCGTCGTTAAACAGGAAATTTCTTACGCCTTCGGTCTGGCCGGATACTCCGTCTTTATTATTCTGGTCACCGCCTGGCAGGACCCGCAGGCCGCCCCGCAGATCGCCATTTACCGGTCACTGGAAATATCACTCGGATTGCTGTGTATTATATTTTCAGATTTACTGTTTCTTCCCCGCAGTATTAAACCGCAGATACGACGGTTTATTGATGAATGCCCGCTGGCATTATTCCGGTTAATGAGTTGCTGCTTTACTGCCAGTAATGAACAGGAATTTGAAGAACGTTTTAAACTTATGCTGGAAGAATGCAAAAAATTTAATGCCATGCGTCAGGTATTAAAAATGGAATCAACTCATAATAATCCGTTACTGCATCAGCGGTTAAAAGGGATTAACGGTCTGATGTTTCATCTGTGTACTCTGACTTATGAAACCTGGCAATATTTTCAGCAACAACCCGAAAAGCGCAGTTCCAGCTGGTATCTGTTATTTAATCATCCTGTCACGGACAACACGGCCCTGGTACAGAAAATCCATCAGTTTACCCTGCTCATCCATCAGCTTCCTGCCGGCCATACGCCTTATGCACTCTCCTCCTGGATCAAAGGTCTGAAAGAGTTACGCATTCTTTGCACCGGCGTGCAGTCCAAAGTTCCGCTGCATGAAGTGGAAAAAGAGATCATCAGCCGTTATGCGATTAATGCCGCCGCCTCGGTACAGAAGTCACATGCACTGATCAACGGCCTGCGCACCTTTCTGACCGGGCTTGTGGGGTGTTGTCTGTGGCTGACCACCACTTCTTCTGCGATCACCGGATTCCTGATTATTTCGAGTATCGTCTCAACCCTGGCAATGCGGGCCGAAAACCCGCGCAAACTCGCCATGGATTTTATCTACGGCATGATTTACATCCTGCCGATCAGCCTCTTCTATTACCTGGTGGTGGTGCCGTCCACACAACAAAGTTTTCTGCTGCTGATCATTGCCATCAGTCTGCTGGTATTCTTTTTCTCCCTGTGCGTTCAATGGAAGATCCCTGGCAGCGCAGCGTCCCTGATGTTTATTTTTAACCTGATCCCGATCACTAACCCGGAAACGTTCAACTTTAATCACTATATGGATAGCGCACTGGGGCAGATCCTCGGCGCGGTCGTCACCCTGACCATTATCTGGCTGATCCCGGATTTAAGTAAGAGCACCCTGTCGACGGCCCTGCTACGTAATATTCTGACCACGTCACTGCAGACGCTGACGACGAACCCTAAACGCCGTAAAATCAGCCGTCTGAGTGCGTTATACGATGATTTGCTGCTGCTGATCACCATGGACAGCCGTAAGCTGATGCGCTACCGGCTGGGCATTAATCTGATCATTATTTACCGGCGGATTACCGCGCTGAATATTCCCAACCTGCAGACTCTCTCTGATTTTCACCAGCAAATCCGTGAGGCGGCCAATGATTTGTCTCATCAGCGGATGGCCATCCAACGGGAACGAGCCTACCTGAAACTTCAGCAACTACTCCATGAGTATCTGCTGGTGATCCGTATTCTGCCGGAGCCTGAAAAAATAACGGTGGTGGTCAACGACCTGCAAAAACTCCTCACACAATACCGGGGTGAATTGCTGAGCCGTTAACCGTCTGCCCCCGGCCCGGCGGGCGACCCACCCGCCGGACTCCTGTGAAAGACCCTCCCTGAATTGTGAAATTCATCACAACATTTAACCTCGCCGTTATATATGCTGACATACTGATTTTAAAGGTTTTTCCCTGCGACTCTCCTGTTAATAAGGGGTTTTATGTTATCTGATTATCTGAATAATGACCGAATCCGCGTTTGTGACCGGCTGGATAACTGGCAACAAGCCATTGAGCTGGCAGGAGAGCCGCTGCTCCGTGAAGGGGTGATTAGCCGCCGCTATATTGAGGAAATTATTGCTGAACACCGGCGTACCGGCCCTTATTATGTGCTGGCGCCGGGTGTCGCCATGCCACACAGTCGCCCCGAAAACGGATCCCACGGTATCGGCCTGTCCCTGCTGGTCGTGAAAGACGGTGTGGCGTTCGGCAGTGACGGGAACGATCCTGTCCGGCTCATCTTCCTGCTGGCGGCCAAAGATGCCGACAGCCATATTTCCCTGATTTCCTCGCTGGCAGAACTGCTGGACGATGAGGACAATATTGCGCAACTGGCCAGTGGTGACCCGGACGTTCTGCATTCATTAATCCGTCGTTATTAACCTGACCTTGCAATGGCGCTGCCGTTATCCGGCCCGAACAGGCGTCCGTCCACTGAACAGAGGGTATGAGAATGAAAATTTATGCAGTCTGTGGTCATGGCTTAGGCAGCAGTTTCATGCTGGAAAAAAACATCCGCACCGTCATGGAAAAACTGGGTAAAGCGGCCGAGGTCAGCCATACGGATTTAGCCTCGGTCAGTACTGACCTGGCGGATATTTTCGTGCTCGGTCAGGATCTCGCCCCGGGTATGCACGGTAAAGTGGATCCGCACAAAATCATCGTTCTGAAGAGTATTATCTCCAAAGCCGAACTTGAAGAAAAACTGGGGCAGTGGCTGACGGATCACGCCTGATCCCTGCAGACATCTTCTGTAATGACCTTCGGGAGTATGACTATGGCATCGGTGCTCGCTTTTTTCCTCGATATTCTTAAAGTCCCGGCCATTCTGGTGGGGCTGATTGCTTTCATCGGCTTATGTGCGCGTAAGAAAAGTCCCGACCTTATTATTCAGGGGACCATTAAAACGATCCTGGGCTTTCTGGTATTAAGCGGCGGTGCCATGCTGCTGGTATCAACCCTGGGGCCACTGGGAGAAATGTTTGAACACGCCTTCAATATGCAGGGGGTGATCCCTAATAATGAAGCCATTGTGTCGCTTTCTATGGCGCACTACGGGGAAAGTACCGCGTATATCATGGCGTTTGGCATGGTGGCTAATATTTTTCTGGCGCGGTTCAATCGTCTGAAATATATCTACCTCTCCGGGCATGTCTCTTTCTATATGGCCTGCATGCTGGCGGTGATCCTGAGTATTGCCGGGTTTAGCGGGGTCTCTCTGGTGATTTGCGGGTCGCTGGTGATGGGGATTTTTATGGTGACCTTCCCTGCGATGGCACAACCTGTGATGAGGAAAATTACCGGAGAGGATGAGGTCGCACTGGCCCATACCGGAACCATCGGTTATATCCTCGCGGCAGGGATAGGCCGGCTGGTCGGTAAAAATTCCCCGTCAACCGAAGATCTGACGCTGCCCAAAAATCTCGGCTTTTTGCGTGACAGTACCATCTCCATCTCACTGACCATGATGATCATCTATATTATCCTCTGCCTCTGTTCCGGGGGAGAGTATGTCCGGGAGAACATCAGCCAGGGACAGAACATCATTATCTTCTCTGTCCTGATGGGGATCACTTTTGCCGCCGGAGTTTACATCATCCTCTCCGGGGTTCGTCTGATCCTGTCTGAAATCATCCCGGCCTTTCAGGGGTTTTCTGAAAAGCTGGTCCCGGATGCGCGGCCTGCCCTGGATTGCCCGATTGTCTATCCCTATGCCCCGAATGCCGTACTGATAGGCTTCGTCTCCAGTTTTGCCGGCGGACTGGCCGGACTGCTACTGCTGGGCCAGCTTAACTGGGTACTGATCTTACCGGGCGTGGTGCCACACTTCTTTACCGGTGCCACCGCCGGTGTCTTTGGCAATGCGACCGGTGGACGGCGCGGAGCCGTTGCAGGTGCCTTTGCCAACGGATTACTGATCACCTTCCTGCCCGCCATTCTGATCCCGCTTCTCGGTCAGGTAGGGCTGGAAAATACCACATTCTCCGACTCGGATTATGGCGTGGTCGGTATCGTGCTCGGTCAGGCCATTCGCTGGATTTCCCATGAGATGATCATCGCCGTGCTGGTCGCTATCTACGTGGTGATGATCGGATATCACCAGTTAAATCGTCAACGATAGCCCGTCTGGCGGCCTTTTATCTGGCGGCTATTGCTGACGTGAAAGTGGCTGACGGATAACCGGTGGCGGAAACACGCCGTTAATCGCCGCGAGATCGGCCGCCGTCAGCGCCAGGGTTTTCGCCCTGGCGAGCCGCCCGGGGTGTACCGGACTGTCGGCTTCGATAATTGCGGTCATCCCGGGCTGCCGGAGGATCCAGGCCAGTGCGATTTCTGCCGGCTGACAGCGATGGTCACGGGCAATAATCTCCAGCACCGGCGCGCTAAGCAGCGGATCCCCTGCTCCCCCGAAAGGGGATATGCCATCAAATGAATACCGGCCTGACGGCATTGGTCCAGTAAACGGTATTCAGGACCGCGCGCAGCACAGTGATACATCACCTTGTTGATACGGCAGTTTTCACCGCCCGGCAGCGCAAGCAGTTGTTTAATATCCCGGACATCAAAGTCCGCAACGCCCCAGCCCCCGATCAACCCTTCCTGGCGGAGTCTTTCGAGGCTGCGGACCGCGGATGCCAGCAGGCCGGGATAGCGGCGGTGCAGAATATAAAAATCAATATGATCCGTTTGTAGTCGCTTCAGAGAAGCCTGACAAAAACGCCGGGATAACCAGCGATTAGCTGCGCCTGACACCACTTCCGACACCAGACAGACCTCCTGCCGGCGCGTTGCCATCACTTTACCGGTCATCCGCTCCGCCCGGCCTTGACCGTACAAGGCAGAGGTATCAATGGTGGTGATCCCGCAATCTATCGCGCGATGCAGTGCCGTCATAGCCTGCTTTTCCGGGTAACGCCCGTCGCCTGCCGCTTTCGTGCCAGCGGCCAGCGCGGAAAAAGTCAGTGATTTCTTCATTCGACTCCGCATCCGTTATCACCTGGCCTGTGACCGGGATCGATTAAATAAAATATTCCGGTCTCAGCCGCGTCTTCCGTCAGGCTGACACTGGCAATTCCGTGAGTGCTGCACGACACTTCTGATTTAACCCGGGAGTCATCCGTGATGCGGCAAACCCATCTCTTCTGTAATCAGCATACAATTTTCGGGCCAGGTTGCCTCAGTCAGCTGAAAACGCTGCTATTGGCAGCGCCCCTGCCGACACTGGTTTTTATTAACCGGTCGTTTGCTGCCGGTGAATACTGGCCATTACTGCAGTCAGAAACCGGTGACCTGATTGCCGGGGTGATCACCGTCAGCCATGAAGCCTCCCCGCAGGAGCTTGATGAGTGGGTACAAAAATGGCGCAACCTAGCCAAAAGAGTGCTGGCGATAGGCGGGGGCAGTGTGCTGGATGCCGCGAAAGCGTTCAGTACTCTCTGCCGCCATCCTCTGCCGGCGATCCGTTATCTGGAAAAAGTGGGTGATACGCCGTTAAGCGGAGAGCGTCTGCCACTGATTGCCGTCCCCACCACGGCAGGCACAGGCAGCGAAGTTACGATGAACGCGGTGGTGACCGATCAACACCACTATCGCGTAAAGGCCTCATTACGCCATCCGGCGCTGGTCCCGGATATTGCGCTGCTGGACCCGCAATTGCTGAACAATACCCCTGCCACGATCCTGGCCAGCTGCGCGATCGATGCCTTCACCCATTTATTCGAAGCCTGGCTTTCTTCAGAAAGCAGCGTCTTTAGTCGCAGTTTTTCACTGCAGGGGATGCAACTCTTCGTGGCGGCCTGGCCCGCACTGACACAGCCGGATGAACAGGGAGAATGCGCCAGAGAAAAAATGATGATGGCTTCCTGGCTGGGAGGCCTCAGCCTCAGTATGGCAGGGCTTGGGGTGATCCATGGTCTGGCCGGTGAGACGGGTGCATTGATGCCCTGGCATCACGGAGAAGTGTGTGGCCGGTTATTACTGCCGTTTCTTGGTCTGTGTGAACAGATAAAAGACCCCCGTCAGCAGCGCCTGCTGGACGAGTTGTGGCAGGGGCTTTTCCCTGACCGTCCGCCGGAGAATACGGCACGGCAACTGGCGGACTGGTTGCGGGAGATGGCCCCTTACGATCTGTGGCAGTCGCCGCCTGCCCTGCCTGTGGCTCGGTGCCACGAAATCCTCAGCAAGGCGGGCAGCAAGAATTCCCTGATAAAATACAGCCCGCAACAGATGTTGTTTATGTTGTCGGAGAGCTGGCCGTTGGAAGGCTAGCCTCCGGCCCATTACCCGGCGTTATCCCCCGGTTTCAGGCGGAAAAAGCTGAGGAACGCCTGCCGACGCTGACGGTTCCGGAAGGTGTTAATCAGAAATTCCAGCAGATTGAATAACAGGCAAAGTAACAACAACACCACCACATCGGGCAGTGCATTTTTCCAGGAAAGCCCCATCTGGTTGACCCCTGCGATGGCTTTCACTGCCCAGGTCGAGGGGAGCAGATCAGAGAGTAATCTGACGCCCCAGGGCATCGCCTGGACAGGCCAGATGGTCCCTGAAATGTAAAAGACCGGCATGGTCATAAAGGATAAGGTCAGATAAACGATTTCCACACGCCGGATACATTCCGTCAGCAAATTTCCGAGACTGATCACCGCCAGCAGGAAAGGAAAAGTCAGCAACACTATTTCGGCCATGCTGGCCGTTTGCCGGTAACCCAATACCCATGGCCAGAGAACAAACAGGACTATCGACAGAAAGAGCCAGATAGGCAGTAACGCGGAATATGCCCCCAGAATAACCGGCATCGACGGTTTACCGCTGGCACTGATGGTCAGATTAACCCGTACGCTGGCGATTAACAGGGAGTGTTGTAATAACATCACCAGCAACCCGGGAAAGATAATGGCCGCAAAGCTGATACCGGGGTTAAACAGTGGCTGTATTTCGGCTTTGATGGGCGTTAACAGCACACTGGCTTCCGGGGAGGTAAAACCGTGGCTCAGGAGAATTTCATTATTATAATGGGCGAGCATCTGCTGGTAAGCGGCGATCACATCCTGCTCTATCTGCCCGTTCGGCAAACGGTTGGTCGCATCTCCGAATACCGGGATAGACACGGATTCCCCGGCCAGCATTTTCTGTTCCAGATCGACCGGCATAATGATGATAGCAAATAACTTACGCCAGCCCAGGTCACGTCTGGCGGTTTGCAGATCCGCGTAGTTGATCATCTCAATCTTGGAAGTGGCATCCAGATTACGGATCAGTAAGCGGCTGGCGGTACTATGATCCTGGTCCACCACCGCCACCGGCAGATTCCAGACGGTACGGTTCGCATACACCAGACTCATAACACACAATGAGATCAGCAAGATTCCCCACATCGGCCGTTGCAGCATGCCGGTCAGGACTTTGCGGAACGTCTGAAAAAATACGGTCATGTCATCGCCTCTTGTGCGCGAAGGCGGGCCGGTAATCGTTTCCGGACCAGCAAACCTACCACCAGCGGGTAAGCCAGTAATAAGGCACAGACACTGGCCACCGGTTGCGCCGGGACCTGACGCAGGAACAGATCGAACATGGCATACAAAGCATGGGTCAGCGGTTCCAGGTTAGAAATAATCTGAGCCGGTAATGGCATGGATAATTCCGGCACCGCCAGCCCCGAAAATGTCATGGCAATACTCACCAGCAATGCCATCAGCGTATAGGCGGTAATGGCTGAGCGGGTAAAAGTGAACAGAAACACCGCAAGACTCTGCGCTGCCATAATGTAGAAAAAAGCGACACAGTACATATAGAACGCATTCCCCACCACCCTGGCATCTGAAGCCCAGACCAGTAAGGCAATCTGCGCCATCAGTACCGTGGTATAGATAAGCGTATAGGGAGCCATCTTTCCCAGTAACGACAAGGTGAAAGAATTAGAGTAAACCAGCGGCTTACTGCGGGATAACACATAGATCATGCAGGCGACGACAAATAACTGCATCAGATGGATAGTGGCAGCGAACTGCTGATAATAAATATAGCTGCCACTGGCATTAAACAGGCTTTGGTAGGTTAAGGATACCTGAGCCAGCGTCGGGACCTGCTTGCCAATTTTAGCCGCCATAATATTGCGATACTGGCTGTTCAGGGTCGTCATCAGACCGGAGAAGTCCTGGGTGGAATACAGCCCTGAGGCATAAAACAGCGCGTTGTAATAAAAAACCACCTGTGGCTGGCGTCCGGCCAGGACATCGGCCTCGAAATCTGCCGGGATATAGACGATACCGTAATCTTGCGCGGTCCGTAATTTCTGTTCCGCCTGTTCAAGGCCGCCCGGCCACTCAGTGAGTGAGGCATGAGGACTGGCGTCCAGGTCGCGGATGATTTGCCGTGACAACTCACTGTGGTCATTATCCACCACCGCGACCGGTAAATTCAGCAGGGTTCCGGCCGAGAAGTTACTGCTCAGTAACCAGAACAGTAACAACGGGAAGATCCAGGTCAGCCAGTGGATCATTGGCCGTCTGAAGGCATTTCTCAGCTCGCGGTTAAATGCCTGGCGGAAACAACGACGTCCGTATTTTACTTCCATTGCCATAATGCACTCATTCCCTGTCGCAACCCATTCACAGGCTGTAAAGGCCGCAGGCGCACTTCAAATGTTTTTAAATCAAAATCGCCTGTCGCCCGCGTTGCACTTTTGGTCGAAAAGTCTCCCAGCGGCGCAATATAATGCACTTCAGCTTTTATTCTTGCGTTATTTAATGCCGGAACCCGCAGCTCAATGATGTCGCCTTTTCTGACATGCGCGAGAATATCCTCACGCAGATTAAACACAAAATAGGCATCCGGCAGACGCACCAGGGTCAGCAACGGACTGTAAGCCGTCAGCAGGTCACCGACCTCCGCCGGGATAGGGCCGACCTCACCATCCACCGGCGCTCTGACCACCAGGTCATCCGTCTGCGCTTTAATTTCCAGTAGTTGCTGTTCTGCCTCATCCAGCTGGGCGGCATAAATTTCCCGCTGCTGAACACGATCGCCATGCAATCCTTCATCCAGATTGGCCTGTGCACTTTGCATGGACTGCAACGCGGTATTGCGGGCATTACGCGCATCGTCCAGTGCCTGAGCAGAAATATAGCCTTTCGCGGCAATCTTCAGTTGCCGGTTATATTCGTCACGGGCATTCTGGTAGTCCGATGTGGCTGACGCCAGCACGGCACGAAGATTACGGATACTTTCTTCACGGGTGCCGCTGAGAGAGAGATCCAGCTGGGCTTTTGCCTGATCGCGGGCCGCTTCGGCTGCTTTCAGCTGGGCGATAAGTTCGGGAGCTTCCAGTTTCATCAGTACTTCGCCGGCCCGGACATCATCGCCGCGCTGGGCTTCACGTTCAATGACGCGGCCCTTCGCTTTAGATGTCACAATCACTTCCGGCGCATCCACTTCGCCCTGTAATAACAGCCCCTGATTCTGGGCCCGAAAGAAAACGGCCAGCGAAACGACCGCAATCATCAGCAATACGGTCAGTATTATTTTTTTATTCATGCAAACTGCTCCAGTGCACAGTAAGAGTGTTCCATCATCGCTAACCACAATTTTGACATAAAAAAAGCATAGAGCATTGATTCAGGTTATGCCCGGACTCATACCCGCAATCTATCTGCCGGTAAGCTCTCTGCATTAATCAGGCTAACGCCATAGTTTAGTGAACGTCTCATCGGGCGCTGCCAATCATTGATTAGGGCTGCGTTAATAAACATCGTCCGCATCGCTGATGAGCTGATGCTGACAACACCACCGGCTTTCTGACTCCCCATTGTCCCGTGATGTGCCAGGGAAATACCGGTGAAACCATGGCCGCGTACTCTGCCCGTCCCGGCATCCCCGCGGCGACAGGGAATAGAGTCACCCTCACCCGCCGCTGCCCGGAAAAGAACGCCCCCTGCACCGGCCGGCAACCCCGGCCACCGCCGCCGCAGAAAGACTGTGCCCGGTAATCCCCGTATACGCTCTCATCTGTGCCTGCGGCTGTTCCTGCGCGGCCGGAGTTTTCAGGGCGAAACTCCCTGCGCTGAATTGCCAGTCTTAGCAGGGTACGTGGCGGCCGGAAAGCCTCCCCCGAACAGGCGGGATACCGCCACTGGCCCGGGATGCGAAATAAAAAGTGACAATTCCATATCTCTGCGAACGAGATCACCTATCGAATTGATACAGATTTCCGGATTCACCCACGCAGGCGTAAAGCTTATTATTTGACCTGAATCTAATCTGCCTGCGGAGTTTAACCACACTATGTTTTCTTTGAATCGTTTTAACAGTAAAGAACTGGCACTGGCTTACGTTAACGGTCAGCAACAATCCCTGTCACCGGCGGAATTTCTTCAGGCCGTCACCCGGGCTGAAGCTGAATTCAGCCAGTTGCTTAATGCCAGCTGCCGCCCTGCCGGTATTACCCGCCCGGCGTACTCCTTCGAGGGCTAAGTGTGCGCGCCGGAGACTGCCCCCTCAGATTTTGCCGGCAGTACAAATGACCCGAGGCCATACTGCGGAACCGTCTTTGCCCCGGCAGAGATGTCCCGCAGGGCTACCGTAACCGGCCCTCGTCACCGCGAATACCGGGTCTCCTGCCGGTCGCTGCACGGCCTTCCCCCCTCTTCACGTCCTGCTCTTCTTACTGAAACTCCTGTGTGAAAAGCCATTGCCTGAAGTCCTTAATTTCATCCAGGCTCATGGTATGCCCCATGCCCGGATACGTTTTAAAGGTAATGTCCGGCGTTATACCGCTCAGCTGACTCACCGCCTGTCTGGCCTGTCGCAACGGGATCCTTTGATCCGATTCCCCGTGGCCGATAAAAAAATGCAACTGACTGACCTGCTGGCGCGGAATATTGCTTAACGAAAAATTCGCCGGCAAATGTCCGCTGAAAACCGCCACGCCGTGGAATAACTGCGGATACATCAGTGCGACCTTATAGGTCATCACCGCTCCCTGGCTGAATCCCCCCAGATAGGTATGGCTGGCGGAGACGTGATATTGCTGTTGTAAGGTCTTCACCGTCGAAACCACCGCATCACTGCTGCTTTGCTGATCGGCGGCAACCTGCGTCTGTTTGTCTGAATTGCGATACCACTGATAACTGTCTCCGGCGACAGGGAGCGGTGCCCGCAGTGAAACCACAATCATGTTACCCGGCACAATCACCGGGAAGTCGTTGAAATCCTGTTCATTCGCGCCATAACCATGCATCATCAGCAGCATCGATTGCGGTTTATCCTGCCGGACAGCCGGCATAAATAAATAGGTCAGTTCACTTGCCCGGACCGCAGGGTGTATCAGGAAGATACAAAATACGCCGATCACTGCCAGTACTTTTCTCACTCTTATTCCTCTTATGCTGCTTTTTCCGGTAAAAATTTAACGGTCATCCCCCGGAAACCAGGATTTTCCTGCCCCGGTATTCCAGCGGATCCGTGGAAACAGGGATAACCGGATGTTGAACAAAAAATACAAGGGCATAAATAACTGCGGATTATTTTTCGCCATCGGCTCCATGACGGATAACAACGTTTCCAGTTCATGCAGCAGCCTGCTGCCGGGTTGTTCATGGATATTTTTTAATCGCCTCTTCAGGTATAAGCTGATCTCATAAAGCAACGCGTCTGTCTCAAGTCCGTTTAAACGGAGGACTTCCGGATCACGGGCATAGAAGTCAAAGACATTTGCTCCCAGCCATACTTCAGTGATCAGGTTATTTTCAACGGTCAGCGTGTTTCCCGGGTCGGCTTTATTCCTTGGCAGGATAACGTTGATTCTGTCCAGCATTCGCTGAACGAACTGCTGGCGCTGCAATAATGACGCTTTATGCAGACGGATATCATTGAGAAGCTGTAACAATTCTTTAATGCCCGCCCGCAGGGCTCTTTTCGCGGTCCATGAAGGACGTTTGTTGCGGATCATCAGTGTCACCACCAGCGAAATGACAATCCCGACAAAGGTGGAAATCGCGGCGTTGACGGTCGCAAATGGATTGGGGGCAAAATCATGGGTCAGGCCGATATAGGCGGGGAGCTGTGTGGCGATAATCAGCCCGATAAAGTTGGTGGCCGGGTTAGCAATAATCAGCCCCATCAGAAACAGTGCCGGTAACAGACAAATGATCATCGCTTCAAAGGTGATTGCGCCTGGCAGGATCACCATGGAATAAAAAATGCTGATGGCGATAGCAATGGCGATACCTTTCAGAAACACCCGCATTCCGCCGATCGGGCTGTCGTGGGTTGCAAAAAACGAACAGGTTACGGCGGCGATCATTGCCGCATTGTAGCCACTTTTCCAGCCCGAGCCGATCCAGAACAGGCAGGCAATAAAGGTCGCGGCAAAGGCCGTAAAGGCAGACAACGAGATCATGCCGTGGTCGAAATAACGTTGCCGGTGCCCTGCAGGAGAAGATTTACCGCGTCTGCGAAGCCGCGAAATCCTGACTTCCACCCCATGGTACGCACTCAGAATACGCACAAAGTTCTGTAACCGACGGGTCAGCCCCAGAAACAACAAACACTCTTCGGTGCCCCGGCTACCGGAATGAAAATTTTCTGTGATCTTCTGCTGTGTCTCTTCCAGTAACGCATTAATTGAAACCACATCCTCCGTGCTGGCCGGTTGTTCCAGCCAGTCAAGAAACCGGCCCATGCAATGCGTCATCAGTTCAGGCAGCCGGATATTTTCTGCAGACAGCAGACTCAGACGTTTTTCTATCGCCGTCAGGGTCGGAACCAGATAAGAGAGGTGCTGATACTGCGCCGACACCAGACGTACCAGCCGCTTCACCTGATCGGGTTCGTAGGCACAGTGAGTCATCAGCACTTCCACACTCACGGGGTAATTCGCCATCTGGACCAGGATCTGTTCCCGTTCGGGCATTTCTGCCGATCGGGCTTGCTGGCTGAGCAATGAGGCACAGACTTTTTTTGCCTGCTGATACCAGTTATCGACACTGTTCTGTAGCAGCGATTTCATACTCACCGGAAAAATCAGCACATGCACCAGACTACTGCAGAGGATGCCCAGTGCCACCTCTTCAATACGGGAGATCACGGTATAGGTAATGGCTGACGGTGTCGTCACGTCCGGGAACCCCATAATCGCCGCACTGTATCCGGCCAGCATAAAAATATAACTTTTCGGTGTCCGATCATGTAAGGACAGATAAAGACATAGCGCAACCCAGGCGGAGACCGTAAAACTGAACAAAACCGGTGACATCACCGTGGCCGGATAAATGACGAAAATAAAAATTCCGCCCAGTACGGTGCCCAGCAGCCTGAAAAATGATTTTGATACCGTGGAGGCGGAGTAAATCTGTGACACGACATACACCGTGGTGAGTGACCAGGTCGGTTTTTCCAGATTAAGTTCTAATGCCAGATAAAACGCCAGGAATGCCGCCAGCGCCGTTTTCAACGAAAAGACAATCGCACTTTTTGTTAAATAATTCATAGGTTACAGTCAGTTATAAGACTTTTGCTGAGACTGATGGCGAGTATAGTACACCCGGTGATCTGCTCACGACTAAAATTGTAACAGGCCCGGACGCCCCCGGCTCAGGGGTCACTGGCAGAATGAACAGGCAGCATCTTTAAGCTCACAGAGTCCGGAGAGCGGGCTGAGTGGGTAAGCTGACCTCCCTGACCGTTTCCCTTGACACTGCCCCCCGGGTTTATCGCGCGGCAGTCGGGGGAAAAGGCCGGAGGTGATACCGCAGACCCGGCAGGTTGAACGGTCTTCCGGGTGGTCCGCAGGCTTTGCCCATCAGACCCGGGGGTGACAAAGGCTGAAAACAGACCGGCCGTATCCCACTGTATCCCTGCCTGTCATCCGTACCGCCCGAAGACTCTCACAGTTTATCGTGTACATTATTCCCGGTGATGCCCTTTACGGGTGTTGTCCTTGTCCTGCTCAGCCCGAACTACCGCAGCAGGTTTCTTTTTTTCAGGCATGGCTTATTTAATCCGGCTCTTAGGGTGGCCGTGGTCACCGGACAGATAAATGTCTCTGTGCAGGAAATTCTGCCTTCGCTCCGGCGGTTATTCAGCAACGATGGAGTCACGGGAATACGTCATTCATATTTTTATGCCCGAAGCACTGACAGGAGGCAGGGGTCGGGTTCTTATTACGGCCAGACCCGCGCTTAAGATCCTGTGAACTCCCGGGCTTACTCAAACGAGGTGACGGGCCATAAGTGCGCCGGATGCGCCTCATGCCGGGCAATCTGTAATTTTCAGCCCGGAAAAGGTACAATTTGCCGGACTTATCGACAGACCCTTGCAGATTAAACAACGTATTATCGATCTGCCCCCGGTTATTGCGTCACTCCGGGGCACCTCCTCTACTACAGCCCGTAAGGCTGACCCGGGACCTGCATTTTAAGGACGACATTATGTTAAAAACATGGCTGATTCTTTTTGTCTCTATCGTCGCCGAAACATTTGCGACTTCTATGATCAAATCCTCAGAAGGCTTTACCCGTCTGCTCCCCTCACTGGCAGTCATCGCCGGTTATATTATTTCTTTTGCGGGATTATCTCAGGTGGTGCGGGTTATGAATGTCGGGGTAGCTTATGCTATCTGGGCCGGGGTGGGCATCTGCCTGGTCTCACTGATTTCCTGGGTGTTTTTCCGGCAGACGCTGGACCTGGCAGCGATTATCGGCATCCTGCTGATAGTAATGGGGGTAGTGGTTATCCAGCTATTTTCCAAATCCGTCACCCATTGACCGGGCGTCAGTGACGGGTCCCTTTGCGGCGGGGAAATAATGGCCGAAGCATTCGGACTTTGGTCATACCGCCATTTTCTTTGCTCCTCCGGGAAATCAGTCTTACCGGTGACATTGAAGATATTCTCTGGCCGGGTCAGCTGACCGTGCGACGATGACGTGATGCGATAACCCGCAAGTAAAAAACCACCCCGACAGGGGGTGGTTAATTTCAGCGATGCCGATTATTTATGGACGTAATAGCTCGCATAACGTGATTGCTCGATATTAGCCGTCCAGCGTCCTGCTACAACACTATTATCCCAGCCATACCAGTTTAATGCCGGCGTAGAAGCAATTCCCATAGAACACTTGGTGGTCGGGTTGTGAACGTATCCCCCGCGATAACTTCCCTGAGTCCAGCGACGAACCACCACCTGAATAGGTTGCGCGTAATAACCAGGCTCAACACTGATATTCCAGTTATAGTTAGTGCTGAAACTCTGCTGATGACTATAGTTCGCGCTCACTGAGACCAGACTCAACGCTCCCCCGATCACCGGAATTTTATTCAGGTTCAGGCCGACTGTGCCGCCCCACTGATAGCCGGTGGTTTTCGTCTGCCCCCAGATATAGGTACAGCTGGTTACCCCGCCGGATCCTTTCGGGCACAGGTAGATAGGTCCGCGCCAGATCCAGTCTTCCCAGGTGGTACGTGACTGAGTCTGTGCAAAGGCGGCAGATTTGCCGGTTAATATAACATTCTCGGTATGGCCCACCAGACAGGTGCTCGCAAAACCGTTCGACAGCGGAAGCAGTGCCGCTAACAACGTTAGTGAAATCTTTTTCATTGTCTGTCCCCTGAATTATTGGAAGATCTGATCCGGCGTATTGTCTGAATTCACAGCGGATGTTGTTTTCTCATCCGAGAATAGCTCTGTGGAATACTGCCCGGAGCTCAGATCCACCGGGGTCATCAGATAGCCATCACCTTCAGGTGACGTTTTAAACATCACCGCATCAGACTGAACCGAAGAGCCCAGCACCGCTCCTGCCAGGGCTGCCGCTTTTTTACCGCCGGCACTGCCATCAAAAATGACTTCTTTTCCCTGAGTTAATGCCTGAGTCACGGTCGTTTTTAAAGACGCGTCAGCACTGAGTGAATCACCTAATAATAAAATATCGTAGTCACTGGCACTGCCGGCGGTATATTTCGTTTTGAAATAATTCAAAACACCGCCATCACTATCGCCTAATGCATAATAGGTCGGTGTAGTAACTGTGGTTACCGGTTCCTGATCGGCCGAAGTATCTGCTGCCATAACATTGGCAGCAAAGAATCCTGCCAGCGGGAAAGCCAGAATGCTTTTCATCATTTTATTCATTACAGACTCCATAGTTATAATTTAATTAAGGAATACACACGTTTTTTATGATTAATCTAC
Source organism: Tatumella terrea (assembly GCF_039523755.1). Classification (NCBI taxonomy): domain Bacteria; kingdom Pseudomonadati; phylum Pseudomonadota; class Gammaproteobacteria; order Enterobacterales; family Erwiniaceae; genus Tatumella; species Tatumella terrea. Next base: position 15,970 of record NZ_BAAAFX010000006.1, on the reverse strand, counting down.
CTCCTGAGTGTTGTGAGTGATTACTGATAAGCAGAAACAGAAAACTGTCCATATCCGCAGCCATATATCTGCCCCGGCCGGGAAACCACGGAATAATTAGCTCCCGGCGGAATAGCAAATAAAACAGACGTTGAGGGTGTAATATTTTTACCCTGACTACTATTATGCGCGACCATAATTCCGTTAACGGTGGCGCTTAAATCTGCAAAATTATAACAATAGCCGTCCCCCGCACTCCGGCTCAGTGAAGAATTGCCGCCGGTCACTGACATCCACACCAGTTCTCCGGTGCCGTTGAGCCCCTGATAACTTCCGGTTTTGCCGCCGAGACTGGAAAGCTGAACCGACTTTTTCATATATCCGGTCCACTGGCCGTTGTAGCAAAATAATATGCCCGAATTCCCGCCACCGGCGATCAAGCCGTCCTCACTACAGGCGGAGTTCAGTGAGGCGGTGCCCTGAACATCCAGATATTCACGGGTGGTCATACGGCCATCGGAAGATATCTTCCCGCCTTTGATCTCCCCGCCGGTTTCAATCCCTTTGTCCTTCCAGACTTTTACCCACTGGTCATCATCCATATAAAAGCCGCCATTATGGGTACTGTTAATCCATCCCTTATCACCGCGGGTCACCAGTGATCCGGTGACAGTACGGATATCGGTTTCACCGGTGATCGTGCCATCACTCCACAGCCCGGCTTTGGCTGATACGCTATCTGCGGCCAGACCACCGCTGAGCGACACATTTTTCCCTGTGATCTCGCCCGCATTACGAATGCTGTGCTGAGTCAGATCCATATCGGCATGCATCTGATTCAGTTCCGGATGGCCCGGCACCGTATAGCGATAAAGGCGGTCACTTTCACTGAATACACTCTGCATCGTGTCGGCGGAGAATAGCGTGACCAGATGCCCGCGGGCCGCCGGAATGCCAGACTCCGTGGTATTCAGTTTCCAGCTGCCATCCACCCCGGTCGCCTGATTATCTTCACTGATATACCCTGACTCTCCGTGCATCAGTCGTGCGATATAACGCATCCCTTTTTCACTGAGAACAGTGCCCTGCCGGGAAAGTAATAACCCTGTTATGTTTTTATCCGTCAGGTTATCCAGAGTAAAATACGCGGTATAGCTTTGTCCCTCGTTATTAATAAGCGAGATATTTTTATCCAGATACCCTTTTTGCCGGAGTTGCTCTGCATCGATCGCAATAAATTTCTCTGCCAGCAAATGTTTCTGTAATTCACCATAATTATCTTTCAGGTAACGCTCAGCCGCACCGGAAAACATGTCAGTTTCTCTGGCGGTGACTGTCCATTCCTGCAGTTGTAAATAGTCACTGTATCTTTGATACCCTATCGGCGCTGCAATTAATATTAACGCCAGTACCAGGCTCAGAGAAAACAGCGTATCTCCGCGATGTATATTTCCCATAGGTGCACTATTGTTAAATTAACCTGGCAACATCCGTTACCTGACAGAGTAAGAACGCCACATAAAAATAAGGGGCATACGGCAATGTTTTTTTATTTATTATCAGTGCATGACAAAACAATAATAAAAAACCCACGCCGGATACCAGACAAATGACTTGCCAATGCATCCAGAAACTCAATGCACTGATAAAATACACATCCCCCTGACCTACCGAGGTTCCGCAGGTCCTCAGCGAAATCTTTTCTACTCCCCGGAATAATAAAAACAGAATACTCCAGGTAATTATACCGGTAATAATGGCGGCACTGCCCTTTATCAGAAAGAGTATCAATGCACCGGTCACTGTAAAACTAAGAGTAAAGCGCCAGGGCAGCCAGAAATTGCTGATATCAATCACGGTGAATAAAATTCCCCATAACAGAAACGCTGCCAGTACCACAGGCTGTCCGGACATGCCTGGCACCCACAGTGCCAGAGCAAAAGCCGCTGTGGCCAGCAGAATAATTGCCACAGGCACTGGCTTGCCCGGGGTATTCCCCTGATGATCACCGATAAACTGACAGGCCTGCCTGACCATCAGCATTCCGGCGACCATAAACAGCACTATCTTGTCTGCCATCATCCTGCCTTCCGCTGCGAATACATCATATAAGCCAGGTAAACCTTATGGATATAACGGCGGCGTGCCTGATCCCGGCCCTGCAGAAAACCGGTGTTGTAGGTGGCCAGACAGGCCCAGTTATTTCCGCAATAGCTCAGATGACGGGCCAGGATCCCTGCGCCTGTATCGATATTCAGACAAGGGTTCCGTAATAAATCCGTGGCCTGTTGTATACGGTGTTCACGGATCAATGCCGCGATATGGGTCGAATTAATCTGCATCAGTCCGTAGTCCCTGCTGGTGACCCGCCCCTGAGTGTCACGGTTCAGGCCGATTGTCCCCGCCTTTCCCTGACTTTCCACCTGACTGATGGCCCGGAGCAGGTCTGCATTCAGATGGTAATGACGGGCTGCCTGCTCAAAACAATCTGCCGCCCGGCCCTGCCACGCGATCAGCAGCAGTAAACAAAGAAATCCGCGGTTCATCGTGTCAGTTCGCACTGAAAAATTCGAGCCGGTTGTTATCCTTACCGTCCCCGGCGGACTGACAATCAGCGGCTGCCTCACCCGCCCCCTGACTGCTGCTATAGCGATGGCCGTTGATACTGATGTGATCAATCAGGCTGGTGCTGGCCAGTTTGGTGGCAAGCGTGGTACAGGCCTCCGACGGGACCCCCTCATAACGCAGTATGAATCCGCTGTTGCTGCCTTCTCCCTCTACGTTATCCGGAACCAGGGTGACATTTTTACCCCAGACATTACTGAGGATGGCCTGGCCGGAGTTTTTATCTCCGCGGATGCTCATATTCCCCGGCGCGCCGCCGAAGCGGATCAGCGCCCCGGTCATTTCACGGTCGGAAGCAAACTGGTAGCTCCCTCCGACTTTCAGCATATTACGGGTATTGGTGATCAGTTCACTGATATTGCCCATTTCTGTGCTGGTATCATTACGGCTGAATAAACCTCCCCCGACACTGATCCCAATCACCAGCACGATGAGCGAAATGGTGATCCAGATACCGGCTTCAAACAGGGAGATAGCTCCGCGGTGTATGGGTGTTGCTGTCGTCATGAGTTTCCTCGGGTCATTGATGAACAGAAATCAGGTTATTCAGATCCTGCGTGGAGAGCAGGATCAGTACCATGTAGCCGGCATTCAGACTCAGGCAGACATAGCCGGCCATCGTCGCGGTTTGCTTAATCCGCTGTACGGTTTTTTGCAGCCAGTCATTCGCGAAATTCTCAATAATATTTTCTGCATTGTCCGCCGCGGTCAGTACCCGCAGCTTTTTTACGGTTTCCGCCGAAGGAAAGGCATATCCGGTAGCAAACAGAGCCGCCCCCAGATGCTTCCCCTGCCAGACATGCTGCAGCGTGGCCTCCAGCCGTTCATACAGCCAGGGCGAGGCGCGTTGCATTAACTGGTTGATGCTCTGTTCCGTTTTCACCTGAGCACGGAGCAGTGCCGAGATATTCAGCAGGAAACTCACCCCCTGGATGTCGCGGTAAAGCTTCCACGGCAGCAGGTGATCCAGCAGGTGGCAGCGCACACGCCCGGTCAGATTAGGCAGTGACCAGAGTGTCCAGCCCGTCAGCACGAGGGCACCGACAGAGATCAGGAACAGGTGTCCACTGAGTCCGCGGGAAATCACGGCCAGCGCCTGCAGCGAGCCCTGCCACTGGTCTTCACTGACCAGAACCGCCAGTCGCGGAAGAAAGCGATGACTGACCAGCTGTACCATAAACAGACAAGAAACCAGTAACAGACAAGGATATGCCAGTGCGGCACTGCAGGCTGAACGCATCTCTTTTGTGGCCCGGGCAATGGTCATGGCGCGCCGGATAGCGGCAGCAAGATCCCCGTCACTGACCCCTGCACTGAGCAGTAAGAGCTCCTGTTCCGGCACCCAGCCACATAGCCCTTTATCCAGTGACATCCCGCAGGTCAGGGCCGCAGCAATATCCTGCAGACAATAGACCCGCGGGCTGTTGGCCGAACGATCGCTGATGATCAGCGTGCTGATGGCATCGGCCAGTTTGAACTGGTTTTCCAGCAGGAAGGCCAGGTCATCATACAAACTGATCCGGTCATTCCCTGAGAAGGTCCTCAATGCCAGCTGGCGGCTGAGAGATTCACTGTATTCACGCCAGGTCCGTTTTTCTGTCATGCCTGCCCCCTTACCGGCGGCTGCATCAGGTCATCTTCATCCAGCGGACTGATCAAATCGGCCTCCAGCGGGTCGGCCACCCCCTGATGAAGGTAATTTTTCAGGTGAGCCGTCCGGGTAATGCCGTTCAGGGTCTCCAGCCAGTATCTGCGGGCAGCGATTTTCCCCTCATGCCGGTACAGCTCCATAAACCGGGCGTCAGGGCGGATCACTTCGGCAATCATCTTCCGGCCTACCGTGCCATGGAAACATTCTGAACATCCGGACGGATGCCGGAAGCAGAGTTTTTCCGCCTCACAGTGCCGCGTCAGAAAGTCCCGCTGTTCCGCTGACATGGAAGGTAACTTTTGCTGCCAGCTCAGCTTGCAGGAGGGGCACAGTACAGGGACCAGTCGCTGGGCAATCAGGCCAATCACTAACTGCGCGTCGGCAATTTCCGGCAACGGGATTTGCAGGGTATCGGTCAGACGATCCAGAATACCGATGGCATCGTTTGCATGCAGTGTGGTCTGCACCAGATGCCCGGACTTCGCCGCACTGAGTGCGGCACGGACCGAGTTAGTGTCGCGGATCTCACCGATGATCATGGCATCCGGATCCAGACGCAGCGCCGATGAAATGCCTCTCGACCAGGCCTGGCTCAGCGCTTCAGGGTCGGTACGGTCAGCGATCACCGGCGTCTGAACCGCTCCCGGGATCATCCCTTCCGGAGGATCTTCTATCGTGAACAGCCGTTTACTGTGTAACGTCTGTTCAAGGTAACAGCGGCTGAAACAGCGCAGAGAGGTGCTCTTTCCTGAGCCTGTCGGGCCGGAAATAATGATGATCCCTTCAGGGCGGGTCAGCATACGGTTGATCTGCTGCTGCTGTACCGGCAGAAAACCCAGCTGGTCCGGGGTCGGGAGTGATCCGCTGTCATCCGGCAATACGCGCATAACCACATATAGCCCGAATTCTGCGGGGGTATGTGCGTAGCGTGCACCGAAAATCCCCAGTTGCCGGACAAATTCACTGCGCAGCCTGCCATCCTGTGCACGATTCGCATTAAAGCTTTTTTCCGTCACATCACACATAGACAAGACGATGGTCGCCGCCAGTTGCATACCCTCTTCGCGCTCCAGTTGCGCGATGGTGCGCAGCTGGCCGTGGATACGTAACTGCACCAGAGTGACCTCCTGATAGCCGATCAGCAGATGGATATCGGAAGCTCCGAGCGTCACGGCCTGCCGGAAATAACGGATCACTCTGGACTGTTGCTCAGAGCGGCTGATATCGGTAGTGACCTGATCACTCTGTTGCTCATTCTGTAACTGACGTAACTCATCGAGCTGGACAGGCGCAAACCTGGCCCGGGGGCTTTGCCGAAGTATGCCGGCCAGCACCGAGGCCGTCAGCGGGTCATGCCGGTGAGCTTCTGAGAAGTAAACCGTGAGCTCCTCCGCAGAACGGTCAATATGGATATACGCCGAACTGTCCTGACGATTAATCATCACTGCCCCCGATAAAGGCGAGGTTCTTCGGCGAGCCATAGCCGTTACTGACCCTGACCTCGCGGGGCGTGATCGCGATAATGCGATACCGGTTGCCGGGCAGGACCGTGTTTTCAGCCACCGTCACTCTTTTTCCGTCCGGCATCTGCAACTGTGCATTGAGATGCCGGCGATTACCCCAGATCTGGATGACCGCTGGCAGAGTGGCCTCTCCCGGGTCAGTAATTTCTGCCGGCGTACTGACGGGGGCCGGAGCATCGGCCGCCTCACCGGACATCCCCGTTAATGGATGACCTGCAGGGACGGCTGGATCTGCTGCCGGCTGAGGCTCGGCGGTTTGCCGGTATTTATCCAGCTCATTCCGCGCGCGGACACTTTCCAGCCGGGCCTGGTCGAACAGGGTTTCTTCCTGGATCTTTTCCAGTGAGCCGAGGGTAAATCCATCCTCCTGACTTCCGGCCACGGCCCTCAGGCTGCAGATCAACAAAAGCAACAGGTGACTTCTCCTGAAATTACTGCTTTTCATATAAGCGTCCCTCCAGCGTAAAAAGTAACCGGCCCGCGGTTCTGCTGATGTCAAGGCGGATAAAGCCAAGGTTTTGCGCCTGCATAACCGGTCCGGTGAGTAATAAACGCGGACTCAGTGGGGTTACCAGAGTAAATGTCCGGACAGTAAATCGACCCGATTCGATGCCTGCGGCATCCGAAAGTTGTAATTCACTGTGCGTCTGTTGTGCCAGACTCACCAGAGAGGTTAAGGGCACAGACGCTGAGGTCTTACGGTCAGTGCCCTGGCGCAGGGTAAAGGGTAAAAATATCTCTGCTTCATCTCCTGCCCCGGGCAGATTGAACCGGTAAGGTAGCCCGGACAGACCATGCTCCTGCAACTGACGGGAGAAATCATCGACCGTTCCGGCACGCTGCAGGCTATATTTCGCCGTTATTCCGGCGGGATCCGCCGTACAGCTCACATGGCTTAATCCCCAGCCGGCAATCACCATCGGTAAACCACCGGTACGCTGCTGGCAGACAGACAGCACGTCACTGAGTGCAGGCTGACGGGACCAGGGTAGAGCCGTCTCTGCCGCCGACCCTTGCTGCTGTTTTAGTAACAGATAGCGCTGGGCGGCTTCGATACGTTGTTGCTGCTGATAGTTATTCCACCACATCACGGCTGAGAGGATCGCCGCTCCGATCACCACCAGCGCGCCGGCCAGTCTGAGCCGGGAACGGTTATCCGTTGCCTTCAGCCGGTATTTCCGGGCCAGCGGGGGGGAATGTTGTAATAACTCATCCAGCGTCAGACCGGCGAAAGACTGTTTTTTTTCTACCGCACCGTTTACTGACGGGCTGTCACTGCGAAATTCCTTCCACTGGGTCTCTGAACGGTTCAGTAATAAAAACTGCCGCACATAATGCCGGGTTTCCTCACGGGTACCGGGAAAGTCGCTGAACGGCGATAACCCGTGACCTTCTTTGGCGACAAACCAGTAAAGTCCCTCCTCCAGCCGGCAGATGGCATAGCTGTCCGGTGGCATTTTCTGCAGCGCCATCAGGGCCAGCGGATAACGTTTTACCCGTCCCTGCTCTGCCGGCGGCAGTCCGACGCACCCCAGCAGGCATCCGGGATCACTCCGGCGTTCATTGGTCAGGACAACATGGAAAGTCTGCTGACCCGCAGGTAAGCGCTGGCGGATCTTCCTGCGGCCTCTGACCGGCAGATAGCGCCATTCCAGTCCGGCTACCAGCTGGCGACCACCTTGCCGGATGCAGTAAGGGGGATTCTGTTGCATTGCCATTATCCCATCAGCACCGGAGTGATCAGGATCACCAGTGCAGACTTGCCCCGGCTGCCGCCATCCCCCCCGCCGAGCAGGAAGAAATGAGAATGATCCACGCCCTGATGATCATCACTGTTACTCACCGACTGATAACCACTTAACACCAGCGTCTGTCCGGATTTCATCAATACCCGCTGAGTGAAAATTTTCATCCGGGTTTTCATCAGTTCAATCGACGCATTCTGACTGGTAAATGTTCTGAAGGTCGGGTCATCGGACATATTGATGGCAAACTGCAACTGCATACGGGTTGAGTCAGGCATCAGATACGGCAGGATCGTCATATTCAGACCGGTGGTAATGGTGGACTTACTGATACTGCTGGAGGAGCCGACATTGGCGGTATTTTCGGTGCTGGTATCAGAGGCATAGTCCTGCTGCAACGCCACCTGTACAGGAACCGCGGAAAGGTTGGTCGTCATACTGGAAAGCTGAGTCACCACCGTCAGATGCGTTTGTTCTGCCAGCGCTTTGACTAGTGCCGTGCTGCCCTGCCCTTTTCCATCCAGAATTGAGATGCCGCTGCTCATCATTTCACTGGCGGCATCCGCATAAGGTGAGGTCAGCGATAACCCCAGATTGGTGTTGTTAAACACCGCTTTCCAGTCGATACCCAGCTGGTCGTTATCTTTGTTATCTATGCTGTAGACCTGCACATTCAGAACGACCTGGCGGTTCAGTTGGGTATTCCGATCATCGATATATCGCGCCACTTCACTCAGCACACGCGGAGTATCCCGGACCGTCAGTTCTCCGTTCGTCAGCTCCATCCTGCCTTTACCCGGTGTCAGCATCATAGAGATGGTGCTGGAAATATCATGATAAAGTCCGGACTTTATTTCCATAGTGGTCGCCTGAGAGGTGGTTCCTGAATTTTTATCACCATTGTCAGACGCGTTTTGCCCGCCGGCGACCCCGTTGGTATTCTGGTTTTGTGATGAGGTCGTGCCGCTGACCGTGCGGGAATAAAAACTGGCATTATTATCCATAAATAACACCGGGAAGGTTTTGGTGGTCATATAGGAAATAATTACCCTGTGGTCCTGGTATTCCCAGCTCAGTCCCTGACGTGCAGTAATATCATCCAGCAAACCGGAAACCGGCCCCTGCCAGAAAAGATGATTCAGTGATGCCCCGGAGGAAACGCTATTCACCGGCGCGCCGTTTCCCGGTAAAGGGTCATTCATTGAGGGATCCTGACCGCTGAATCCTGAACTATTTTCCTGCTGGCTGAGTGCATCCTGAGTCACATTTACAGGAATTTGACACTGAGAGGTAATCAGTGACGCAATGGCTTGCAGGCTGATATTCCCCGGATGGTTGAGTGTCATATTACAGAATGGCAGTTCACCATGGCCGTCCTGAGAAGAATGGCTGACAGGCTCCGGATTAATCCATTGGGAATTTTCATTAACGACATAGGGATGTGCTTTATTAAATGGCATCATGGCATCCGCCTGTGATGTCAGTTGATTATTTTCTTTTTCTATCTCATTAATTCTCTGCCAGCTACTGCACCCTGATAGCTGAATAAATAACAACGATAACAGGCTCAGCGTAGTCTTTTTATTGAATTTCATAAACCATCTTATTCCTGGTAATAATAGAGAATACTGCCGTCAGTGATGTCATCAGGTATTTCTATATTTTCGGCAGTACCGTCCATGTCATACAGGCGGTGATCCCGTAAAATATAAAATAACCGGCTATGTTCACTAACCTTCATCAGACACCCCGCCAGTCCCGGCTTTTCAGTCGTCCAGAGATAATGCTGTTTCTCCCGTCGTTCAAAATGTAACGGGATTTCAGCCGGTCCGGTGCTGACAGGCTGAGTGTGGTCAGAGTGCTGCCACTCTGCGGCTTTGTTCAGAAAAAACATCGCCTCGCGCTGGCAGTTTTCATCGTTAATTTGCTGTTGTGTCTGTGCCTCAGGGAACAGGCCCGCAAACAATAATCCCCCGATAAAAAATGACAGTAACCAGTAATACATAAGACAGCCCTCAACGGGTATCGATGACCACCAGACATTGGTTTCTATAAATATGTGCGTACAGCGGAATACGGGCCACTGAATATAAATCAATTATTTTTGTGATGGCTGTCAGATAATCACCATGGAAAATAAGGGGCGCATCAACCTGATAATTGACTTGAGTTTCCCAGATCATTTGCCAGTGATAAATTCCGGTAACATCGCATCCGGTAGTGGCTGACCATTGCTGCAAGCCCTGCTTTAGCGTTGTGCCTGCAGATATTTCATAAACCTGCGGTGCACGGTTTTCCGGTGAATGTTCAGTCGGGGGTGACAGAAAACCTTCTGCTGCCAGCCCTTGCCTGGAAAATATAAATAACACCACCAGCCAAAATAAATTTTTCCTGGTCACCTATTATTTTCTCTTACCGGTAGATTTATTAAATAGCACTAAATGCTAACGAATAAGATTAATCATAAAGAGATGAATTTACTTAGGCAAACAAAAATTTACGCAATCTTTACTACAGGCATAAATTAAGTGATTTATACTAATATACTGCAGATTATCACACCAATTCAGAGATAAGGATCGAAAAATAATTCATATGTAAAATTTAATACTTTGTTAGCCCTCTAACGGTTCCTTCCGGGATAAATTGCAATCAAAGTATATTTACGCTCTATTAAATCATCTTTATGACATTTGCATGACAATCCCTGGAATAATACACCCCCCACCATTTAAAATAATGATCGATGTGATTAACAATTATCATCAAAAAAAATAGCGATAAATCCGCTAAAAGCAGGATCATATTCCATGGAATATCTTAATTTTGATGATTCCTTATTGTTATCAGGGATATGATGTAATTCCGGTAAGCACCGGATAGCGATTATTTATTCAGAGAAGGGTTTTCTTTAAGGAATAGATATTTTTTTTCAGTGAGTCGGGGAAAATAGAGATTTATATTTCTGACCTGATGTAGCAGGGAAATAACAGCCGATAATATCCCTGAACCATTAATCAGCCGGATTAAGATCTGTCAGTGACGCAGCTAAACTCTGGTTCAATGCGATGTGGTGTCCCTGCAATGCCAAAAACAGGAGGCGGGCCGAAATCCGTAACGAGTTCTGTGCCGCAGTGGCCAAAAGGCTGCAATAGAGGACAATGGCGATGAGTTCCATTGCGCAGCGAAGCAACTGGACGATCCGGATTTTATTGTCCTTAATGCTGCTGTCTTCCCGGATGAGCTGCAGCACGGCCAGTCTATAAAAATGACGCAGGCTATGCCGGAACAGGCCGATGCCATCTATCTGCTGAATGAGTGGGAGACAAGTAAAGGAACAAGAGCTGAGGCTGATGTTTTACGGCCAGTCGCTGGATGCCGTCAAAGGCATCATTACCCTGCAGCAGTGACAGCGGCCGGATGGTTTACCGTAAACCGGGAGTCAGCCCGGTTTGTTCATCCTTTTTTCCAGGCAGCGCACAACCCACTTATAGCCCGCTACCGCCAGTACCAGATTCGCCAGAAATGTTGACAGTAGAATAAACCCTTCCGGATCATCATCCCCGAACAGCGTTGCGGCCTTACGCCATATCGATAACTGCTCGTTGCTGATCTCACCCCCTGACTGAAGCAACCAGCAGAAAACCGCAAACAGTCCGGTGAAGATAAGTAGCTTAAAGCCGACCGGAACACGCTTTGCTTCCATTCGCTACCACCTCAATAGTTCCGTAGGATCGTAATCCGTTGTGTAACGTGATGGGGCTTGTGGCCAGCAGTGACTGGCGTACCCGAAGAAAGTCCGTCCGGTTCACAAAGGTTATGCATCCCTCAGACACGCCCTTCGGGCCTCGCGGGTGTAACCTGAAATTACCCCGCCTCACGCCATTGATGAAAGTGTAATCATCAATTGTACCGTCATCCCGGTAAAGCGCGAACCATTCCCCCTTGATGACCGGATAGAGCGTAACCCAGGAATAAAAATCGTGGAGGTCGGTGCGAATCACACCCTTCCAGCCGCCTGTCGGGCGATCCACAATATGATATCTGCCCGGTGGAAGCGGGCCTGCTTTGGGTACGTCAACACAGCCGGTCTGATTCCTGAATTCTCCAGACCCGGAATAGGCCGGAAAGGCTCCGACCCCGTGCAACATGAGCTGAGATACTGATTCGTTGTTAATGATAAATCTTCCCTCTAACGCCATTTTCATCCTCCTGACTGGCTCTTCATTAACGGTATCCGCGTTATGTGAACAGCCCTCTCTGTATAACAGAAAGCAGTCTGTTTAGCAGTCTGTTTGACTGAAAATGATTGCCTGAAACTCATTTTTGTGATCCAATTATTCTTAATCTGCTTCACCGAAATTTGCTGATGGCTCAAGCCCCGCCCTGTGCGGGGCTTTTTCGTTTTAATTCCCGGAGATTTATCCATGACCAACAATGCCAAACCCGGCGAGTACACCGCTTACAAAAAACAGGCGCCGGATGCAGCGGAATTGACGGCCCTGTTACAGGAAGCTGTCAGCGCTGAAGAAGAGATGCGTGCCGCCGTCGACGTTACCAATAGGCCGCACCACTGTGCGGTGAGCAGAGAATTGACCTCAAGCTTCTTATGCACATCTGACCGTCAAGGGGAAACCGTAATATCTGACCTGATCCGTATCGTTCACACCGGTAAGTCGTTCCCCGGCTGGAACGATTAGACATACCGCGATGTGCTGTCACGATACTTCAGCAAGCGCTCAGCGCGTGACTACTCAATCACCGACCAGGAAAGATAGTGCTGTACATGCGCACCCGGGGCTTCGCGGCGTCCTCACGTGGTCGCCGCCCTCTCCTGGCTGACGGTCGTGAGGCCATGCAGGAAGAGGCACAGCGTCCGTGGGAATAGCTATCGGCGAGGAAAATACCCGTCAACTGGTTAAACATGTCGGGGCGCAGAAGTCAGTTAAATAATATTATGAAGTGATATTATGATAGTGGCGCAGAAGTGCTTATTTTTGTTCATTTGAATCGGTGGTGCCCGGGGCGGGACTTGAACCCGCACAGCCTTACAACGGGGGGTTTTAAAAACTACGATGCTGCTTTTAAAATTATAACCTTATGAATTTAATGAACTAATAAACTGTCTATGACTACGTCATTTAGCTTTTTACTTATTTTTACCGCCATTTTTTTAACTCTTCTTTCAGCTCTGTTTCCATACCCGAATGTACGCCATTGACTTACAGTTGAGAGGTGGTATTACCTCCAAAACCATACGCCAATGACGTACACTTATGTTATTTATTGAACCCCCTGTATTCACCGAAGATGTAAAGGAACTACTGAACGATGATGAATATTGTGAGTTTCAGCAGTTCATGGCAGACAATCCTGCCCGGGGAGACGTCATTCAAAATACAGGCGGCCTGCGGAAAGTCCGCTGGGCGGCCAAAGGCAAAGGCAAACGTGGCGGGGTCCGGGTGATTTACTACTATAAAGTATCCGAATCGCAGATCAGACTTCTGCTCATCTATAAAAAAAGGCGTCATGGATGATTTATCTGAGGAAGAAAAACGTCTGTTAAGGGCGTTGAATGAGGGTTGGTAATGGACAAAAAACTATTTGAGCGTCTGACAGAAAGCATGACGCTGATGAATGAAATCATCGAGGGTTCCCGTGATCCATCCCGTGAAACAACGGTTATGGCAGTTAAGGTCAGGGCTATCAGAACGGCCACCGGTCTTTCACAGAGTGGGTTCGCCAAACTGATTTCAGTCAATGTCGACACATTAAAGAACTGGGAACAGGGCCGACGCGAACCCACCGGACCGGCAAAAGCATTGCTCAGAGCGATAGAACGCGATCCCCTCCATGTTATTCCGGCGCTTTCTCCCGACACTCTCTAACTGCAGAACCAGCCTGAGCGCTGGTTTTTTATCATTATCGATCTTCTCTATGTTAAAAAATTAAATTTCTTCCGGTGCTGATTTTGAGTCAGCCATCGGAAAACCATCCCCTCCTGAAAACATCCTCTATCATCATGATTTAGATGAATAAAATAGTTCGGTAAAACCCTCATAAAACGCAACAGAAACCGTCACGCATAGTAAATTTCGGGAGTTATAAAACACTATTGTGATGCTTTCAGATCGTCACACTGTGATGTTTTGTGATGGTTTTATGTTTTTTAAGGGAGCGATCTCTGCCCATAAAAATTCTGAACTTGCTGCAGCATATGACCAGAAATTTCAATTGTCGCAGTGAAAGCAGAGACAGAGACAGAGACAGAGACAGAGACAGAGACAGAGACAGAGACAGAGACAGAGACAGAGACAGAGACAGAGACAGAGACAGAGACAGAGACAGAGACAGAGGACCGAATGGTGAATGGAAGGAAAAGCAGAAAACAAAAAACCGCCTGACGGCGGTTAAACGACATTGCACATAAGTGCTTATTTTTGTTCATTTTAATCGGTGGTGCCCGGGGCGGGACTTGAACCCGCACAGCCTTACAGCCGAGGGATTTTAAATCCCTTGTGTCTACCGATTTCACCACCCGGGCAAATCTGGAGGCGCGTCCCGGAGTCGAACCGAGGTAGGCGGATTTGCAATCCGCTGCATGGCCACTCTGCCAACGCGCCTTTAATTCTTTGAATTACAACATCTTAAAATATGCTGCTCTTCTGATTCTTTGTTAATTCCGGTGGAAAACACCTGCTTAACTTATTGATTCCGAAAGACTTAATATCTCTTTCGTCTCCGGAATGGCGGCTATTATGGACTGGTTCCCCGCCCTTGGCAAGAGCTATCCCCTATTTTTTCCAATAAAACCGACCGAATGACTGAAAATTCAGCAAACTGTTCAGTCAGCGAACACAATTACGCTAAGATGTTTAAATTATCATCACTAACAGACTGATTTAAATGAATAAAAATTCAAATATTCCGTCTGCATTGCCTTGATGCACTCTGATTCCGGACGGTAAATCCGCTTCCCCGTTTGGCTTTACTTCCCTGCTCTGCGGAGGATAACCAGTGCACCGGACAAAGAAGCCTGTCTGTGAAAATCTGCCGCGTATATTCAGTGCGTTACGGAGATCTGTTCCGTCAGTTCTGCAAGATATAACTTTTTATCCCACTGAGCCAATGAAAGCACCTTAACCCGTGCCGCCTTAACACGGAACAGAACGTCATTGCCGGACCCGGCAGTGCTGCACTTTAGCCCTTCGGACCGCGTATACGGGCAGCAGTCAGATAGTCAGATAGTCAGATAAGAGCATAACGAGGTTCCGTCAATCGCCCTCTTCAAAAAGCGCCGAGTGTAAACGAGTAGTGAAGCGCTACTGCCAGGGCCACCGATGAGTCTATGTGAGCTGACCCGGCAAAGATAATACGTGCATGGGTTCCCACAGATAACGCTTCATACAGTATAAATTCAGCGCTGAAGTGCTGCGGCCGGGCCACCGATGGATCTATGTGAGCTGATCCGGCAAAGATAATATATGGATGTGCTCCCACTGATAGCGCTTCATACAGTAAAAATTCAGCGGTGAAGTGCTGCTGCCCGGGCCACCAGTGAGTCTATGTGAGCTGACCCGGCAAAGATAATACGTGCATGGGTTCCCACAGATAACACTTCATACAGTAAAAATTCAGCGGTGAAGTGCTGCTGCCCGGGTGACCAGTGAGTCTATGTGAGCTGACCCGGCAGGGATAATATATGGATGTACTCCCACAGATAGCGCTTCATACAATAAAAATTCAGCGGTGAAGTGCTGCTGCCGGGAGGACAGATTGAAAAGTGTTCCGGTCCGGAAATGATAACAGGCCGGCAAGCAGATATGTCGCTGCATATTTCCCTTTCCGGATGCCTTAAGCTGAAAAGTTAATCTCTGCCCTCTGCACTCAAATCATAAGGAGAATGCCGGTACGTACGTTTGATGGGTTTTTCGGTGAACAGCCGGCGTTACTGAGATGAGCGAGCGCCCACGGCTTCTGAAATATTCTGCCATGACCGGAGACCCTACCAGCGTCATTCAGGATGGACTCAACGCGGAACACTCCGTGAATGAGGTTATATATATACCGGTGCCACTCTCCGCAGGTCTTCCGGGGGACTGACTGGCTGTTGAGCCGCTGTGAGGTGTGCTTAGGATGGTACGGGCGGTTAAGTCACCACCAGAAGTTCGCGGCTAAACCGCTGACTAAGGTGACCAGTGGGCCGGGGTCATGTGGTCATGTGGTCATGTGGTCATGCGGTCATGCGGTCATGCGGTCATGCGGTCATGCGGTCATGCGGTCATGCGGTCATGCGGTGACAGAGTACAAAAGTAAAAGACCACCTTCTTAGAAGGTGGCTTTTGAGAATGCCCCCTGTAAGGGGGGCTACTTTCACCCTCCGCTTACTACTCTAGCAATTCCATCTGTTGTTCATGTGTTTGTTCCGTTTTCTCCTGATGCCGCAC